>NZ_JAKVPY010000020.1:0-86430 GCF_022487945.1 Halomonas flagellata
GACAGCGATTCATAGCCTATGGGAATGACAAGTCAGGGATTCAAAAGCCTCGCACTATCAGAATCTCGCTGCTCGGTAGCGAGATGGTGGAGGAACTGGCTGAGCGTTGCTGAGATGCCGGAAGTGCTGCTCAGCAAAGGGCCTGATGAAAGAGGCGGGTTGAAGTGGGTTGGGTGCGCCTCCATACCCCCAATCAATCAACCGCCACCTCGCCGGAGCTCTCCCATGTCCGATTCGCTGCAACTGGCCTGCCCCCACTGCCTGGCCATCAACCGTGTGGCCGCGACGCGGCTGGCCGACGCGCCGCGCTGCGGCAAGTGCAAGCAGGCGCTGTTTACCGCCGCGCCCCTGGAACTCACCGGCGCCAACTACGCCGCCCTGGTCGAGCGCAGCGAACTGCCGGTTGTGGTGGACTTCTGGGCCGGCTGGTGCGGGCCCTGCAAGATGATGGCGCCGCTCTTCGCCCAGACCGCCGCCGAGCTGGAGCCGCGGATCCGCTTCGCCAAGCTCGATACCGAGGCCGAACCGACCCTGGCCGGGCGCTTCGGGATCCGCAGCATTCCCACCCTGATCGTCTTTCACGGGGGGCGCGAGATCGCCCGCCAGGCCGGGGCGGTGCAGGGCCCGCAGCTGAGGCGCTGGCTCGAGCCGCACCTGGTGTAGTCGCGGTACCTCGCCCAGCATCGGGCACGCCCCGGCCGCCTCCTCCATACTGGTCATGATGGAAGAGGAGGAAGGGCATGGTGCAGCCGCTCGACGTCATCCAGGTCTATTGGGAGTGTGCGGAGGACGCCTTCGACTTCGAGGTGACCAGCGAGTTGGACTCCCTCGAGCCGGTCTTTCGCCATCCGCGCGCCCACGACGCCCTGGGCTTCGGCACGGCGATCCGCAGCGACGGCTTCAACCTGTTCGTGCTGGGCTCGCCCGACCACGGCCGCCACGGTCTGGTCAGCCGCTTCCTCGCCGAGCGGGCGAAGCAGGGCCCGTCGCCCGCCGACGCCTGCTACCTGCATAACTTCGACGCCCCCGCCCGGCCGCGTTACCTGGCGATGCCGGTGGGCATGGGGCGAGGGCTGCGGGCGGACCTCGAGCAGCTGGCGGAGGAGCTCAGGGACACCATCCCCCCGCTATCGTCAGGTGGAGAGGTGCTGATGCCGCCCGATGACTACGGCTTCAGCGCCCGCTTCACCTGGCTCAACGACCGCTTCGGCGTGTCGTGGCAGCTCAACCTGACCTGAATCGCCAGAGGAGGTCTCCCATGTCTGCCCCCCATCCGCTACCACCCATCGTCTCGATGGACGAGTGGCAGGCCGCATTAGAGCGCCAGATCGCCAAGGAAAAAGAGCTTACCCGCGCTCGTGACAGATTGAACGCCGAGCGCCGACGACTGCCGATGGTCGAGGTAACGAAGGCGTACACCTTCGAGGGGCCAGCGGGCACCGCGAGTCTCCTCGACCTGTTCGAGGGACGACAGCAGCTGATCGTCTATCACTTCATGTTCGGCCCCGACTGGGAGGCCGGTTGCGACGGCTGCTCCTGGGTGGTGGATGCCATGAGCCATCCCGCCCACCTGCACGCCCGCGACACCAGCCTGGTGCTGGTCTCCCGCGCACCCCTGGCAAAGCTGGAACGCTACCGGGCGCGCATGGGCTGGCGGCATCCGCCCTGGTACTCCTCCCTGGGCAGCGACTTCAACCTCGACATGGGCGTGACGAGCCAGGACTGCTGCGCTCCGGACACCGACCGCGGCGAGCGCCACGGGGTCAGCGTCTTCCTGCGCGACGGCCAGCGTATCTACCGGACCTACTTCACCGGTCGGCGCGGCGTCGAGTACCTGGGCAGCCACTGGACCTACCTGGACCTGACGCCCTACGGCCGCCAGGAGACCTGGGAAGAGTCACCAGCGGGCTGGCCCCAGACCGCCCCCTATGCCTGGAACCGTCGCCACGACGAGTACGAGTCGTGAACGAACGCCCCGGACACCGGGCACTACCCGCAGAGACAACTTGATCTACCCTGAATTTCACCTCACCGGGGTTTGCCCGGGGATGATTTGTCACGAACAGGGGTAGCATCACATGCAACCGCGTATCACGCTGATCACGTTAGGCGTCGACGATCTGGAACGCGCGCTGCGCTTCTATCGCGATGACCTCGGCCTGGAAACGCCCGGCATCGTCGGCGAGGAGTTCGAGGAAGGCGACGGGGCCGTGGCGTTCTTCGAGCTGCAGGGCGGGCTGAAGCTCGGGGTCTGGCCGCGCCGCTGTATCGCCAATGACGCGAACCTGCCGATGGGCGCGCCGAGCGCGACCGAGTTCACCCTGGCGCACAATGTCGCCTCCCGGGAAGAGGTCGATAGCGTCATGGAGCAGGCGAGAAGCGCCGGCGCCACGATCACCAAGCCCGCTCACGAGACCTTCTGGGGCGGCTATGCCGGCTACTTCCAGGATCCCGACGGCCATCTGTGGGAAGTGGCCTGGAACCCTGTCTGGGAAATCGAGGAGTGACGAGGAGCACGGAATCTCCATGAAGACCATTGGCTTGCTTGGCGGCATGAGCTGGGAGTCCACCGTCAGCTACTACCGGGCGCTCAACGAGGGGGCAAGGCCAGCGAGTGACGGACACGCTGCGGATCACGTGGATCGACCAGATGGTCCCCAAGCGCGGCGATGACTCCGCTGCTGTCGAGGGCTTCACGCAGGAGCAAGGCACCGCTGTCGCTGGTGGTGCGCTGGCCGCTCAGCTCGACGCGGACAGAGCCATTGAAGGAGGGCGTCATGGTGGATACAGTTTCACCCCTAGCGGATGGTCCTCTTGAATCAGGTTCTTGGCGGAACGCACTGATTTCTCAAGAGAATACCATCCGCTATCTTCGTTTTCAGGCCACCCTCATGAAGGGGTGAGGGCACGACCACTGGCGCGGAATTTGACGTTGGGCATGGCGCAGTACGGGTGAATGGCTGTTTTGGCTACGTTACCATGCACGTCAGTGGGTTAGCAGCATTCCGGGGTGCCGGGTTCACGGATTCAGGATTTCATACAGCGAGCCAGAAAATACTGGCACTAATTTATTAGTCGATAAAATCAGCACAAACCTTACATAACATTTCATCCACTCCATAGACCATAACATTATTTACAATCCGAAAGCTTTTGTAAGATAACCCCACCTCCCTCTACTAAGCTGTATAGAGCACACACTGTGCTCCTGACTATTTTTCCTGAACTGCAACGCAGCGGGAGGTGCAGCATGATTTCCCCGAATCTTATCAAGAAGTTTGGCATACTCGGCGTTTCCATGGGCCTCATGATCAGTCCGCTGGCGTTGTCCGATGAGGTGGCCCTGCCGGCGGTGATCGTTATCGGCGAGGACATGATCAGCCCCAGCTTCCGGAGCAATCCGGTCAATGATCCTCGAGACATAACCCAAGCGGCCTTTCGGGGTCCTGTGACGGCGAACGGTTTCGCTACGGCAGATCTTAGCCCAAGCTTCCGGAGTAATCCGGTCAATGATTCCCGATACATAACCCAAGCGGCCTTTCGGGGTCCTGTGACCGCGAGCGGTTTAGCTACGGAAGATCTTAGCCCAAGCTTCCAGAGTAATCCGGCCAATGATCCGCTCATGAATGGCTACGACTATTAAAAAAGACTCCATTTCACTTGATGACCTTCAGGGCCCCTACCTCTCGCAGGGGCTCTTTCATTGGGTATGTTCTGCTCTCACTCGGGATCGCTTTCCATCGCTTCGCGTCATCATCATACGCTAGGTGTGATCTCTCGGTAGGTTGTTCATCCGAAGCCTACCCGGAAACTGGAGGAGCGACCCAAATCGAGGGCGATAAGCGTAGCATCCAGGATGGTTTCATTACCGATCTGGACGGTTCGCCGCCGGACGGCTGGCGATACTCGATCACGGTGCAGGAAGACGGCTCGCCAGCGCCTCGGTGGAATGATCCCCTGGTTTCTGCACACCCTACGCCGCTGGCTGGGCGAGGAGGCCGGACGCTACGGACAGGTGTGAAGCCGACCAGCCCGTCGGTCGTTCGCCCAGTCGGCAGTCGATCCTCGGAGTGGGAGTCGCGGGCGACGAAACCAGCACGAACCTTACATAACATTTTACCCACCCCATAGAATACAATGTTATTTATAATACGAGAATTTTTTGTAAGATTCACTTCACCTCCCTCTACCAAGCTACATGGAACACACTCCGTGCTCCTGACCATTATCCTGAACTGAAACGAAGTGGGAGGTGCATCATGATTTCCACGAATCTTATCAAGAAGTTTGGCATTCTCGGCGTTTCCATGGGCCTCATGATCAGTCCGCTGGCGTTGTCCGATGAGGTGGCCCTGCCGGCGGTGATCGTTATCGGCGAGGACATGATCAGCCCCAGCTTCCGGAGCAATCCGGTCAATGATCCTCGAGACATAACCCAAGCGGCCTTTCGGGGTCCTGTGACGGAGAACGGTCTCGTTACGAAAGATCTTAGCCCAAGCTTCCGGAGTGATCCGGTCAATGATCCCCGAGACATAACCCAGCCTGCCTTTAGGGGGCATATAACCACCACTCCCGTCATGCTGAATAGCCCGAGCCAGCGGAATGACCCGATCAATGATCCGTTCATGAATGGCTACGACTATTAAAAAAGACTCCATTTTACTTGATGACCTTCAGGGCCCCTACCTCTCGCAGGGGCTCTTTCATTGGGATACGCGCCACCCGGCGCAGGTCGGGGTGGGTCAGCAGCCACAGCTCGGTGGCGAGCTCGGGAATCGGCTCGCCGAGGCGCGTCAGCGACGGCTCGGCGTCGGCCAGGTAGCAGGGCAGCACGGCGCGGCCCAGGCCGTCGCGCACGGCGGCCAGCATGCCGAGCAGGGTATCGACGCGGTAGCGGCAGTGGGCGTCGGCTCCCTTGTCGGCCATCCAGGCCTCCAGCGGCGCATAGCCCAGGTGGCGATCCGGCCCGATCCAGGCGGCGGCGTCCCCCGCCCCGTCGGCCCGGGCATAGATCGCCTGGGCGATGCTGCCGACCCGCCGCCCCACCAGATGCTCGGGTGGCGACGACGAGGGCCGCACCGCCACGTCGGCGTCGCGCTGGGAGAGGTTGAACAGCTGGTTGGAAACCGCGACCTCGAGCACGATGTCCGGATGGGCCCGACGGAAGTCGGCCAGGATCGGCGACAGCAGGCCCATCAGCAGGGTATCCGTGGTGGTCACCCGCACCGTTCCCGATAGCCGAAGGTCGCGCCCCACCAGGCGCCGTTCGGCGCGCAGGACCTCGGCTTCCACCCGCGCGGCCGTCGCCGCGAGCTCCTCCCCCGCCGCCGTCGGCGAATAGCCGGTTCGTGCCCGCTCGAACAGCCTGACCCCCAGGCGTCGCTCGATGGCATTGAGACGCCGGAACAGCGTGGCATGACTCAGCCCCAGCCGGCGTCCGGCCCCCGACAGCGACCCCGCCTCGGCGATCGCCAGCGCCACGCGCAGGTCATCCCAGCCGAGATGTTGTTCATTCATGCAAGCTCCACTTTCATGAATAGGGAATTACTGTTCCATATCGCTGAGGCTAGCCTGCGGGTTCAACCCTCGCGACAAGGAGATGACTCGCCATGCATGCCCTGATCGTCTACTGCCACCCCGAGCCCCGCTCGTTCAACGGCGCCCTGAAGGACGTGGCGGTGGAGACTCTCGAGCGCCTCGGCCACAGCGTCGAGGTCTCGGACCTCTACGCCGAGGGGTTCGACCCCGTCGAGCACCCGGCACACTTCGTCGAGCGCGCCGAGCCGGAGACGTTCCTGCCGCTGACCGAGCAGCGCCACGCCTTCAACGCCGGCACCCTCCCCGACGACGTGCGGCGCGAGATCGCCCGGCTGGAGCGGGCCGACCTGGTGATCCTGCAGTTTCCCCTCTGGTGGCACGGCCTGCCGGCGATGCTCAAGGGCTGGTTCGATCGGGTCTGCGTCTATGGCGGGGCCTACTCCGGGAGCATGCGCTACGATCGCGGGCGCTTTCGTGGCAAGCGTGCGATCTGCTCGGTGACCACCGGTTCGCCGGCGCCGGCCTTCACGCGGCACGGCCGCGGCGGCGACATGGCGACCCTGATGTGGCCCATGCACTGCTCGCTCTACTACCTGGGCATGAGCGTGCTGGCGCCACAGGCCACCTACGGCGTCCAGGGCGGCGGGCTCAGCTACCAGGCGGAAGCGGACTTCTGCGCCCATCTCGAGACCGCGAAGGCGAACTGGGCCCGGCGGCTGGCCACCCTCGAGGAGGCCAGCCCGATTCCCTTCAGCGGCTGGGACGACTGGGACGAGCACGGCGTGCTCAGGGACGAGCATCCGGCCCGGTGGCGCCCCTGAGCGGCACCGTCGCACACGCTCCCGTTCAGGTGTCCCCGGCACCCCGGGCTCCCGCTCGCTGAATGGCGAGGGCGACCCAGGGTCCCTCGTAGACCAGGGCGTCGTGCAGCTGCACCAGGGTGGCACCGGCACGCAGCCGCCCGGCGACATGCTGGGCCGAGCGAATCCCGCCCACCGCGATGATCGGCAGGCGCCCCGAGAGCGCGACGGCAAGCCGCTCGATCCGATCGCAGGCCCGGCGTTGCCGTTCCGGCCCCTGCCAGTCGGCATAGCGCTGCGGCGTGGCCGGCGGTCCGCCATCGAGCGCCGCGATCAGCGCATCGAAGCGCAGTGCCGCCAGGCGGGGCACGGCCTCGGGGAACTCGGCGGCCTCGAGCCCCAGCTTGATCTTCACGGCCAGGGGCACGTAGCGGCCGGACAGCGCGGTCAGGGCCCGCTGCTCCCGCTTCAGGGCGACCAGCAGCCTGTCCAAGATCTCCCTCCGGGTCGGGTGCAGCAGTTCGGCCGCCTGGGGGCTGCACAGGTTGATGGCGACATAGTCGGCCTGGCCCCATACCGCCCGCAGACCGACGAGATAGTCATGCTGGGCATAGGGCGGTTCTGTCTCGGGGCTCATCCCGATGTTAATCCCCAGGATGGTGCCGGTGGCCAGGGACACACGATCGCTGACAACGCGTAGTTCTGCATCCCGCGGGTGCAGCGTGCCGATTTCGATGCAGCCGAATCCCAGGCCCCCCGCGTGCCGGCCCAGTTGGCCCCGTTTATCGAAACCGGCGGCGATGCCGAGCGGGTTCGGAAAGGTCAGCCCCATGGCCTGCACCGGGGCGGTGGTTGCCAAAAGCGCCTCCCGGTCGATCAAGCACCACGGGGCCCGGGCGCTCAGCCTGGCCCGGGCCAAGGCGAGCCGGCGGCCCAGTTGGGGCCTGCGATGCATCAAGGCGGTCATGAGGCGTCGGGACATGGGGGCAACCCGGGAGTGGTAGTCAGGCAACCGTTGCCGGCCAGCGGCCGGGCACGGCGATCAGGTGTGCCGTGCGGCGAACGCCTGCATGAAGGCGATCAGCGCCTCGACGCCCGCGTCGGGCATGGCATTGTAGAGGCTGGCACGCAGCCCCCCGACGGCCGGATGGCCCTGCAGGTTCAGCAACCCCTGCTGCCGGGCCTGCCGCAGGAACTCGGTCGTCAGCGAGGCGTCGGCCAGGTGAAAGCAGGCATTCATGCGCGACCTGTCCGCCGCACGTTGGGGGCAGACGTAAACGTCGCTGCCGTCGATGGCGTCGTACAGCCTGTCGCTCTTGCGCCGATTGCGCTCAGCGATGGCGCCCAGCCCGCCCTGGCGCTTCAGCCAGCGAAACACCAGGCCGGCAATATAGACCGCATAGGTCAACGGCGTGTTGAACCGTCCCTCGCTTTCGGCCTGAACCCGGTAGCTGAAGGCGGAGGGGGTCTCCGGCCGCGCCGGTTGAATCAGGTCGTCACGGATGATGACGATGGTCAGCCCGGCAGGCCCGATGTTCTTCTGCGCGCCAGCATAGATGACCCCGAAACGCTCGATGGCGATGGGACGTGACAGGAAATCGGACGTCATGTCGGCGACCAGCGGCACGTTTCCGGTATCCGGCAGCCAGTGGTACGCCAGGCCATCGGCCGTTTCGTTGCTGGTGATATGGCAGTAGCCCGCCCCCGGATCCAGTTGCCACCTTGCCTGAGCGGGGACATGGCGGTAGTTGTGGTCCGCCCCGCTGGCGGCGACATTGATCCGCGCGTAACGGCTGCCCTCCTCGATCGCCTTGCGGGACCAGTGCCCCGTGTCGACATAGTCCGCCGTGGCCCCGGGGGGCAGCAGGTTCATGGGCAGCAGTGAGAATTGCGCCGAGGCGCCACCCTGCAGGAACAGGATGCGGTAGTCGGCAGGCACGCCGAGCAGCTCGCGAAGATCCTGCCGGGCCTGCCGCATGATGGTCTGGAACTCCTCGCCGGTGAAGGGCATCTCCATGACGGACATGCCGCTTTGCCGCCAATCCAGCAACTCCTGCTGGGCCTGCAACAGGACCTCCCGGGGCATGATGCCAGGGCCGGCGGCGAAGTTGTAAACGGGTGAGGAGATCATTCGCTTGCCACTCGTCTGCTGACCATCAGAACAGGTGCAGGCCATGCCCGCTGGCCGCCATGAAGAACAGTAACGGAATCGACAGGATCGTATTGGTGCGTGACGACAGGAAGGTGATTCGTGAACAGCGCACCCGCTCCTCCATCGGCGCCGGCACGAAGCCCAGCACCTTTTTCTGGTGGGGCCAGAGCACCAACCACAGGTTGAGCAGCATCAGGGTGCCGATCCAGGCCCCCATGCCGATCACCGCATAGGGCCCGTCGAGCAGCAGGGCGTCGCCCAGCCAGCCCCGATACCACAGCATGCCCATGCCGGATACCCAGACCACGATGGAGGCATGGCGAAAGGTGCCATGTTCGCGCTGCATCCGCGCCTCCAGTGACGCGGTGCGCTGCGCTTCGTTCGCCTCGCCGTTGAGCGGCGTGAAGGTGGGATGCTTCACCACGTTGGCGTAATTGTGACCGATCCAGACGAGCGCGAAGATCAAGTGCGCCCAGCGGAACACGAAGTCGAGCAGTGCAAGAATCATGGGCGTACGGCTCCTAAACCAGCATCCGGACAACCAGGTACAGCGCGAGAGTCAGTGTCATCCCGGCGACCAGGGTCCCCCCGAGGGAGTCGTGCGGCAGTTTCATGTCACGTTTCTCCCCAGGTGATGGCCGCCCTGGCGGGCGATCAGTGAGCCCTCGTGCTTTTCCGCGCACTCAGCCTGGTTGATGGCCCGCCGAATGAGATGGTGGTGCGGGGACTTGCTGCAGGCGGGGTCCGCATTGGCGGCGTCTCCCGTCAACAGCAGCGCCTGACAGCGGCAGCCGCCGAAATCCTGCTCCCTCTCGTCACAGCTGCGGCAGGGCTCCTTCATCCAGTCATTGCCGCGGAATTTCTGGAAGGTGGGAGACTCCCGCCACAGCCATTCGAGGCTGTGTTCCCTGACATTGGGGAACTCCAGGGTGTCGATGGTGCGGGCCTGGGAACAGGGCAGGGCCGCGCCATCCGGCGCAATGGTCAGGTGAATGGAGCCCCAGCCGTTCATGCACGCCTTGGGGCGGCCTTCGTAATAGTCGGGGATGACGAAGAAGATGGTCAGCGAGTCGCCCAGGCGCTCACGGGCCGCGTTCACCTCCGCTTCTGCCCACTCCAGTTCCTCGCGGGTCGGCAGCAGCCGGTCCCGGTTGAGCAGCGCCCAGTTGTAGTACTGGATATTGGCCAGCTCCAGGTACTCCACGCCCAGTTCGCTGGCCAGATCGATGATGTCGGGTACCTGGGCGATATTGTGGCGAGAGATGGGGACGTTCAACACCATGGGAAAACCGTGTGCCTTGATCTCCTTGGCGATCGTCAATTTCCTGTCGAAGCTTTCCACCCCCGCCAGCATGTTCGCCGTGTGACGGTCACTGGACTGGAAGCCCAGTTGGATGTGCTTGAGCCCCGCCTCCTTGAGTGACGCCAGGCGTTTCGAGGTGAGTCCGATCCCGGACGTGATCAGGTTGGTGTAATAGCCGAGATCATGGGCCTCGCCGACCAGCTCCTCGAGGTCCTTGCGCAAGGTGGGCTCGCCCCCGGAGAAACCGATCTGCATGGCGCCCATCCTGCGGGCATCGCGTATCACGCCCTTCCATTCCTCGGTGCTCAGCTCATCCTCCCGGTAGCGGTCGAAATCCAGCGAATTGCTGCAGAAAACGCACTTGAGCGGGCATTGGTAGGTGAGCTCGAGCAGCACCCAGATGGGCTTGCCATCACCATCAAGACGTAACGCGGATCCAGCCTTTGGCATGGGACACCTCCAGGAACTTGATGACGCCTTGGGTGATGGCTTCACGATCGGTGTTGTAGCGCTCGTTGAGTTTGTCGACGAGCTCGGCGACGGTCGACTCGCCATCGCAATGCTTCAGGATGGTGCCGCCTGTCTCGTTCAGCTTGACGATGCCCTCGGGGTAGAGAAGCACATGGGCATCCTGGGACTCTTCCCACCGAAAGAGAAAGGTAGGACTGATGACACAAGTGTCGCTCATGCGAACCTGATGATGCGTTGTCATCCCCTTCTCCTCATTATTATCCGGACCTGACCCGGGAATGACCATGAGCCATTCCCGGCGACTCATTTAGTGGATATAGTCAGCGCACATAGACATAGGCCGTGACTTCAAAGCCCAGACGCAGATCACAGAATTCCGGATCAACCCATTGCATGAAAACCTCCTGATCTCTTGGCTATTTGTTGTTGCAACCGATGGCGTTGCCTTACCAAGGCTAGAGAGGCAAAACAAATGCATGTATAGAACCTTGGAAGTAGAACCAACCTCCCTTGGTCGCAACTTTTCAGCCTTTAACTGGACAAACAGTTCTCTATTGCTTAGCAGTTGACCACGGTCAAATCCGGTCAATAACGTTCGACCCTGGCGATTTTCCACGAATATCCCGACGCTGGCCGCGTGTCCGCCAACAAAAGTGCCGAGGCCACCCCTCTGGGGTCAGGTATGCAGCCAGACCCAGGGCGAGCACAGCAGCTGCGTCCGGTAGAACCGCTGCAGCTCCGCGAGGGTCAGGTCGGCGACGGCCTGCCGCAGCTGCCGGGGCTGCTGGAAACGGGTATCGCCCGCGGCCAGGCAGGACCAGTACAGCTCCACCCGATGGGCAGGCTGCCGCTGTTGCGCCCCCAGGGTCTGCAGCAGGCCCTCGCGGTAGTGAGCGAAGCGTTCGGGATCGAGCCCGAGCGGCGACCTGTCGGGCGCCGTCAGGAAGTGGCGTATCTGCCGTTGCAGCTCGGTGACCGACAGCGAGGGCGACTGCACCAGCAGGATCAGCCCCGGGCGGTCATGCAGGGGCAGGTAGCGGGCCAACACCACATAGCCCAGCTGCTGTTCGACGCGCAGCCGGTGGAAGAAGGCATCGTGCAGCAGCGTGGACAGCAGACGATAACGGGCCTCCTGCAGCGGCGAGGCATCGGGGGCCGGCAGGTACAGCGCCACCGCGCTGTCGGGATGGCTCGCCTCGAGCCGATAGTGGTAGGCCTGCCCCGCCTGCAGCGGCATGACCGCCGGTGGCTGGCGCCTTGCCGGTAGCCGGTCACCGATCAACAGGCGCTCTTCCAGCACCGCGGCCAACTGCTGCGCTTGCGGCCGGTCCAGGTTGCCCGCCATCAGGCCGTCGAGGCCCGCGGCGTCCAGCAGCTCGTGTCGGAAGCCCTGCAGCTGCTCCGGCTGAACCGTTGCCAGCGTGGCCAGGCGCTCCTCTTCGCTGAAGCCGTAGCCCAGTCGTGCCGCGGGCAGTTGCAGCAGGCGACGGAACGCATAGTCGTGCCGCTGCTGGCGCCAGCGTGCCTGCAGCACCTGCCGGGCCTGGCCGAAGCGGACCGCCGTGATCGGGGTGCGGGTCAGGCAGCCCGCCAGCCGTTGCAGCAGCCTCTCGAGCTGCGCGGGCAACCCGCTGGCTTTCAGCGTGATGCCCTGGTGATGGCGACTCAGCGTCGCCTGCAGGCCCGCAAGCCGTGCCTGCTGCAGCTCGCCGGCCAGCTCCCGTTCCAGCCAGGCGATCAGCAGCTCGGTCAGGACGGTGGCGCTCAGGGTGGTCGCCGGCTGGGCCGCCACCAGGTTCAGGTACAGATCGGTTCGGGCGTCCGCCTCCCGGGCGAGCGGCTGGTACCAGATCCGGCACGGCCCGGTGTCGCGAAGCAGGCGGGGCACGGGCGAGGCGCTCGTGTCCGGTGCGATAGGGGGTATCGCCATGACGAAGGGGTTGGGCGGCGGCAGCGTGAAGTCGGCAGTCTCTTCCCCCTCGACGCCCCCGGGTTCGGGTTCGAGCCTTCCCACGATCCGGTAGGGCGCCGGGAACCAGGGGCTCGTGCGATCGGCCCGGGCCGCGGGATCGATCGTCAGCGCCAGCAGGTTGCTCGGGACCAGGTGGGCCAGGCAATCGTGGATCACGCGGGGCTGGAAGTCATCCAGCCGGTAGGGGCCGCGCAGGGCTTCTGCGATGGGATAGCGGTGGAGCTGGTGGGCCAGCGACTTGACGAACTCCATGCCAGACGCCGTTGCCACGCGCCGGAAGCCCTGGTCGACCAGTACCTGTCGTTCCCGATGGCGCCAGGCGGCGATGCCGTCCGCCTCGATGCGCCGCAAGCAGGTGAACACCGCCGCCGTGATGGCCTGGGTGTGGCCCATGCCGTCGGGGGTGAGGCTCAGCCTGATCTGGAAGAGCGCCTGTGGGCGGGTATCCAGCAGCACCGAACAGTCGATGTCCGTGAGCCACCCCCGCTCCATGAGCCGGTCATGCAGGCTGCCGGGGCCGCGGAACGCGAGTAGCTGCCCCAGGGACTCCCAGGGTTGCTGGTAATCGTCGGGCCGTGGGGCGGGCACCGGAAAGCACAGGCGCAGTTCATGGCAGCGATGCGTCGGCTGCAGCTCCAGCCCCAGGGGGAGACTCCCCGGCGGCAGCAGGGGCGGATGGGCCGCCGACTCCTGCATCGTCCCGGACGGAATGTCGGCGAAATAGCGACGTACCTGCCGCTCCAGGCTGTCCAGCGACGCCGGCCCGGCGACCACCAGTTGCAGGTTGGCGGCCGTGTAATGGCGTTCCCGGAAGGCCACCAGGACCCGACGCAGCACCTCGGGGGCCGCCCCCAGGGTGTCCCGATTGCCGGCGAGAAAACGGCTGGCGGGATGCGCCGGATCGAGCACCTGCTTGATGACGCCCAGGATCCGCTGCTCGTCGTCCTGTAAGCGTGCCCGATACTCCGCATCGATCACCTCACGTTCCTGCTCGATGGCCGACATGCTCAGGCGCGGCGCGATGAAGAACTGGGCGAACCGATCCAGGGCATCGGCCAGCCGCGCCGGCGGGATCTCGAAGAAGTAGCGGGTCTGATCGAGCTCCGTCGTGGCGTTATAGCGCCCGCCATGCCCCTGGATATAGGCCGGGAAATCCTCCGGCGCCGGGTACTTTTCCGTGCCCAGGAACAGCATGTGCTCCAGCAGGTGGGCCAGCCCCGCGCAATCGGGAGGCTCCTGGCCGCTCCCGGCGCCTACGCTCATGGCGGCCGCCGCCTGGTCGGCGGCAGGATCGGCAAGCAGCAGGATCCTGAGCCCGTTTGGCAAGGTGAGGGATCGGCACTGGCGACGGTCGCCTGGTGGGGTATGGATCATCGAGGGCGATTCCGGGTGAGGGGCTGGCGGCAGGCGATCGGTGGCCCATCATCGAAGGGGGGCGGCGAGCCCTGCCCACCGGAAACGGTATCACAACCCGAGTGGTTCGAGCGTCATGAGGCGGCGGCTTGGGCGGTGGCTCGATACCGGCCCCAGGGAGCCGCCGCACCCGGCTACCGCGCCATGACCTCGAACAGGGGTCTCAGCGCCACGGCGCGCGGCTCGCCATCGAAGTCGTCCTGGACCAGCACCCGGGCACGCGCCTCCAGGTAACGGCCCGCGCCCTCGACCCGGGCGATCCGCTGCATGTCGCTCAACGAATCGATGAGCTGAGGGGTCAGGCGATCGAGCACCGGCCGGACCTCCTCGGCGAGATCCGGCGGATTGGCGAACGGTCCCCGTCCTTCCTGCACCCACCGAAGCTGAAGCCGACGCTGGATCTGCTTGCTGGCGTCGAACTGCTTCTCGAAGAACTCCCGGGCGAAGGCCTCGTCGACCCCGGCCTCGCTCGCCTCGTCCGCGACCCGGTCGAGGAGCTGCGCCTCGCGTTCCGGGGCATTGATGGCGGCCCCGGAGTTCCACTTGGCCCTGGCCACGTCCTCCGCGACGTCGAGCCGCTCATCGATCAACGACAGCATCCGGTCAATGGCCATCTTGTCCTCGTCGACGGGCTCCGGGGGCTGCATCTGGCAACCCGCGAGGAGGATCAGGACGACCAGGGCGAGGGCATGGAGGGGAGAGAGCGACGAGGGACGCCTTCCTGTGCGGTAACGGAACATCGGGGCAACTCCCTTGCGAGTGGATTCAGAGCCATTGTGGCAAGAAATCACCGAGCCGGCCTCCTCCTCACCCGGCGTTGCACATCGGGTCGCCCAGCCCCGAAACGAGTGGCACCGCTCCCCCCATTTGACACCCCTACCCCCCTTGCCCACCTTTCGGGTGATCGTCCCGCAACCACGACACGAGCTGCTGCCCCCGGCAGACAGCGAGGGGAGGATAGTGTCATGAGTCACTGGCTCGGTGTGGGTGACCGGCCCGTGCCGGTCTTGTCACTGCTGGTGTCATGGGCCGTTGCCGGCGCGGCATCGGCGGCATCGCCACCCCAGATGCCCCCGGGCGAAGGGACGCCGGGGCACCCCAATGAAAAGAGCCTCGGCATCTACGTGGGTAACGCCCTGACCGAGGACGGCGCCACCCTGCTGGCCGGCTTCGGCCATGAACCCTCGAGCCACTGGATCGAGATCGTGCCGCGCCAGACGCATCCGCAGGGGGCAACCTGGCGGGTCGGTGTGACCGATCAGGCGCGCATCCCGGGCGAGCTGATCGAGATCCCCCAGGCCGATACCACCTACAAGTACATCACCTCGCACTACTCGGAGTTCGCCGGCTTCCCGCCCCCGCTGACCAATGGCGGACTGAACGAGCATGGCGTGGCGGCGCGGGACATCTGGTCGCCGTCGCGTCCCGAACTGGTGGAAATGTCGGAAGCCGCGGCCGAGGAGACCCCGCAGCGCGGCCCGCAGTACAGCGACCTGGCCCGGGCGGCGATGGAGCGCGCCACCACCGCGCGCGAGGCGGTTGAGATCATCGGCGGCCTGATCGATGCGCACGGGTTCTCGACCTACGGCGGCAACTCGCACCTTATCGCCGATGCCGACGAGGGGTGGGTATTCATCAACTATGCCGGCGGCGAGGGGCTGTGGGCGGCAGAACGCCTGGGAGCCGAGACGATACGGGTGCTGTACCCGGGCTATATTCACGATTTTCCGGTCGACCATGAACGGCACGACGACTACCTGGCCTCCGACAACTTCATCGACTTTGCCCGCGAGCAGGGCTGGTGGGACGGCGAGGGCGAGACCCTCGACCTGCAGGAGGTCTACGGCCAGCCGTTCCCGGCGGAGGATCCGGGCGACACCTATCCGGCCTTCTATACCGAGGCACGCCATCCGCCGGCACGGGAAGCGGAACTACGCGAGATGGCGCCGTTGAGCCTGGCCGACATGCTGGCCTACGTACGCGACCCGCGCTGGTCGACTGACTTCGCGGGCTACGGCCAGGTCGCCCACCTGCGTCCCGATGTCCACCCCGAGCTGCAGACCCTGTGGGTAGCCGTGACCAGTGCCATCACCACGCCCTTCGTGGCGATTCCCGTCGGCGCGGAAGACGTGCCACCGGAGTTCAAGCAGCACCGCTACATGACCAAGGACGCCGACTCGCACTTCATCGACCCGGACTACGGGCCGCTGGAGGCGACGCGCTATGCCACGCGCACCTTCAAGCGGCTGCTCTACCATACCTGCGAGCATCCGACCGACTTCCTGCGTCCGGTGACCGGCGAGATCGAGGCCTTCGAACAGGGCCTGATCGAGGAGCGAGGCGGCGTCGAGCAGCATGCCGCAGGCCTGTTCGACGCGGGCCAGGATGAGCAGGCGCGGGCCCACCTGACCGACGACGTGGAGCGGCGGTTGCTGGAAAGCCTGGCGCTCGGCGAAGACCTGGTCCGCACGGTCGAGCGCGAGACCCGCGCCCGGTACGGCATCCGCATGCCCGAAGGCGAACGGCCCGAGGGCGAGACGACTCCCGCCACCAGTCAGCCCATGGCCCGCCACGGCTGGGGCGCCATGATCCACTGCCATGACGCAACGCTCGACGACTACCCACGAGCCCATGGGGTCCATGACGAATATCGTGGGCGGGAGGCACCCTTACCCGCGCTGGCCGGTCTCCTCCCAGCCACCCGCCAGCGCCTTGTAGAGCCCGACCAGGGCCGTGGCGGAGCGGGTATGGCTGCGCGCCAGGCTGTCCTCGGCCTCGAGCCGCGAGCGCTCGGCGTCGATGACCTCCAGGAAGTCGATGACCCCGACCTCGAAGCGCACCCGGGCCTGGCGCGCCGCCTCGGCGCTGGCCTCGGCGGCGTCGACCAGGTGCTCGCGCTCGCGCAGCGCCTGGGCGTAGCGGGCCAGGGCGGTCTCTGTCTCCTCGAGCGCCGCCAGGACCGTCTGCTCGTAACGGGCCAGGTTGGCGGCGGCGTCGGCATCGGCGGCCGCCATCCGGGCGCGGACCCGTCCCGCATCGAGGAACGACCAGTCGATGCCGAGCGCGATCAGCCGCGTCTCGCTGTCGCGAGCGAACAGGTCGCCGCTGCTGGCCGCCTGGGTCCCCAGCAGCCCGCCCAGGGTGAAGCGCGGATAGAGGTCGGCGGTGGCGACGCCGATGCGAGCGCTGGCGGCCTCCAGGCGGCGCTCGGCGGCGGCGATGTCCGGGCGCCGGCGCAACAGCTCGCTGGGCAGGCCGGTGGCCACCCGGCTCGGCAGGACCGGCGGCTCGGTCGGTGCCTCCAGGACCGCGACCAGTGCCGCGGGCTCCTTGCCCGCCAGCACGGCGATGCGGTGCATCGTCGCGGCGATCTCTCCCTCGAGGGCCGGAAGGCGCGACAGCGTGCTCTCCAGCTGGGCCCGGGCGCGCACGCTGTCGAACTCGGTGCCGCGACCCGCCTCGAGGCGTGCGTCCACCAGCGCCAGCGACTCGCGCTGGTTGTCGGCGTTGGCCCGCGCGACCCGGAGCTGCGCCTGCAGCCCGCGTAGCCGGAAGTAGTTGTCCACCAGTTCGGCGACCACCACCACCTGCAGCGCGCGCAGGTCGGCGGCCGAGGCCTCGGCGTCGGCGCGCTGGGCCTCGACGCTGCGGCGCACGCGGCCGAAGAAATCCAGCTCCCAGAAGGCCGCCACGCCGGTATCGAAGCTGTCGCTGTCGCGGTCGGCGCGTGAGACACCCGGCATCTGGTCGGCGCTCAGGCGCTGATTCGCCACACCACCCTCGGCCGTGACCGTCGGCCCCAGGTCCCGGCGTGACTCTCGCAGCAACGCCCGGCTCCTGTCATAGCGCGCCAGGCCGATACGCAGGTCGTGGTTGGCGGCCAGGGCCTCCTCCACCAGTTGCGTCAGCAAGGGATCCTCGAAGCGCGGCCAGAACTCGGCCTCGACCGGGTCGGCCGAATAGAGCGCCTCGTCGGCACGCACCAGCGCCTCGGGCGCCGGCAACTCGGGCGATCGATAGTCGGGGCCCACGGCGCAGGCCGTGAGCGTCAACAGCACGGGCATCAGCAGCTGGTTACGCACGGTATTCGCCCTCCGCTGGCAGGGATTCCCGGGACGGGGAAGCGTCACGCGTCACCAGCTTGCGCAGGGCGACGTAGAACACCGGGGTCAGGAAGAGGCCGAACAGGGTGACGCCGAGCATGCCGGCGAACACCGCCGTGCCCAGCGCCTGGCGCACCTCGGCGCCGGCGCCACTGGCCAGCATCAGCGGCACCACCGCCGCGGTGAAGGTGATCGAGGTCATGATGATCGGCCGCAGGCGCAGGTGGCAGGCCTCCAGCGCCGCCTCGACGATGCCCCGGCCCTGCAGTTCCAGCTCGCGGGCGAACTCGACGATCAGGATGGCGTTCTTGCACGCCAGGCCGATCAGCACCACCAGGCCGACCTGCACGAAGATGTTGTTGTCGCCGCCGGTGAGCTTCACCCCGATCAGCGCCGAGAGCATGCACATCGGCACGATCAGGATCACCGCCAGCGGCAGGGTCCAGCTCTCGTAGAGCGCGGCCAGCGCCAGGAACACCAGCAGGATCGCCAGCGGGAAGACCACCAGGGCGGCGCCGCCCTGGTTGACCTGCTGGTAGCTCAAATCGCTCCATTCGAAGGTCATGCCGGCCGGCAACACCGACGGCGCCAGGCCCTCGACCACCGCCAGTGCCTGGCTGGAAGAGAGCAGGCGCGGATCGGACTCGCCCATCAGGTCGGCGGCCGGGTAGCCGTTGTAGCGGATCACCGGATCCGGCCCGAAGGTCTCGCTGACATGGATCATGCTGCCGATCGGCACCATCTCGCCGTTGACGTTGCGGGTGCGCAGGCGATCGATGTTCTCGGCGTCCAGGCGGAAGCCGCCATCGGCCTGGGCGATCACCTGCCAGGTCCGGCCGAAGCGATTGAAGTCGTTGACGTAGGCCGACCCCAGGTAGACCTGCAGCGTCTCGAACAGGTCGGTCAGCGGCACCCCCTGGGTCTTGGCCTTGATCCGGTCCACGTGCAGGTCGAGTTGCGGCACATTGGACTGGTAGGAGGTGATCGGATAGCCCATCCCCGGCGTCTGCGCCAGGGCACCGCTGAGGCCGTCGACGGCATCCTGCAAGGCACCGTAGCCGAGGCCGGCGCGGTCCTGGACGAACAGCGAGAACCCCGAACCGGAACCGAGGCCGAGGATCGCCGGCGGCATGAAGGCGAAAGTGAAGGCCTCCTGCAGGGCGGCGAACTTGCCGTTGAGCTCGGCGTTGATCTCCTCGGCGCTGCGCTGGCGATCGCCGAACGGTTCCAGGCCGAAGAACACCGTGCCGGAGTTGGGCGTATTGGTGAACTGCAACGGGTTGAGGCCGGGGAACGCCACTGCCGCCTCGACCCCTTCCGTCTCCAGGGCGATCTCGGTCATGCGCCGGATCACCGCCTCGGTGCGGTCCAGCGACGCGCCCTCGGGCAGCTTGGTGCCGCCGATCAGGTACATCTTGTCCTGGGTGGGGATGAACCCCCCCGGCACCGCCTGGAACATCAGCCCGGTGGCCGCCAGCAGGACGACATAGACGCCGAACACCACGCCACGCTTGCGCAGGCTGCGCGAGACCCCGCCCTGGTAGCGTTCGGAGCCGGCGTGGAAGAAGCGGTTGAAGGGGCGGAACAACCAGCCGAAGAGGACGTCGATGAGCCGCGAGAAGCGATCCCGGGGGGCATCGTGGGGCTTGAGCAGCAGCGCCGCCAGCGCCGGCGACAGCGACAGCGAGTTGATCGCCGAGATCACCGTGGAGATGGCGATGGTCACCGCGAACTGGCGGTAGAACTGGCCGGTGACGCCCTCGAGGAAGGCCATGGGCACGAACACCGCGCACAGCACCACCGAGATGGCGATGATCGGCCCGCTCACCTCGCGCATCGCCTGGTGCGCCGCCGCTAGCGGCGCCAACCCTTCGGCGATGTTGCGCTCGACGTTCTCGACCACCACGATGGCGTCGTCGACCACGATGCCGATCGCCAGCACCAGGCCGAACAGCGTCAGGGTATTGATCGAGAACCCCAGCAGGTAGAGCACCGCGAAGGTACCGACGATCGACACCGGCACCGCCAGCAGCGGGATGATCGAGGCACGCCAGGTCTGCAGGAACAGCGTCACCACCAGCACCACCAGCAGCACTGCCTCGAGCAGGGTCTTGATCACCGACTCGATGGAGTCGCGCACGAACACCGTCGGATCGTAGACGATCTCGTGTTCCACCCCTTCGGGAAAGCGTTCGGCCAGCTCCTCCATCTTCTCGCGCACCGCGTCGGACAACGCGATGGCGTTCGAGCCCGGCGCCTGGAAGATACCGATCGCCACGGCCGGATCGTTGTCGAGCAGCGAGCGCAGCGAGTACTCGGCGGCGCCGAGCTCGAGCCGGGCCACATCGGAGAGGTAGGTGATCTGGCCGTCACTGCCGGCCCGGACGATGATGTCACCGAACTCCTCCTCGGTGGTCAACCGCCCCTGGGCGTTGATCGAGATCAGGAAGTCCGAGGCCTCCGGCGTCGGCGGCGCGCCGAGCTGGCCCGCCGAGACCTGCACGTTCTGCTCGCGGATCGCCGCCAGGATATCGCCGGCGGTCAGCCCCCTCGCGGCGGCCCGGTCGGGATCGATCCACACCCGCATGGCGTAGTCGCCGGCGCCGAACAGCATCGCCTGGCCGACGCCGGGCAGCCGCGCCAGCTCGTCGCGCACGTGCAGCGCCGCGTAGTTGCGCAGATAGGTGCTGTCGTAGCGGCCATCCGGCGAGGTCAGCTGCGGCACCATCGTCAGGTCGGGCGACTGCTTGTCGGTGGTCACCCCCTGGCGCCGCACCTCCTCCGGTAGCCTGGCCAGCGCCTGGCTGACCCGGTTCTGCACCTGTACCTGGGCCGCGTCCGGGTCGGTGCCGGGACGGAAGGTCAGGGTCATCGCCAGCACACCGTCGGAGCCGGCCACCGACTTCATGTACATCAGGTTCTCGACCCCGGTGATCGCCTCCTCCAGCGGCGTGGCCACCGTCTCGGCGATCTCCTTGGGGTTGGCGCCGGGATAGACCGCCCGCACCTGCACCGTGGGCGGCACCACGTCGGGGTACTCGCTGACCGGCAGCAGCGGGATGGTGATCGCCCCGGCGATGAAGATCAGGATCGACAGCACCGCGGCGAAGATCGGGCGGTCGACGAAGAATTTCGCAAAATCCATGGCAGGACTCCCTCCCGGGGCGGACACAGGGCGTCCGCCCCGAGGACGTCATTCAGGGGTTAGGGTGATCGCTGGAGTCGTGACACTCAGCGCGTGGCGGCCAGCTCTCCGGCGGCGCCGGTCGGCCCGCGCATGTCGACGCTCTCGGCCGCCACCTGCATCCCCGGGAAGAAGATCCGCTGGGCACCGCGCACGACCACCCGGTCACCGGGCTCGAGGCCGGACGCCACCACCCGCAGTCCCTCGGCCATGCGCCCGAGCTCCACGTCGCGGCGCTGTGCCCGGCCCTCGTCGTCGACCACGTAGACGTACTTGCGGTCCTGGTCGGTCAGCACCGCCTTGTCGTCGATCAGGATGGCGTCGTCGGCACCGTTGCCGAGCAGCTGCACCCGGGCGAACATGCCGGGCGCGAAACGCCCGTCGCCGTTGTCGAGCACGGCACGCGTCAGGATCGTCCCCGCCGCGGCGTCCAGTCGGTTGTCGACGAAGTCCACCTCGCCCTCGTAGGGATAGCCCACATCGGTGGCCAGCCCGACCCGCACCGGCGTGCGCTCGTCGCGGGAACTCGCGCGCTCGCCGTTGCGGGCCATGGCGTCGTACTGCAGGTAGGTCTGCTCGTCGCTGAAGAAGTGCACGTGGACCTCGTCCAGGGAGACGATGCTGGTCAGCGGCGTGGCCTCCGAGACCAGGTTGCCGACGGTCACCAGGGCCCGGCCGGTGCGCCCGGCGATGGGGGCCCGGACCTCGGTGAACGCCATGTTCAGGCTCGCCGTGTCGACCGCCGCCCGCGCCGCCAGGATATCGGCCTCGGCCTGGGCCGCCGCCGCCCGGCGCTGGTCCAGCTCTTCGCGGGAGATGGCGCGGGTCTGGGCCAGGGTCTCCGCCCTGGCGGCCTCGCTGCGGGCGAGTTCGGCCCGAGCTCGCGCCCGCTCGAGATCGGCCTCGGCCCGTGCCAGCTCGGCCCGGTAGGGGCGCTGGTCGATCACGAACAGCACCTCACCCGCCTCGACGCTCTGGCCCTCGGTGTAGTGGATGCTCTCGATGTACCCCGTCACCCGCGGGCGCAGCTCCACCGTCTCCACCGCCTCGATGCGACCGGTGAACTCGTCCCAGAAACGCACGTCCTCGACCACCACATCGGCCACGCTGACCTGGGGGGGAGGCGGTGCCTGCTGCGCACTGTCTGCCTGACTGTCACAACCGGCCAGGAACAGGAGTCCCGCGAACATGGCGGTAACCATGAAAGTTCGCCCGGGACTCACGCGATGGAACATCTTGTGGACGTTCATGAGTGACCTCTATCTATCGACTCGGAATAGCGGAATACTCCGCCGTTTATCATTGGGCCTGGCAGTTGAATTGCCGTGGACTCTATCCAGTCGATTGATGGAGTGGGAAATCGACAACCGGCAACCTGATGCAGTGCGTCACCATAAAGCCATCTCGATAACTTGATTAGTCGGGTCGTCAGGGAAATACTGTCCCGTTGACGGAACAGTCACCGTGCAGCCGTTCCCCCACTCCTGTATTCCCTCCCCTGAATCTCCGAGCACGGCACAGGACAACGACGATGTTGCAGGATCTCAACGACGCCTTGATATTCGCCAAGGTCGTGGAACAGGGCAGTTTCATCGCGGCGGCCAATCAGTTGCACCTTTCCAAGACGACGGTCAGTCGCAAGGTACAGGGCCTCGAGCAGCGTCTGGGAGCCCGTCTCCTGAACCGTACTACCCGCAAGCTGAGCCTGACCGAGGCCGGTGCCGTCTACTTCGACTACTGCAATCGCATCGCCCAGGATCTCGGCGAGGCGGAGAGCGCCGTCCAGCGGCTCGAGGGCAGTCCGCGGGGCTGGCTGCGGGTCACCGCGCCCTTCACCATGTGTACCGAGTTCACCTCGGTCCTGGTGCGGGAGTTTCGCGCGCAGCACCCCCAGGTGCGCATCGAGATGGTGCTCTCCAACGATCGCCTCGACCTGGTGGCCAACCAGATCGACGTCGCACTGCGGGTCGGCCCGCTGCCGGACTCCACCCTGGTCGCCCGTCCCCTGGCGCGCTACCGCTCCTTCGTCTACGCCAGCGACCGCTACATCGCCATGCATGGCGAGCCACGGGAGCCCGCGGAGCTGGCCCACCACCCTGCCCTGGCCAAGTCCACCGACCAGCGCGGCCAGCGCTACCTGTGGCAACTGCGCAAGGAGGCGCGCCAGGAGGAGGTCGAGATCGACCCAATCGCCATCGCCAACGACCCCTTCGTGCTGCGCGGGCTGCTGGTCGAGGGGCAGGGGCTGATGCTGACCAGCGAGATCGTCGCCTGCCTGGGCCCGGAGGAGCAGCGACTGCGCCGGGTGCTCGATGGCTGGGAGGGGCCCGAGGTGGAGCTGAATGCGGTATTCCCCGGCGGACGCCTCATATCCCCCAAGGTGCGCACCTTCGTCGACTTCGTCGTGGAGCGCATGCGCATCGAGAGCCTGCCACCCGCCGAGCTGTGGCAACCGCCTGTCCGTCCCGAACCCGAGGTGTCGGCCGCCGCCGCAGACGAGACGGCCTGATCCGTACGGGCCCGCCACCTCTCATGCCCCCTTTCAGGCACGGGGCAGGGTGACGCTCACCTCAGTACCCTCCCCCGGCGAGCTGACGATCTTCCATGCCGCCCCGTGGCGCTCGCAGATCTCGCGTACGATCGACAGCCCCAACCCCGAGCCCTCGCCCCTGGCGAGACTGGCCCGGGTGCGGTAGAAGCGCTGGGTCACCAGCGGCAGCTCCTCCGCAGCGATGCCGACACCGCTGTCGATGACCGCCAGCCGCACGCCCTCCGGCCGCACATCGGTTTCGATGCGCACCCACTTCCCGGCCGGGGTGGCGCGCAGGGCATTGTCGATCAGATTCGATAGCACTCGGTCGATCAGGCCCAGGTCGGCGTCGACCCGGGGCAGCGAGGGATCGCAGTCCATCGTCAGCAAGATGCCCGCCTCGCGGGCCTGATGCTGGAACTTGCCGACGATGTCGTGGGCCAGCTCGGCCAGCGAGAACGGCTCGCGTAGCAGCGGTTTGTCGTAGGCATCCAGCAGCGCCAGGGTCGAGAGCTGCTGCGCCAGGCGGGTCAGGCGATCGGCATTGTCGAGGATCGCCGTCAGCATCCGCCGACGGCCCTCCTCCTCGACGGTTACCATGGCCAGCAACTGTTCGGCATAGCCGCGCAGTGAGGTCAGCGGGGTGCGGAAATCATGCGAGAGGTTGGCGACCAGTTCACGGCGCTGGCGATCGGTTTCGCGCAGTGCCTGGAGCTGCGCCTCGATGGTCCCGGCCATGTCGTTGAAGGCCCGGGCCAGGCGCCCCAGTTCGTCGTCGCGGGGGGCGGCGATGCGCTGTCCGAAGTCACCGTCGGCGAAACGCTGTACCGCTGCGGTCAACCGCGAGAAGCGCCGGGTCAACAGGGCGAACCACACCAGGCCGAAGACTCCGGACACCAGCAGCGCCATCAGGCCGGCGACCACCAGGGTGCGGAGGATGGAACTGGTGCGCAGCATGGCGAACATCGAGGCGTGGCCGGCGTTGTCGAGGTCGGCATACAGAAAGCCCGGGAAGTCACCAGAGCCGCCCTGCTCGCCGTGGCGAATGCGCGCCACGGAAAACACCCCGGGCTGCTGTCCGCAGGGCGACATCGCCAGCACCGGCAGCATCGGCTCGTCACCGAGCAGGGTCTCCAGCGCCCGGGTGTCCACCCGTCGCCCCAGGCCGCAGGCCGGCTCGGCGTAGTCGGCGATCACCCGTCCCCGCTCGTCGAGCACATACAGCGACAGCGAGGGGTTGATCGAGACGATATGCCGGGCCATGTCCCGGGCGGCGGCGCTGTCGGCGCCCTGATGCAGCGCTGGCTGCATGACCTCGGCGAGGTTCTCGGCCAGGTCGATCTCCAGGCGCTGCTGGAGCTCGCGGCCAAGCTGGTTGAACTGGCTGATGGCGATCCAGGCGGTGGCCACCGACAGCAGCAGCAGGCTGGTCAGATAGACCAGCACGATGCGCGCATAGAGGCTGCGACTCAGGCGGCCGATGCGGCGCATCAGTGCCTTCATGGACGCTCGGCACCCGACGGGCCCTGGCCTTCCGGTGTCTCGCTGAAGCGATAGCCCACCCCCCAGACGGTCTCGATGAAGCGCGGCCTGGCCGGGTCGGCCTCGATCTTGTTGCGCAGGCGGTTGATATGGGTGTTCACGGTATGGTCATAGCCGTCGAATTCCTCACCCCAGACGTGGTCGAGCAGCTCGCCGCGGCTGAAGCTGTACCCGGGATGGCGGGCGAAGAGCGAGAGGAGCGCGAACTCCTTGGCGGTGAGCTGGATCGGCTTGCCATCGAGGTATACCCGATGCTCGCCGGCATCGATCACCAGCGGGCCGCAGACCAGCGGCGGGGTGGCAACGATGCCGTCACCGGTGGGCGCCTGGCGCTGGCCGCGGCGCAACAGGGCCTGCACCCGGGCCAGCAGGATCGGCATGGCGAAGGGCTTGGTGATGTAATCGTCGGCGCCGATCTCGAGCCCCACCACCACGTCGCGGATCGCGGCCTTGGCGGTCACCATCAGCACCGGCGTCAGGCTGTCGCGACTGCGCAGCCGGCGGCATACCTCCAGGCCGTCCATCCCGGGCAGCATCAGGTCCAGCGTCACCAGGTCATAGCGTACTCCCGCGGCCTCGGCGCCCAGCAGCGCCAGCGCCGCCTCGCCGTCGCGGACCCAGTCGCAGGCATACCCCGCCGCCGCCAACGATTCGGTAAGCAGCCTGCCGATCTCGGGATTGTCCTCGACACAGAGGATTCGATAGCTCATCGCCGACTCCCGCCCGTTGCCCCTGCCCACTCTAGAGCCACGCCCGCGCTCGAGCATCACGAAACCATCACGAAAAAAGATACCACGTCGTGATGGTTCCGTGATGAACCGCCGGCGGCGCCTGGCTAGCGTGAGCCTTGCCGCTGCGACATGACCGGTGGCGGCCCATCCCCGACTGGAGGAACAAACCGATGAATCATCCCAGGACCACACTGTTCGCCGCCCTGCTCGGCGCCGCCCTGCTGCTGCCGACCACCGCCCTGGCAGACGACCCCATGGAAGAGGACGGCATGGCGCAGGAGACCATGGAGGAAGAGACCATGGAGCACGACGCCATGGACGAGGAGGAGCCCATGATGGAAGAAGAATCCATGATGGAGGAAGACGACGAGATGATGGAAGACGACGACGCCATGTGAGACTCGGCCCCTGCCGGCCGGTGCATCCCGAATGATCGCCGGCCGGCCTCGCCCCGGGGAGGTACCCCATGCGATTCCTGACCATGCAATTCCTGAAACGCTCCTCCAGCTCCTCCGCGCCTGTTGCCGGCCAGGCGCCGGTGGTCATCCGGCGACATGGCGCCTTCACCCGCCTCTGGCACTGGGTCAATGCGGCCTGTCTGGTGGTGTTGCTGATGAGCGGCCTGCAGATCTTCAATGCCCACCCGGCCCTGTACTGGGGCAAGGATTCCTCGTTCGACGCCCCGGCGCTATCGATCCGTGCCGTGAGCGGCGGCGACGGCGAGCTGCGCGGTATCACCCGGGTCGGCGGCCATCGCTTCGATACCACCGGGGTGCTGGGCGTCTCCGGCCCCGCCGAGGCGCGCGAGCGGCGCGCCTTCCCCGCCTGGGCCACCCTGCCCGGCCCGCGCTGGCTGGCCGCGGGGCGCCAGTGGCACTTCCTGGCCGGCTGGATCTTCGCCCCCCTGCTGATCGCCTACCTGCTGTATCTGGTACTCAGCGGCCAATTGCGCCGTCGCCTGCTGCCGCGCCGGCACGAATGGCGAACCCTCGGTCATGTCGTGACCGAGCACCTGCGGCTGCGCTTTCCGCGGGGTGAGGAAGCACGCCACTACAACCTGCTGCAGAAGCTCGCCTACCTGCTGGTGCTGTTCGTCGTCATGCCGCTGGTCGTGCTGACCGGATTGACCATGTCACCGACCATGGATGCCGCCTGGCCCTGGCTGCTGGACGTCTTCGGCGGCCGCCAGAGCGCGCGTACGATCCATTTCCTGTGCGCCCTGGCGTTGGTCGGCTTCTTCCTGATCCATATCGTGCTGGTGCTCGTCTCCGGCGTCGTCAACAACCTGCGTTCGATGATCACCGGGCGCTATGTGCTGCCCACCGAGAAGGAGGCCCAGGATGACTAGTCCCACCGACCCGGCGCGCCGCCGCTTCCTGGCACGGGCCGCCCTGGCCGGCAGCGCCCTGCTGCTGACCGGTTGCGACCAGCTGTCGCGCAGCGACACCATGCGTCAACTGTCCGATGCCACCGGCTCGCTGACCCAGCGGGCCCAGCGCCTGCTGGCCTCCCGCGAGGCGCTGGCGCGGGAGTATTCGCCCGCCGACATCGCCCCGACCTTCCGCGCCAACGGCACCACGAATCCCCGCGACGAGGCGTACCGACGCCTGGCGGCCAACGGCTTTCGCGACTGGCGCCTCGCGATCGGCGGCCTGGTCGACACGCCGCAGACCTTCTCCCTCGACGACCTCAAGGCCATGCCATCGCGGACCCAGATCACCCGACACGACTGCGTCGAGGGCTGGAGCTGCATCGGCCAGTGGACCGGCGTGGTGCTCGGCGACCTGCTGGAGCGGGTGGGCGTTCGCGACGAAGCGCGCTTCGTGGTCTTTCACTGCGCGGACCGCTACCGCGGCGGAGATCCCTACTACGAGAGCCTGGACATGCGCGAGGCCTATCATCCGCAGACGCTGCTGGCCTATGGCCTGAACGGCGCCGATCTGCCCATCGCCAATGGCGCCCCGCTACGGCTGCGGGCCGAGCGTCAGCTCGGCTACAAGATGGCCAAGTACGTGATGCGCGTCGAACTGGTCGAGGGCTTCGCCCACCTCGGCCGGGGCCGAGGGGGCTACTGGGAGGATCGTGGCTATCAGTGGTGGGCGGGGATCTAGGTGGCTGCACCGGCCAGGCTCAGGATCCCACCCCCACCGCATCGTCTTGCTGCTCGACCGCCTCGCCGTTGATATCGAGCCCCAGGAAGCCGCCGGACTGGCGCCGCCACAGGGCGGCGTAGAGGCCATCGCGAGCCAGCAGCTCCTGATGGGTGCCACTCTCGACGATGCACCCCTCGTCGATCACCACCAGGCGGTCGAGCATGGCGATGGTCGACAGCCGGTGGGCGATGGCGATCACCGTCTTGCCCTCCATCAGCGTATAGAGCTGTTCCTGGATCGCCGCCTCCACTTCGGAATCGAGTGCCGAGGTGGCCTCGTCCAGCACCAGGATCGGCGCATTCTTGAGCAGCACCCGCGCGATGGCGATGCGCTGGCGCTGGCCGCCGGAGAGCTTGACCCCGCGCTCCCCCACATGGGCATCCAGCCCTCGACGCCCCTTGAGGTCCACCAGATCGTCGATGAAGGTATCGGCATGGGCCCGGCGCACCGCCTCCTGGACCTGCTCCTCGCTGGCTTCCGGGCTGCCGTAGCGGATGTTGTCGCGCACCGAGCGGTGCAGCAGCGAGGTATCCTGGGTGACCATGCCGATCTGCTGGCGCAGTGACTCCTGGGCCACCTCGGCGATGTCCTGGCCGTCGATCAGGATGCGCCCGCCTTCCAGGTCATAGAAGCGCAGCAGCAGGTTGGCCAGGGTCGACTTGCCGGCCCCGGAGCGGCCGATCACCCCCACCTTCTCGCCGGGAGCGATGCTCAGCGATAGACCGTCGAAGACACGCACCCCCTGACCATCGGGGCGTTCATAGCCGAACTGCAGTGTCTCGAAGCGGATCTCGCCATGCGGCACGACGAGTTCCTCCGCCCCGATGCGATCCTTGACCGCCGGCTCCCGGGCGATGGTGTTGATGCCGTCCTGCACCGTGCCGATATTCTCGAACAGCCCCGCCACCTCCCACAGGATCCAGTCGGACATGAAGCGGATACGCATCACCAGGGCGATGGCCACGGCGATGGCACCCAGCGAGATGGCCTGGAAATACCAGGCACCGATGGCCATGCTGGCGACACTCGTCAGCAGCAGCGAATTGAGCAGCGTCAGGCTCACCGACAGCAGGGTCGCCAGGCGCATCTGACGGTGCACGGTGGCCATGAACTGCTCCATGGCGTCGCGGGCGTAGGCCTGCTCGCGGCGGGTGTCGGCGAACAGCTTGATGGTCTGGATGTTGCTGTAGCTGTCGACGATGCGGCCGGTCATCCTCGCCCGGGCGTCGGCCTGGGCCATGGAGACCTCGCGCAGCCGCGGCACGAAGACCCACATGATGGCGATATAACCGGCCAGCCAGGCCACCAGGGGCAGCATCAGCCAGGGTTCGGCGTTACCCATCAGCAGCATGGCACCGGCGAAGTAGATGACCACATAGACCAGCAGGCCCAGCAGCTTCATTACCGTCTCGCGGATCGCCAGCGCCGTCTGCATCACCTTCTGCGACACCCGCCCGGCGAACTCGTCCTGATAGAACGCCATGCTCTGGCCGAGCATGTGGCGGTGCGCCAGCCAGCGGCCAATCATCGGGTAGTTGCCGAAGATGCTCTGGTGGGTGAGCAGTGACTGCAGCAGTACCAGCAGCGGCAGGCCGATCACCACCAGGGCCGCCATGCCCCCCAGGCGCCAGCCGTACTCGGCGAAGAAGCCCTCGCGCTCGGCGCCGGACAGCCAGTCCACCAGCTCGCCCAGGTAGCTGAAGAACAGCACTTCGGTGGCCGACACCAGCGCCGTGAGCAGCGACATGGCCAGCAGCAGCGGCAGCACCGGGCGCGAGAAGTGCAGGATGAAGGCGAGTAGCCCCCGGGGGGGCGTCTCGGGTTTCCCCGCGGGATAGGGGTTCACCAGAGTTTCGAAGTAACGGAACATGACATCACCGATCATCAGGTCAGGCATTCACTCCGCCTTTCTCCCTATCACACGCCGCCGGGGAGACAGGCTCTTCTCTGCACTACGAACCCAGCGAGCATGCTCGCTGGAGACATGCTCCTCCACCCGCTCGGCGAGCAATCGCAGCGCCTCCGCACGGCCCAGGTCGCGGTAGGGACCGGCGGCCGCGAGCAACAGGAATTTCTCGTGTTTCAGGTGTTCGGCGGTGGCACGGTACTGAATCCACAGCGGGCCGAACTGATTGATCTGTTCGGTGGCTTCGAGCACCGCGATCGAGGCACCGAGCAGAGCGGTCAGCCAACGGGCCAGCGGCGGATCCGCCAGCGAGAGCACCGGAATGGTGGCGGCGAATGCCACCTGCACCAGGCGCAGGATCTTGTGCCAGCGGCGACAATATCGGCTGCGCTGCCCGTACCAGGCGAGCTGGTCTTCCAGTCGGCACCACTCGGCGCGCCGCCGCAAGGCCTCGTCCGGCAAGGGCCCGTCGATGGCTGGCGAATCGCTGTGATCAGCGGGTTCGGTGTCGTCCACGGCCCCCTCCGGCGGCAATGGCCCCTGGGCGTAGAGGGGCAGAGGCACCCTCATCCGGCTAACGAGCCCCCTCTTCGGCTAAAGATAGCAGCCCGGTGCCCGCGACATGGAGTAAGTGCAGGCGGGGTGCAATACTGGGTAGAAGAGAGTTCGAAAGCACGCCTCGAGCAGGATCTCCGCACTCCTCCACGATGGCGGCGGCGGTTCGTCGCTGACGGGGCCCACCACCCAATGGGAGGTCGACCATGGCGGCTTCGATACGGGGGATCTTACGCCGGCTGTCCGTGGTGCTGCTGGGGCTGTTCCTGCTCGGCGGCTGCCAGACCACCAGTACCGGCGAGGGAGTAGGCACAGGCCTGGGGGCCCTCATCGGTGCCGGGCTGGGTTCACAGGTCGGTAGCGGTTCCGGGCGGACCGCCGCCATGTTGATCGGTGCGGGGCTGGGCGCATGGCTCGGCAGGGAGATCGGCATCCGGCTGACCCGTGAGGATCAGCGGGCCATGAGCGCCGCGCTCGATCGCACACCAGACGGCACATCGGAGAAGTGGCGCAATCCCCAGACCGGTAACGAGTTCACCATGACGCCACGGGAGACCTTCGAGCGGGGCGACCAGCAGTGCCGCCACTTCGAGATGCAGGTCGTCGTCGACGGTGAGCCCCGCCGTACCGATGGCACGGCCTGCCGTCGGCCGGACGACCAGGAGTGGTCCACGGTCTAGCCGCCTGTCGTACTCAACGCTGAGTTACTCCGACAGGCTAGGTGAGTGCTCATGAACAGGGTCGATGCAGGACATCACCGGTGGAAGCGGTTTCTCGCCTGCCTGCTGGCTGCCGTGCTGGCGGTATCACCGCTGGCCGCGGCGCAGGACGACGTCTTCCCCGACGGCGACGGCCAGGACGATACCGGCACCACCGGGGAACCGTCGGGTAACGGCAGTAGCGACTGGACGGTACCGGCCATCGTGGCCGGCGCCGCGGCGTCCGCGCTGTTGATTCGCTGGCTGCGGGAGCGCCGCCAGGCCGTGCAGCCACCCAAGCCCACCAAAGGCGAGCGTGACATGCTGGTGCAGCTGCAGCAGCAAGGCCCGGAGTTCGCGCCCCGGTACAACACCAGTGCCTTCGCCGCCATCGGCATGGTGCGGGGCGGTTGGCCGTTCGTACTGGACTTCGCCCACCTGCAGCCGGTCATGGTCACCCTGCGCATCAGCGCCCGGGGGGTCCCCGATGTTTACACCCTGCGGATCCCCTTCGGTGCGGACGAGACGGGGCGCCATCGCCTGCAGTTCCACTTGCCGCCGGCGTTCGGCGACAGCGAGCGCCCCGCCGCCATCGCCGTGACCGCGACCGACATGAGCGGCGAGCGCATGGAGCCCTCGTTCCGGGTCCTGGCGCTCGGCTGCGGCCCCCGCGCCGTGGGCTCGGTGGCCATCGAGGAGGTGTCGTTCCTGCCCCGCCTGATTCGCGCCCAGGCGCGTGAGCAGGCCTCCTACCGCTTCTTCTCGCACTCCGAGTTTCCCAGTGCCGTGGCCGAGTTCATGCGCGTGGAGCCGGCCAATGACGGCGAGCGCCACTTCTTCGTCAACGAGGCACCGATCCCCGGTGGCGTGGCCGCCGGGCGCAGCATCGATCCACGGCAATGGGACGGACGCGACGCCGGCCAGCGCATCTCCACGGGGACGCATCGGCTCAAGATACGCGCCTGGGCGCCGACGGAAGGCTGGATCACCGCCTGGTCGGATTCGCGCGTCAAAGTGTCACCCTGATCTCCCCTACTCCCCCGACCCGGCGAGGTCGGTCGCGAGCCGCCGCCAGGCCGCCGCCGACAGGACCTCCACTTCGCCGGGTGACGTCAGGCGGGTGCCGGTCAGCACCTGCTGTCGGCGGACCGGTCGGGACGGCGAGGCGTGGAAGGGGGGCAGGCGCCACAGGGTGGCACGAGCGCCTGCGGTGACCAGCAGCCGGATCGCCGATGTCCCGAAGTCACTGTCGATCCCCGCCGGGGCAGGGCCGCCCCCACGCAGGGCGGGGGTCAGCGGATGGCCGCTGACCGTGTCCCAGAGTTGCACGCGTCCCTCGGTCTGCCAGCTGAGCACCCGCTCCCCGCCCGGCACGAAGGCCGCGCCGGCAATATCGCCCCCGGGGGCCAGGGAGGCGAGCAGCGCGGCGCCGTCGGCCTCCCAGATGCGCACACTGCCGCCCCCCCAGCTCAGGACCCTGCCGGTGTCGGCATGCCGTCGGGCCCCCTGGGCTGCCTCGTGATGGAAGGCCCTATCGGCTTCGTCGCCGTCCTGCCCGGAAGTCTCCTGCACGGAAGAGAGATGAACGCCACCGTCGCCGGTGGTGACCAGCAGGCGTCCAGCGTCGAACTCGGCATGGCGGACCAGCGCCCCCTCGAGCAGGGTCCGCAGCAACACCGGCTCGCGTGCCTCGACATCCCAGAGACGCAGCCGCCGGTCCTCTCCCCAGGTGAGCAACCGCGCGCGCTCGTCGTTGACGAAGGCCGCGCCGCGCAGGCGGCACTCCGCCCCCTCAGCGTCTGGTTCGATCGGCACCGAGCGGGCACTGCCGACGCGCCACAGCCAGGCGGTACACCCCCGCTCCCCCCAGAACAACAGGCGATCGGCATCGGGGCTCCACACCACCCCGGCCACGGGACCGTCGCCCGCGGTCCCGCCCGGCGCCGCCAAGGCCCGGAAGGCGTCGTCCTCCCAGCTCCAGAGCCGCACGTCGCCGTGCACGCCCGCGGTCAACAGGCGGCGGCCCTCAGGGGCGAATACCGCGAGGACGGCCTCGGGATCCAGCCGCTGTCGCTCCGGCACGGTATCGTCGATCGCTGACCATGAGTGGACATGCCCGTCGAGGGTGACGGCCCGGACCAGGGGCTCGTCCGCCACCAGGGCGGCATCGAGCACCTCGGCCGGAAACCGCCGCGTCGCCGCTGCCTCGGTGGGCGGCGTCTGCCACCACCTCAGGCTGCCGTCGCTGCCTCGACTGAGCAGGCGCCGCCCATCCTCGCTGGCCACCACCTCCCTGACCGTCGCCGCATGGCGCAACGGAAGGCCCAGCGGCTCTCCGGTGAGGCTCGACCAGAGCCGGGCATCGCTGCCGCTCCAGGTCAGCAAGCGATTGCCCCCGGCGAAGCGAGCGCCCGTCACGGGGGCCTCGAGGGTGGCCACCGGCTCACCGGTCGCGCCGTCCCAGAGGCGGGCCGACCCGCCGCCCGGATGCCAGGTAAGGAAGCGACTGCCCTGGACCAGGGGTGGGGCGAGTTCGTCCTCATGGCGCACCACCGCACCGACGGGGCGCTGCGTCTCGAGATCCCACAGTCGCGCGGTGCCACAGGCGCCATGGTTCCAGACCAGCAGGCGACGCGCGTCGTCGAGAAAGCGTGCGCCGATGGCCCGCGGGCTGCAGCGCCCGCCCTCCGCCGCTGCCGGCTCGAAGGCCGGCAGCGCAGGCAGCCACAGGCGGCCCTCCCGGTTCCAGAGCACCACCTCGTGCGCCTGCCGGCCGAGGGCGCCACCGAGGATATCGCCGGCATGGCGCGCCACCACCTCGGCGGCGTCGACGCTCCAGACCACCGCCTCGCCACTGCGGGTCCACAGCAGCAGGCGCGCCCCGCTCGGCGAGATGGCCACCCCGGCCACCCCCGCGGCATGGCGCCATTCGCCCAGGGAGTCGCCACTCGTCAGGTCCCATATCCGCGCGTCACCGCCGCGGTGCACACTCACCGCCGTGGCTTCGTCGACGCCACCGATCCAGACGCCTTCCACCGCCGGCGGGAGCGTGACCAGCAGGGCTCCGCTGCGCCGATCGCGAATCTCGGTGCCGCGCTCGTCCCCCCGGAGGACGATTCGCCGCGTCCAGGGCTGCCCCCCGGGCGAGAAGGTCTGCACCGTGCGCCCGCCCGGGCCAAGGAGCGGCGGGGCGGCGCCGTCACTCCAGGACCAGGCCTGGTGGCCGCCGTCGCTGCCCCAGAGTCGCACCCTGTCACCGGCGTCATCGTCGCCATCGAAGGCGGCCAGCATCAGCACCGGGCCGAGGTCCATCGCGCCCGCCAGGACCGGTCCGCTCCCCAGCCGTACGCCGGCCCAGTGGGCGCTTGCGGCGCGCTCCGGGTCGAGTGCCAGCTCCGCGGCCTGCATGAAGTGGTGGCTCGCCTTGAGGGGACGACCATCGCGATCGCGGGCGCTCACCCCATTGGCCCAGTGCAGGTCGGCCAGGCCCTGCCGAGTGATGCGTTCCTGCTGATGCAGCGACCAGGCGAACCATGACAGACCGATGACGCCCAACAGCAGTGCCAGCCACGCGGCCGTGATCCAGCCACGTCTCATCCACTCCCGCCAGCGGCACGCCTGCAGGTAGTCCCTCTCCATGGCGTCGAGCCTGAAGGCCCCGGCCCCGGTGAGCGCCCGCGCCGCTTCCAGCCGGTTGCCACGGTGGACCAGCAGCTCGGCGGAACGGCCGCCGACGTCCCACTCGCTGGCGGCACGCCGCAGTCCGTCGCGAACCCGCAGTGCCTCGCGGTTGTCCTCCAGCCAGCGGTTGAGCCGCCGCCAGACCCGGAACAGCGATTCGTGGGCCACCTCCAGGGTGCGCACCCCGTGATGGCTGCCGGCGATCAGCAGGCGTGCCTGGATGAAACGCTCGAGCAGTGGGTGGCTCATGGCGGGCAGTGCCTCCCAGTGCACCGCCTGACGCGTATAGCGCCCCTCCTCGTCGAGTCGCACCAGATCGAACAGGGCGATGCGCAGCGCCTGCCACTGCTCCCGGGAAGGTGCGGCGGCGTCGAGGACCGCCTCGGCCGACCTGGCCACCGAGCCGTGCAGCCCGCCGAGGCGGTCGCGGTACTCGGCCAGGGTGAGACGCCCGTCCTCGCCACCGGCTTCCCACAGCTCACGCAGGGTGAAGGCCAGCAGGGGCAGGGCATCCTGGGTAGCGGTATCCGCCACCATGGCACGCACCAGGCCGGGCTCGAGCTCGAGACCGGCGAGTTCCGCCGGCCCCTCGATGACCGCCGCGAAGCCCTCCATCGACAGGGGTTCCACGGTCAGCGGCTGCAGGGGGACGTCACGCCAGGCCGGGTGGTCCTGGAGGGCACCGAGGAAGTCGGAGCGCAGGGTGGCAATGACGAGCACGGGCGTGCCGGTATCCCGCAGGACGGGGGCCAGCACCCGCATGAGCTGCTCGGCCTGGGGCGAATCCGACAGCAACTCCTCGAGCTGATCGATGACCAGCACCAGGGTCGAGTTCGCCCGCCCGGGCCGCCGCCGCAGCTCCCGCTGCACCCTCGGCAGCAGTTGGGACGCCGTCTCGGCACCAGACGCCAGGGCCAGCACCTCCTCGGATACCCCACCGTCGTCGGCGAGCCCGGAGCGCAGTTGCGTCGTGAACTCATCCAGGGGGCGGTCGCGGGGCCGGATCGGACCGATCACCGTCCAGGCGTCGGGGACGGCCCGCAGCCGCGGCATGATGCCGGCACGCACCAGCGACGACTTGCCGCTGCCCGAGGCGCCCAGGAACAGCAACAGGCGCGGGCCGCCGAAGTGTCGCAACTGCTGGAGTCGATCCAGGGCCTGCTGGGTCTCGGCGTCGCGGCCGAAGAAGATGGCGGCATCGACCTCCTCGAAGGCCATCAGGCCGGGATAGGGGGGACGATGGCGATCCCAGTCGAAGACGCTGATCAAGCCCTGGCGCAACCGCTCAAAGCCCGCTTCCGGCTCCTTGACCAGGTCGATCACCTGCAGTTCCGCGAGCTGGGGACGCAGCTGGCAGGGCGCGATGCGTACCGGGAAGATCCGCTTGCCGAGGGCACGGGCGTGACTCAGTTCGGCGAGACACCAGCACGACGCCATGGCGGGTTCGCTGCACAACACGATCAGGGCCTGGCAGGCACGCAGACGACGGTAAAGCTCCGCCTCCCAGTCGCGCCCGGGGGGAATGCCGTGCTCGGGATCGAAGTCCAGGAACAACGAATGATGGCCGTGCCGTTGCAGCCAGTCGGCCATCTCGCGGGCCGCCGCGATGTCGGTGCTGCTGTGGCTGATGAAAAGCGTGCTCATCACCCAGCCCCCGTGTTCCGTCGCGATGCCGAAGGCGGCCTGCGCCAGCTGTCCCATCCCGTGGCAACCCCTCCGGCGGCAACCGGGACAGGTCCTCCCTCAACCCTCGAACGGTCGCGCCCAGACCTCGCTCGGCTCATGGCGCCGGAGAATCTCCTCCGCTTCGGGCTTCGAGGCGTCCGGAATGATCACCTTCACCTGGTTGGTCTCCTTGTCGAGAAACAGCTTCTCGCGTGGAAAGCCCTCGGACACCAGTTCATCGTACGCATTGGTGGCCTTCATGGAGCTGCCATAGGCAGCCGTGACGGTCTGAGTCATGACGTCCTCCAACAGACGGGCTGAGGCGTCGCAGGCGCCAACCGGCGCTGCGGCAAGAGGCGGGAGGGCCGGCCCCCCGCTTCGAACCCTCAGTATAGTGACTCCCGCTCGGCCAGCCGGGTCTGCTCGCGCCGCCAGGTGGCCGGGGGCAGGCCGGTTTCCCGCCGGAAGGCGCGGCTGAACGCGGCCTCCGACTCGTAGCCGACCTCCAGGGCGATCGCGGCCACCGAGGCGCTCGATTGGCGCAGCAGCCCGGCGGCCACCTGCATGCGCCACTTGGCCAGGTAGTGCATCGGCGCATGGCCGGTAAAGCGCGCAAAGCGCTCGTGCAGGGCCGAGCGCGACAGGCCGATGTAGTCGGTGAGCTTGTCGATCGTCCAGGCATCGCCCGGCCGTTGATGCAGCAGCGCCAGGGCGCGGCCCACGTGGCGATCCCGCAGCCCGGCGAACCAGTTCGATCGCCCCGCCGGCATCTCCTCGAGATAGCGACGCATCAACTCGACGAACATCGCCTCGCTGAGCCGCTCGAGCAGCGCTTCGCCACCGGGCCGCTTGTGGGTCGACTCCGACAGGGCAAAGCGGATGAAGTGAGCGATCCAGTCGTCATCGGTGCCGGCCCTGGCGCGGACATGGAGCAGGCGCGGCAGGCTGGCGAGCAGCGGGTTGAAGGGATTCGCATCGCAGCCGAAGAAGCCGCACACCAGGGTCGCACCGTGCCGCTCGCTCCCGCGGTCCAGGCGCGACATCGACAGGGACTCGCCCTGCCGGCTGGCGAAGAACGGCAACTGCTCCGGTCGCGGCAACCCGTAAGGCGTCAGGTCCACCGTGCCGCGCATGCCCGGTTCGCTCGACATGACGTGTGGGTCGCCCCGCGGAAAGATCACTACGTCACCCTCGCCCAGGGCCACCGGCGACGCGCCGATCACCGAGGCCCAGCACTCCCCGTGGGTGAGGACATGGAAGGCCATCACGTGCTCGACCCCCGGCATGATCAGCGTGGCGACCTCGGCCGCCGGGGGCGACTCGCTCACCCAACGGGCACTGCCCTCGACGTGATAGAACACCGCCCCTCGCAAGCGGACGCTGCGCAGCACCTGAGACAAGGTGTCCTGGCTCATGGCCGCCTCGCGGGTGGTGGGAAAGGGATAACGACTACCTGAACCAGTATTGCGGACGATCCACCGTGCCGCCATGACAAACCGGACTCCCGGTCAAGTGCCGAGGAGTTCCGGTCAGTCAGGCTGACGCGCGGCTCTCCATACTTTACTTCGCAACATCGATCCTCTGCCCGTTGCGAGCGTGATCGACAAGGAGAACAACCATGCAACACCTGACCTACCAGACCCTCGACGGCAGCCGTGCCTCGCTATCGCCCGATGAGCTCGACGTCCTCGCCCAGGGCATTCGTGGCGGGGTACTCACCGCCGCCGATGCGGACTACGAGCCGGCACGTCGCGTCTGGAACGGCATGGTCGACCGCCACCCGGCGCTCATCGCCCGCTGCCTCGGGGCCCAGGACGTGCGTAATGCGGTCGACTTCGCCCGCACCCACCGCATGCTGCTGAGCGTACGCAGTGGCGGCCACCACATCGCCGGCAACGCCGTCGCCGACGGCGCCCTGATGATCGACCTGTCGCCGATGCGTACCGTGCGCGTCAATCCGGAGAGTCGCACGGCGCGGGTCGGCGCCGGCGCGCTGCTCGGCGACTTCGACCACGAGGCCCAGGCCTTCGGACTGGCGACGCCGCTCGGCATCAATTCCACCACGGGAGTGGCCGGTCTGTGCCTGGGCGGTGGCTTCGGTTGGCTGACCCGCAAGTACGGCATGACCATCGACAACCTGCTCTCCGCCGATGTGGTGACCGCCGACGGCCAACTGCGAGTCGTCTCGGCCACCCAGGAGCCCGAGCTGTTCTGGGCCATTCGCGGCGGCGGCGGCAACTTCGGCGTGGTGACCTCCTTCGAGTTCCGGCTCCACCCCGTCGGCCCCCAGGTGTACGCCGGCCTGGTCGTCTACCCCTTTGCCCAGGCGCAACGGGTCTTGCGAGCCTGGCGCGACTTCACCGCCGGCACGCCACGGGAGCTCAGCGTCTGGGCGGTACTGCGCCAGGCCCCGCCCCTGCCCTTCCTGCCCGAATCGATCCATGGCAAGGAGGTCGTGGTCTTCGCCCTGGTCCACAACGGCGACCCCGCGGAGGGCGAGCGCCTGGCCGCCAGGGTGCTCGAATTCGGCGAACCGGTCGGCAGCATGCTCGGCACGCAGCCCTATGCCGGCTTCCAGACCGCCTTCGATCCCCTGCTGGCACCCGGCGCACGCAACTACTGGAAGTCCCATAACTTCGCCGAGATCGGCGATGAGCTGATCGACGCGGTGATCCACGGCGCCTCGACCCTGCCCGGCCCCGAGTGCGAGGCCTTCATCGCCCAGCTCGGCGGTGCCATGGGCGAGGTCGCGGAGACGGACACCGCCTACGCCGGACGCGACGCCAACTTCGTGATGAACGTGCACGGCCGGTGGCAGGATGCCGCCGAGGATGACAAGGTGCGCGACTGGGCGCGCCGGGTATTCCGCGACACCGCGCCGTTCGCCACCGGCGGCGGCTACGTCAACTTCCTGACCGAGGACGAGGAGGGCCGCGTCGACAGCGCCTATGCCCAGAACTACGCCAGGCTCCAGCAGCTCAAGCAGCAGTTCGATCCCGACAACCTGTTCCGCATGAACCCCAACATCACCCCCGCAGCGCTGGCCAGGACGGCATGACCCAGGGCCCGGGCCCGCCCCCGTCGGGGCGGGCCCCTTAGCCGGCCGGCAGCAGGGCCAGTGTCGCCCCTCCCCAGGCGATCAGTACGACACCCAGGGCGCGGCCCAGCCAGTGGCCGTGCGCCACGACCTTCTCCACCAGCACCAGCAGGGTGAGCCCGGCGATCCACAGCACGTTCATCACCCCGGCGACGAACTCGCGACCCTCGCGGTCCGCCGCTCGATGTCGATCTCGAGGTCGATCGGCTTGAAGAGCGGCTCGTGGATGCTGCTCGACATGGCATGGAATACCCACCAATGGGTCTTGGCCTCCTCGGTTTCCTCGCCGTGAAGCACCGCGATCAGCGCCTGGCGCTGACGCTCGTCGGCGCGCTCGTCGATGATCGCCTGCATGGTGCCGTTGCCCTCGAAGATCGCCCCCGGCCATGCATAGAGCAGGGCCCAGCGCAGGCCGTCGAGGCTGGTGTCGCCGAAATGGCCCTGCTCGATCTGCCCCACTTCGAAGCCCCGGCAGTGACCACGGGTAGGGCGCAACTCGAACTGGCAGGGGCAGTTGTAGTCGCAGTTGCAGTTGCCGAACGTGACGGATTCGATGCTCCAATCGATCATGGCGGTTCTCCCGTCGCTGGACCCGGGAATCATTGGGCGCATCCGTGCCGATGTCGAAAGTGACACGGTGTGGATCGGGCACATCGCTGCCCGGGCTTCCAGTATAGCGTCCCGTTCGGTGTCGCGAGTCACCGTGCAGCGAGCCCGGAGCGGTGCTGTCCCGGCACGGCATAAACCCTGAATGCAAGTGATAAGTACAGCCCCACAGCAACATCATGAGCTGAGGCAATAGACATCATCTGGGGTCCGACAGTTATCGGCCTATTGTCGTTGTCCGGAGACCTTCTTTTCAATCGTATACATCTGATACTGAAATCAGGAAGGGATGAACCCACGGGTAGGGTATGCCTTACAGGAATAGCATGACCACTGACCTTGCTGCTGTAAAACAGCTGGCCAAGAATCTTTCCCCCACAGAAACAATCAGATACTAGTTGAAGCAATTGATGTAAGTCATGAAATGGCTACCTTGCAGAGAATCCGCCCGCGGAAATGTTACCATTTAGTTACACTTCGCCTAAGCCAACCCCCCAAGGGTGATACGGCTACCGACATCACTTTCTCTCACAAAAACAATCAGATACCATCTGAAGCAATTGACGTAAGTCATGAATTGGGTATCTTGCAGAGAATCCGCTTGTGGAAAGGTTACCTTTCAGTCACACTTCGCTTAAGCCAACCCACCCAAGGGTGATATGGCTCCCGACAGCCCGGTGCCTGCACCGATTTGTCGGAAAATGAAAAAGGCAAACCCGTCGAAAGGCGGGGACGCAAAGTCACCGGTCTACCGGGCGTAACAGCCCCAAGACAGCGGGACCGCCGACATTTCCTTTGGCTCCGAGCACGCTTTTCTCCATGCCCGCCCCCATCGCAGTGTTAACGGGTCCCCCTGCCTGGTGCTAACTCAAGCCATCGTCGACGGTAAACGACCGTGGCAATGGCTAACAGGGAATTGATAAATGAGCTCATCTGCTTTCATTCGCAAGAATTTTCGCCGTACCGCGCTGGCTTCCGTCGTCGCACTGGGGGCTTTCGGGGCATCCAACAGCTTTGCTGCGGAGGCGACAACCTCGGCGACGAGCACCGTCATCGTACCCATCGCGATCGAAAAGTCGGCGGACCTGGTTTTTGGCAAGTTCGCCCCTGGTGCCGCCGTCGGCACCGTGACTGTCTCAACAAGCGGTGCCCGAACCGCATCGGGGGGCGTCATTCTCTCGAGCGTGGATTCCTCTCCGACCGCCGCCCAATTCGACGTCACCGGTGACGGTGCCGCCACCTACGGTATTACCTGGGGCGGCGCTACCGAGCTGACCAACACGGGCGGAGCGTCGGAGACCATGGCACTGACAAGAATCAGTGAGCTCACCGCCGGCGGCGCCACCACGGGCGAAGTGACAGGCGGCACACTTACAGCGGGTGCGCAATCCATCTATCTGGGTGGCATGCTGGATGTGGCTGCAGGTCAGGTAGCCGGGACCTATACCGGCGATGTGTCGGCAACGGTAGAGTACAACTAACCTTTCACTGGCATGTCGAGCCGGGTGCTAGACCGGCGAAGACCAGGGTGGGGTCATGCAAAGTGCTTTCAGAGGCTCCACCGCTGGTTGGGTACTGACACTGGTTAGCGCCTGCGTCATTTCCGCCAACGTCGAGGCACGCAGCGCGACCGCTCGTGCCAGTGCTTCCGTCACTGCGCCCGTCACCATCGGCGGTACCCTCCAGGTCGTCTCCACCAGCGCCTTCGTCAGCGGCACGACGGGGGATCTGATCATACGCCTTCCGGGAGCAGGCCCATCCGGGGTGGATGGTGGTCCTCGTCCCTCTGAAACATCCATCTCCGTGGCCGTCGTGACTGAGGGCTGCATTAAAGCCACCGGAAGCCTGGCCGACTGCATCATGGCCAGGACCGATGATGGGATGCTCGTGGGAGACCCGGTCAGCGGCCTTGGGTTCAAGGCTGTCGAGGGAGGCCCATCCGGCACGGCCAATGTCAGCATCACTGTGCTCTACAACTAGGCAACTAGGCAACTAGGCAACTAGGCAACTAGGCAACTAGGCCAACATCACCAGAAACCGGGGGCATTGCGATGAGACATGGTTGTCCAAGGATCACGGCTGGTGTTGTCCTGGCAATTCTTCTTTTGGCTGGCAAAAGCTGGGCGGTGGATATCGAGATCCAGAATACCCGGGGATTGTCGTTCGGCAGCTTCGTGGCCGGCAGTGGCGGTTCGGTCGCGGTCAGCCCCAGCGGCGTGCGCAGCGCGGGCGGCGATGTATGGCTGATCCCCTCGAGCGAGGGCCTTGCCGCCGAGTTTACGGTGTCGGGCGATGCCGAGGCGACCTATACGATCCAGTTGCCCGGCAACGATTTCGTGAAACTGACGGGCCCGGGCAGCGACATGGTCATCAACGACTTTACCAGTGCCCCTTCCGGGGCCGGCGGCCAGCTGAGCGCGGGTGGGTCCCAGGCCCTGACGGTCGGGGGAACACTCAATGTCGGCTTTGCCCAGGCACCAGGGGATTATGCCGGCACCTTCAGCGTGATCGTGAACTACAACTGATGCCTCTCGAGCGCCGCGACCGGGTGGCGCCCGTGGTTCCTTGTGCCATCCGGGACTCACGAATCAATCGATAAATGGATTCCACCATGATACCCAAGACCTTGACCCGGAAAGCGCGTGGAAAGACGTTCCTCTTCCGCTTCACCCTGTGCGCCCTGCTACTCGTGTTGCCGGCCAGTCATGCGCTGGCCCAGTTGATGCTTTATCCGACTCGCATCGTCTTCGAGGGCAACCAGCGTTCGGCCCAGCTGGAACTGATCAACAACGGCACCGAGAGTGCCACCTATCGCATTTCCCTGGTCAACCGACGCATGAGTGCCACCGGCGGTTTCTCCGAAGTTGACGAGCCTTTGCCGGGTGAACAGTTTGCCGATACTCTGCTGCGTTACTCGCCGCGCCAGGTGACCCTCGAGCCCGGCGCCGGGCAGACGGTCCGCATCATGGTGCGCAAGCCTGCCGATCTGGCGGCCGGCGAGTATCGCTCGCACCTGCTGTTCGCACAACAGCCCGAGACCCGGGGCCGTCGTAGCATCGAGACCCGTGGCTCTGCCGCCGATGAAGAGATAGGCATCCAACTGACGGCGCTGATCGGCGCCTCCATCCCGGTGATCGTGCGTCATGGCGGCACCGACGTTAGCGTCTCGCTGACCCAGCTCGAACTGCAGCGATCATCGAACGGGGCGCCGCTGCTTGCGCTGCAGATGGAGCGTAGCGGTACGCAGTCTGTCTACGGCGATCTAACCGTCAGCTTCACCCCGGGAGGCGGAGCCGAGCAGGTCATCGGCCGCGCCAATGGGGTGGCGGTCTATACCCCCAACCCCCTGCGCCGAGCGCGCATTGCCCTGCAACCGCCGAGTGGCCTACCCCTCAGCAATGGCACCCTGCGCGTCACCTACCGGGAACAGGCGGAGGACGGCGGCAGGCTGCTGGCCGAGGCGGTGCTATCGCTATAGTTTCCTGGCGCTATGCCGCACGGATATGAGATCCGCTACCGCCCACCGGGCCAGTCAGTTGGCCGTGCTGGCGTTATGGCTCGTGCTGCTGGCCTACGCCCCAGTCCTGCCGGCCCAGGAGCCGGCCAGGGAGCCGGAGTTCCTGCTGCTGGAAGTGCGCCTGGAGCAGTCCGTATTGTCCGGCGCCATCCCTGCCTATGAGGTGGGTGAGCATACCCTGCTGCCACTGGGCGAGCTGGCAAGATTGCTGACCATCGCCATCCAGACCCAGCCCAGGGAAGGCTCCGCCAGCGGCTTTATCCTCAGCGAGGATCGCGGGTTCAGCCTGAACCTGGACAACGCCAGCGTTACCCGGGCCGGGAAGACCGAGACCGTCGATCCGGCGCTGGTGCTGGCGGAGCCGGACGATATCTACGTTGCGGTGTCCCTGCTCGAACACTGGCTACCGCTGGCACTCGAGATCGACCGTGCCAGCCTCTCCCTGCGCGTTCATGCCCTCGAGGCATTGCCCCTGCAGGCCCGCCTCGCTCGGGAACGCCTCGGGGATCGTGCCGGAACGCGTGGTGGCTATGAGGATCCCGGCTATCCCCGCCACGAGCAGCCGTACCGGCTGCTGAGCATGCCGTTCATCGATCAGACGTTGACCACCGAACTGCGGCGCACCAATGGCAGACCCCAGAGCGACGCGGCCTATACCGCTTACCTCACGGGGGATCTGCTGGGCATGGAGTCCTCGCTCTACTTTTCCAGCCGCCAACAGGCCCCTTCGCCGGAAGTGCGGGCCACGCTCGAGCGCCACGACCCCGGCGGAAACCTGCTGGGCCCGCTGCATGCCCGGTCTTTCCGATTCGGTAGTCACTCGACCTCCAGCGTAGAAAATATCACCCGCGGTATCAGGGGCGAGGGGGTGACGTTGAGCAATCGCCCCCTGACACGACCCACCAGCTTCGACCGCCAGACGTTCGAGGGCGACTTGCCGCCGGGGTGGGACGTGGAACTCTATTACAATGATGCCCTGGTGGGCTTTGCGCGGCCCGATGCCGAGGGCCGCTATCGTTTCGACGACCAGCCCCTGAGCTATGGCCGCAATGACTTCCGGCTGATTTTCAACGGTCCCCTGGGCCAGACACGGGTAGAGCAGTACGCTTTCCCCCTGGATCAATCCATGGTTCGCCCCGGCGACTTCCAGTACAGCGTGACCGAGCACCGGGACGACGACGGGCAATCCCGAACCATCGCCCAGTTCGACCTGGGTCTCGCGCGCTCGCTGACCGCCTCGGCCGGGCTGATCCGGGCACCGGCGGGCGGGGACGAGGAACTCTATACCACCCTGGGGGTACGGACCTTCTGGCAGTCGCTGAGTCTCGGCGGGGGCGTTGTCCAGGCGAAGGACGGTGGTTCACTGGCCGAGCTCGGTGTCCAGACCCGTATCGGCGGCGTGGCCGTGGACGCGAGTCGCATCCACCTGACCGATTTCACCAGCGAGGTGTTCCCCGCCGACAGCGATCCCATTCGCAGCCATGATGAGCTTCGACTCAGCGGCTCCCTTCCGCTGACGTCTCGCTCGCGCATGCCCGTAACCCTCGAGGCCACGCGGGACGAGCGGGAGTCCGGCAGGGCCAATACCGAGGTCAGCGCCCGTGTTTCCGCTTATGTGCATCGCACGGCCCTCACCAACACCCTTCGCTGGCGCGCCTCCGGTGACATCGAGCACGCTACCGGCAGCCTGCAGGTCAGCCGCCGTGTTCGCGATATGAGTTTGCGCAGTCAGATCGATTACCTGCTGGGCTCTGAGCGTGACATCTCCTCGTTGGCGCTCTCCGCCGATAAGTATCTGGCAGACGGCTATCGCGGGACCCTGGGCATCGCCCACACCTTCGCGTCCCCCGAAACCCGTTATACCGCCGGCTTTACCAAAAGCCTGGGCCGCTTCGGGCTGGGCGTTAATGCCAGCTACGTCGACACGGGAGAGATCGCTCTGGGGGCGCAATTGTTTATTGCCATGGGCCGGGATCACCGGCGCTCCGACTGGCGATTCGATGCCCGGCCCATGGCGAACAGCGGCGCCGCTTCCGTGCGCGTGTTCATGGACGACGATCACAATGGCGTAATGGACGCCGATGAGGAGCCGCTGCAGGGTGCTGGATTCATGGTCAACGGCGGCAGGCACCAGGCCCGCACGGATGCGGCGGGCATTGCCCATATCGACCACTTGCCTGTGAAACAGCATGTCGACATCGGGATAGACACCTCGACGCTGATAGACCCGCAATGGGCGCCAGCGATCGAGGGATTGAGGCTGGTGCCGCGCCCGGGCAGCGTGGCCAGCCTGGAGTTCCCGGTGCGCATGACCACAGAAATCGATGGCACGGTCTATCTGCTGGAGGATGGTGTCGAGCGCGGTATCGGTGATCTGAAGCTGGAACTGCTGAACGACCAGCAAGAGGTAGTGGCCCGGACAACAAGCAGCTGGGACGGTTTCTATATTGTGCCAGGGGTAATCGCCGGGGATTACCGGTTGAGACTCTCACCGCAGCAACTGCAACGCCTGGGCCTGACGGACACTGGCACAAGGGAGCTGACCGTGTCAGGCGATGGCTCCTTCATCAGCGGTGTCGATCTGATGGTATTGCCATCATCGCCAACGGCGTCGGCTCAGTACTCGAGGCAGGTCTTGCCGAAGTGACGGCCGGACTCCTGGTGGCGGAAGGCATCCGCGTAGCGCGACGGCGAGTCGTAGGGCGACGAGAGGGTCACGTCGAAGTCGAAGCGGTTCTCGCCGGCCTCGGTCACCTCGACCCCGACCACGTCGGGAAAACGCTGGGACTCGTCGGCCGGGGCAAGGCCCGCCACCGAGAGCGCCAGGCCGGCCAGCATCACCTTCGCGGCTCGCATGGTGTCACCTCCTGATGGTGTGGTTCGTCTACCCTGCTCAGCGGTCGTCGCGCGCGTCAGGCTCCGCCCGCTGCCCACTCGTGCAGCTGCCAGTCGTTGTCGGTGATCGCCTCCCCGCCGTTCGGCGTGACCCGCACGGTGTCGCTCAGGCCGATGCCCCACTCGCCCGGCAGGCGCAGGCAGAGCGGCAGGTGGAAGACCATGTCGGCCGCAAACTCGCGGTGCTGGCCCCGGGCGATATAGCCGGTGCCCTCGACCCAGCTGGGCGGGAACTGGGCCCCCACCGCGTAGCCGAATACCCCGGAGTGGAACACCCGGTCGGCGTGGGGCGCCAGCACCGCCTCGGCGGCCCGGGCGGCGGCGTCGAAGCTATGGCCCGGGCGCATCTCGGCGCACAGGGCCTCGTAGATGGCGCGGCAGACATCGCGCAGCGCCTGCATCTCCGGGCTCGCCCGGCCGGCCACGGCGGTACGCATCATCGGCGCGGTGTAGCGCTGGAAGGCGGCGCCGAACTCCAGGAACACCGGCTCGTTCTCGGCGATCACGTTGCGCTTGTGGTTGACGTGGATGACGCTGATGCGGCGGCCGGCGGTGACGATGGGCTGCAGGCTCATGAACTCGCTGCCCGCGGCCAGCAGCGCCCGGCTGCCTTCCGCCGCCACGGCGTCGTCGGTGATGCCGGGTTCGATGATCGCGATCGCCGCCCGCAGCCCTTCGGAAGTGAGCCGCGCGCTCTCGCGCAGGCAGTCGAGCTCCGCCGGCGACTTGACGATACGGATGCGGTCGAGCAGTTCGCCGCCGTCATCGCGGAAGCGCCCGGCGCCGAGGCGCGCCTGCAGCTCGCGGATCAGCCCATGGCGCAAGCCGGTACCGAAGGCATCCAGGCCGATGGCATGAAACGGCGCCAACGTCTCGGTCAGCGGCTCGATCACCTCCTCGATGCCCTCCCAGCGATAGCCGAGGATCTCGTCCACCGAGGCGGTGACCACCGCCGGACCGGTCTCGATGGAGGGCACCTGCAGCACCAGGCGATCGGAGGAGACCACCAGGCAGGTGTGCACCGAGACCTCGAAGGTGTGGTAGCCGGTCAGGTAGAAGATGTCGGCGGGATCGGTGAGCAGCAGTGCCTCGAGCCCCGCCGCCCGCATGGCCTGGCGCACGCGCCGGCGGCGAGCCTCGAACTCGGCGGGGGAAAAGGGCAGCTCGCTTTCGGCGAGCTGCTCGGCGAGGGCGTGGCGATAGGCATGATGATCCATGACGCGCTCCGGCAAGGGGGAAGCCATCTCGGGAAGACTCTCGCCAGTGTAGCCATGACTCGCCCCATGCCGCCCGGACAGGGAGCAAAATATCCCTGTTCGCGTCCGGTGCGGTTTCGTAGAATCCAGCCTCGTGTTAGACGCAACAGGACAACGATATGGGTAGGGCCTTCCAGAACCGCAAGGAATCCATGGCCAAGACGGCCGCCGCCAAGACCAAGGTGTACAGCAAGTACGGCCGCGAGATCTATGTGGTCGCCAAGCAGGGCGGCACCGATCCCGCCGGCAACCTGAGCCTGCGCGGCCTGATCGAGCGCGCCAAGAAGGACCAGGTGCCCAGCCACGTGATCGAGAAGGCGCTGGACAAGGCCAGCGGCGTCGGCGGCGAGGACTTCTCCCCGGCCCGCTACGAGGGCTTCGGTCCCGGCAACTGCATGGTCATCGTCGACTGCCTGACCGACAACCCCAACCGCACCTTCGGCGACGTGCGCGCCTGCTTCAACAAGGCCAAGAGCAAGCTCGGCACGCCGGGCAGCGTCAGCCACATGTTCGACCACTGCGCCATCCTCGCCTTCGCCGGCAACGACGAGGAAGCCACCCTCGAGGCGCTGATGGAGGCCGATGTCGACGTGACCGACATCGAGAACGAGGACGACCTCATCACCGTCTTCGCCCCCCACACCGAGTACGCCAAGGCCAAGCAGGCGCTGCTCGACGCCTTCGGCGAGCTCGACTTCGAAATCGACGAGATCCAGTTCGTGCCCCAGACCATGACCCCGGTCGAGGGCGACGACGTGGCCATGTTCGAGAAGCTGCTCGACAGCCTCAACGACCTCGACGACGTGCAGAACGTCTTCCACAACGCCGAGTTCTAAGGCGGCAACCGCTCGCCTTTCCGGCGGCCCGCCATCGGGCGCCGGGAAGGGTCTTCGAGGCCGCGGATGCGCCGGCCGAGGTCTACTCCCGGGCGGCCACGGGAATCATCAGGTGCTGATAGTCCGTCCCCTGCCACATCACATAGGGGCCGCCGCTGTGCGGATCGGTGGGGAAATTCTCCAGCAGTTCCGCCGGGGCAATCAGCATCAGGTGCGGTCCCTCCTTGATCCACTCGTTGTCATCGGTGGGCCCCTCGGCATAGGGATCGACATTGCTGGCGCCCTCATCACCCGACAGCATGTACGCCACGCCGATCGACTCGGCGGTGAACGGTTCCTTGTTCTGCCAAGCCTGTGCCCACTCCATCCATAGCTCGTCGAGACACATCGGCGCGGTGCCCGAAAGCACCGGCGGTGTCGGCATGCAGGTAAAACCGTTGGAGCCCTCCTGCAGGACATTGCCCTCCCAGTCGACCACCCTTGCCCCTTCCTGCATGCCCGGCCAGGCGGCACTCAGGGCATCTGCCTTCAGGTCCGTCTCGGCCAGCACAGTACCGGAACCGGCCAAGCTCACCAGCAGGATAGCCAGGGTGCCCGTGCCCACCCGTCCTTTCATACCCGTGAAAGTTTTCACCGCCTTCCCCTTCTCGTTGGTGGAGTGCCTGTCCACGAGTCCCTTCCGACCTAAGCGGCATCACCGCCCCGGTTCCCGACAAGCCCTCCTCGACCCTCCGGATGCCCGCCTGACCAACCCGCCGGGCAGGCAACATAGTACAGCCCCATCCCGCCGACACCTCCAGGAAAAGCGACGAAACGCGCCGGGTTCATGGGAAAAATCAGGCACGAGCATGAGGCGCTCGATGCACCGGAGCTCGGGCAATACCAGGTCCCGCGTCTGCACATCCGGTTCACCGCAGCCCCGCCTCCTCGCGCAGGAAGGCATCGATCCCCGCCGAGTAGTCCGGTTCGCTGTCGAGGGAACCTGTGTTGTGGCCGCCGCGGATCTCCAGCAGCCGCTTGGGCTCGCCGGCCGCCGAGAACACCGCCAGGCCCTCGCCGAAGGGAATGATCTCGTCCTCGCGGCTATGGATCACCAGCAGCGGCGCCGCGATGCGTGTGACGTAGGCTTCGGTGTCGTAGTCGAAGCGCACCAGCCAGCGCGCCGGGAGGAAGGGGTAGAGCCGCTGGGCAAGCTTAGGCACCGAGCGAAACGGCGATTCGAGGATCACCGCGGCCGGCGATGTCTCGCCGGCCAGGGTGCTGGCCAGTTCCGCCGCCACCGCCGCCCCCAGTGAACGGCCGAACAGCACGATCTCGCCGGGGTCATGGCCGGCCTCCATCAGCCAGCGCCAGCCGGCGCGGGCATCCAGCGCCGTGCCCGCCTCGGAGGGGCTGCCCTCGCTGCGCCCGTAGCCGCGGTAGTCGAGGATCAGCACCGAGAGCCCCAGCCGGTGGAACTGCCGGATCGACGCCAGCCGGTGGGAAATATTGCCGGCATTGCCGTGGAAGAACAGCAGGCCGCCGCGGGGCTCGTCCGCCGGTATCCACCAGGCGTCCAGGCCCACGCCATCCTCGGTCGACAGCGTCACCGGTTCCCAGGCCAGCCCCAGGTCCGCCGGGGTGCCGACATGCTCGCGCCCCATGTGCGGCAGGTAGAGCAACCGGCTCTGGAAGCCCCAGGCCAGCGACACCACCAGGGCATAGACCAGCACCAGCCCGACAAGAAAACGCAGCAGCATGGCGTCACCTCATCGGTTCGGCCACCCGCTCGCCGAGCAGTCCGCGAATCGTCGTCGCCTCCAGGGTCTCGTGCGCCTCCAGGGCGCTGGCCAGGGCATCCAGTGCCTCGCGGTGACGCTCCAGCAGCTCGCGGCCGCGCGTCTCCAGGCCGATCAACAGCCGACGCACCTCGTCGTCGACCAGGTTCGCCGTGGCCTCGCTGTGCTCGCGTGGCTGAGCGATCTCCTTGCCGAGAAAGACGTGTTCCTGGCTCTGGCCGAAGGCCACCGGGCCAATGCGCTCGCTCATGCCCCACTGCGCCACCATGCGCCGCGCCAGCTTGGTGGCCTGCTCCAGGTCGTTCTCCGCTCCACTGCTGACCTCACCGAAGACGATGGATTCGGCCAGGCGACCGCCGAACATCACGGTGATGCGGTCGCGCAGATAAGACTCACTATAATTGTAGCGTTCTTCACTGGGCACCTGGGCGGTCACCCCCAGGGCTCGGCCCCGCGGCAGTACCGTGACCTTTTCCAGCGGGTCGGCATGAGGCAGCAAATAGGCCAGCAGCGCGTGCCCCGCCTCGTGATAGGCGACGATGTGGCGTTCGCGCTCGGACAGACCGACCTCCCTGGCCTCGCCCAGCAGCAGTCGATCACGCGCATCCGAGAAGCAGGCCCAGTCCACCACCTGCTGCTGGCGTCGACCGGCGAGCAGCGCCGCCTCGTTGACCAGGTTGGCCAGGTCCGCTCCCGAGAAGCCGATGGTGAGCTCAGCCAGCCGCTCCAGATCGACATCCTCGGCCAGCGGGACCTTGCGGGTGTGCACGCGCAGGATATCGTACCGGGCGTTGCGGTACGGGTTTTCCAGGGTGATCTTGCGGTCGAAGCGGCCGGGACGCAGCAACGCTGGATCCAGCACGTCGGGCCGGTTGGTGGCCGCCAGCACGATCACTGACTCGTCGGCATCGAAGCCGTCCATCTCGGCCAGGATCTGGTTCAGGGTCTGTTCGCGCTCGTCGTGGCCGCCGCCCATGCCGGTGCCCCGGGCACGGCCGATGGAGTCGATCTCGTCGATGAAGATCACCGACGGTGCCTGCTCCTTGGCCTGCTGGAACAGGTCTCGCACCCGCGACGCCCCCACGCCGACGAACATCTCGATGAATTCGGAGCCGCTGATGCTGAAGAAGGGCACCCCGGCCTCGCCGGCCACGGCCTTGGCCATCAGCGTCTTGCCGGTGCCGGGCGGTCCCATCATCAGGATGCCACGGGGAACCCTCGCCCCCAGTTCCTGGAAACGCCCGGGGTCCTTGAGAAACTCGATCACCTCGACGACTTCACGCTTGGCATTGTCCGAACCGGCTACATCGTCCAGGCGTACCTTGCTGTCCTGGCTGCGTATCTGGCGGGCCCGAGACTTGCCCATGCTGAACGGGCCACCACCCGATATCATGCGTTCCTGCATGCGGTTCCAGAACCAGAACAACAGGGCCAGCATCAGGATCCAGGGCAGCGCCGCCGCCAGGATGCGCTGCCACCAGGGCGGCTCCACCGGACGCGCCACTATCGCTACCCCACCGGCCTCCAACCGCTCCAGTAGCCGTTCGCCGGCCACATCCGGCCGGATGGTGGTGAAGGTGCGCGCCTCGATGCCCAGGGCGCGTTGACCGGCATCGGAGAAGCGTCCCTCCACCGCCTGACCGCGCAGCGTGACGCGCTCCACATGGCCCGCGTCGACCGCCTCGAGGAACTCGGAGTAGCCGAGTTCGATCCGCACCGGTCGCTCGGCCGCATCGAGAAAGTGGAAGAGCAGCAGGATGCCGAAGGTGAGCCAGAGAAACAGCAGCCACTGCTGACGAGGCGGCTGGGCGGGTTCCCGCGGCCCGTGCGACGGTGGAGTCTCCCCCCCATTGTGGCGAGTGGCCTTCGATGACTTCCAGAGGTCGGCTGATGGCATGGCGGTCTCGTCCTTCAGCGGTGTCAAAGGGAAGATGACGCCAGCCATCGGCGATTACAAGATGGTTCGTATCGCCGGTGTCGACCGAATGGCCCCGCTAGCGAGACGCACCGACGAAGGCCCGGTAGGCCTCCCAGGCGTCCTCCACCCCCGCCTCGAGGAAGCGGGCGCCGTGCTCGATGCTGGCCAGCGACGGGTCCGAGCCCATGCGGCCGTCCGGGAAGCGGCGGCGGAACTCGTCGGCATCGCACTGGGCGCTGCCCGTCGGGGCGACCTGCGGTGACATCGGCACCTGCTTCACCGCTTCCGGTCTGGCGAACCAGGAGAGCGACACCTCCGAGGCCGTGGCGTGGCTGCCCTCGGCGTCGCCGTACAGCGACTCGGCCAGCTCGCGTCCCCGCCGCCCGGCGAACCAGTTGAACAGGGCCAGCTCGAGCTCGCCACTCTGGCCCTGCAGGCTGCGCTCCGCCTGGACCTCGGCGAAGGCCGCGTTCACGGTGGCGATGTTGCCGCCATGGCCGTTGAGGAAGAACACATGGGTGAAGCCGTGGCGCGCCAGCGAGACGATGGTGTCGCGCAGCACCGCGATCAGGGTACTCGGCCGCAGGGTGAGGCTCCCCGGGAAGGCCAGGTGATGCTGCGCCATGCCGATGGCCTGGGTCGGCCCCACCAGCACGCCGTGCCGCTCGCCCAGCGCCCAGGCGATCGCCTCGGGGCAGATCGCATCGGTGCCCACCAGGCCGTTCGGTCCATGCTGCTCGGTGGAGCCGATGGGCACGATGATGCCCTTCTCGCGTTGGAGATAGGCCTCCACCTCCGGCCAGGTGGCGTGTTGCAGTCTCATGGGCAGCTCCTCGATTGTCCGTCAAGCGATCCACCGATGATGCCAGATAGATGGATGCCGTGCCGGGTGCCGGCACGATGGCGCTACTCCGGAGCCTCCTCATCGGGGACATCGCGGTACTCCATGCGCGACCAGAGGGGCCCCCGCAGGAGATCACACCCCTGCTGGCGCAGGTAATCGGCCTGCCCCCGGGTCGCCACGCCGCCGGCGATGACTTGCTGCCCCAGCTGGTGGGCCATGCCGATCATCGACCCGATGATCGCCTGATGGTGGGGGGTGTCGAGGCAGCCGGCGATGAACGGCTTGTGGATCTTGATGGTATCGATCGGGAAGCGGTTGAGGTGCCCGAGGATCGAGTGTCCGCTGCCGAACTCGTCGACGGTCAGCCGCACGCCGAGCGCCTTGAGCCGCTCGAGCATGGCCGCGGCCCGCTGGGGAGCACGCATCAGGCCGCTCTCGCTCAGCTCGAGCTCGAGCATCTCGCCCGGCAAGCCGCTATGGTCCAGGATCTCGCCGACCCGGTCGACGATCTCGCCATCCAGCAGCTCGGCGGTCGAGACCTGCACCGCCACCCGCAGGTCGAGGCCCGCCTCGATCCAGGCCTTGGCATGGCGACACGCCCTCGCCAGCACCCACTGGCCGATGATGGCCGCCTGGCCTGCCTCCTCGGCAACCGACATCCAGCGCGCGGATTCCATCGTGCCGAACCGGCTCGACTGCCAGCGCGGCTGTGCCGAGATGGCCACGACCTGGCCACTGCGTGCACTCAGCGTGGGCAGGTAGTAGAGCTCCAGCTCACCGAGCGGCAGGGCCTCGCGGAGTTCGCTACGCAGGGCGAGGCGATCGAAGTCGTCGTCGCGCAACTCGGGGGTGAAGACATGGTAGCGGCGACGACCGAGACGCTGGGCATGGCGCCGGGCGCGATTGGCATGACGCATCAGTTCGTCGACCGTACGCCCATGCTCGGGAAACAGGCTGATGCCGATACAGCAGCTCGCGACCACCTTGTGGCCACCCAGTTCGACGGGCTTGCTGGTCCAGTCGAGCAGGCGCTCGACGACCTTGAGCACCTCGTCCAGCGGCTCGATGCCCGGCAGCACCGCCATCATCTCATCGCTGCCGAGGCGACTGACGATCCCGCTGCCGCCCAGACAGCGCTTGATGCGCTGGGCGGTCTCGTGCAGGTAGTAGTCGCCCATCTCCAGGCCCAACGACTCGTTGATGGCCTGGAGCTGGTCGATGTCGACATGCAACACGGCCACCCTGCCCCGCTGGCCGGGAAGATCGGCGATGAGCTCCGCCAACCGCTGCTGGGCATGGCGGCGGTTCGTCAGGCCGGTCACCCCATCGTGAAGGGCGTGGTCGGCCAGCTCCATCAGCATCTCGCCGCACAACTCCTGCACCGCGGCCAGGTTCTGCTCGGCCTGCCGGCGGGAGGCGCGTTCGTGGTGGAGCGCCTGGACCTGCTGCTGCAGGCGGGAGACCTCGCGCAGCTGCTGCCGCGACTCCAGCCGGTTGTAGTGCTCGGCCGGCAAGACATGGGAGTGATGATCGCAGATGGCGTCGAAGGCCGCCTGATCCTCGGGCCGATCGAAATGCTGCAGGGCATAGCCGCACAGCAAGGTCATCGGCAGGCGATGGCAGGCCGCGTGCCAGAGCGCCTCCAGCCGCACCGCCGCCTCGGCGTTGCCCCGGGCACACAGCAGGTTGACCAATTCGCCGAAGGCGCGGGTGGGCACGGGGCTGGCGGCCTCGATGCCGGCAAGCAGGTGCCGCTCGAACAGCGCCTCGACCGGCATGCCGTCGCGCATGATGGTCTCGAGGATGAGGTCGGCATCATATGCCTCGAGTTGCCCACTCGACATGGCGGCGCCGGTGTCCAGGCCTGCGGCTTCCAGCCGTTGCAGCACGGCCGCCAGATGGGGCGCCGTCAACAGTACCAGCAGGCGTTCGCCGGCGGCGGCACCGGCCCGAAGGTAGTCGGCCACGACATCGGCAAGGAAGGTCTCGTCCGCGTAGAACTGGACGACATGATCATGAGGCTCAAACTGGGTCGCGACTTGCATGGGGTACTCTCACGGTGGCAAATCCCGCGCGATCAATCCAGCCGCCCTTTATTAGTGCTGACCATGCGACCTTGACCGATGCTGATGCGGAAACATTGCGACTCTCGTCAATAGCACGACCACCTCGCCGGCGTCAAAAGCTGAATCGAGAATGCAAGTTACCTCAGGATCGGCGGGATGAGGCGTTGCCCTCGATCGGCGGGGATAGCCGCCCACCCCGCCGGCATGCCCATGGCTGCTCCCTTCCGGCGGGCGCTAGGCCGGAGGACGCACGACGAAGAGAAGGGGGGCACTTGCCCCCCTTCCCCGGTTTTTGTCATGACATCATGGGCGTGACGGACTCAGGCGGTCTTCTTGCCCTCGTGGTGGGTCAGCACGAACAGCGACCAGGCGGCATCGCCACCCACCAGCAGACCCATGATGACGCTGTTCCACATCGCCAGCGTGACGCCGGCATACCCGAGCAGGAAGGGTGCGACGATCAGCGCAGCCCCCAGGGCAAGCAGGATCCACTCTTCCCACACCTGGGTCTTCCTGAGCACGGCGACGGCAAACACGATCACCGCGACGCCGATCAGCACCGGAACCCACATCACCATCCCGGCGTCGGCCATGGCATGCCCGAAGGCGAAGGGAGACGCCACCAACCAGGCACCGAACAACAACATCAGCCAATCACGCCAATGCTCCTTGATCTGCAAGGGTCTCATCTCGCCTACCTCCCAACCGATCACGCGGTTGACATCATCACGGGGCAGTCCGGGGGACTACGCAATTGTCATGGGGACGACCGCACGATTTTCAATCCCCTGCAGTCGCTGCCGCGCCCCTGCGACCCGTTAGCGGCCGGCTTCCCGAGGGTCAGGGGGTACCGCCCTACCGCTCGTCGGCGTCATCCTGTTCACTGCGCGCCAACGCTGCCAGGTGCTCGGCCTGCTCTTCCCGGGCATCCTCGATCACCGCCAGCAGGTCATCGACATCCACCAGGCGGGTGTCATGGGCGAAGCAGCCGGTCAGCCGGCTCTCCGGGTGCAGCTCGCCCGACTCGTACAGCGCCCAGATCTCCTTGGCGTAGTCGGTCTCGAGCAGCTCCGGCGCGAAGCGGCCGAAGTAGGCGCGCATGTTGTCGACGTCGCGCTCGAGCATCATCGCCGCGCTGTTGTTGCCCGCGGCGTCCACCGCCTGGGGCAGGTCGATGATCACCGGGCCCCGGGCATCGAGCAGCACATTGAACTCGGACAGGTCGCCGTGCACCAGGCCGGCGCACAGCATGCGCACCACCTCGCCGATCACCCGGGTGTGGTGTTCGCGGGCCTCTTCGGCACCGAGGGTGACGTCATCCAGCCGCGGTGCCGCATAGCCCTCCGCATCATGGATCATCTCCATCAGCAGCACGCCGTCGACGAAGCCATGGGGCCGGGGCACCCGCACCCCGGCGCTTGCCAGCCGGTAGAGGGCGTCCACCTCGGCATTCAGCCAGGCCTGCTCCTGCTCCTTCTGGCCATAGCGGGACTTCTTGGCCATCGCCCGGCCCTGGCGGCTGTTGCGCACCTTGCGGCCTTCCTGGTACTGCACCGCCTGCTTGAAACTGCGCTGCTTGGCCTCCTTGAAGACCTTGGCACAGCGCAGCTCGCCGCCCGAGCGCACCACATAGACCTGCGCTTCCTTGCCGCTCATCAACTGGGCCACGACCTCGTCGATCAGGCCGTCATCGACCAGCGGCTGCAATCTCTTGGGTATCTTCATGCTCCCCCTTTCCCGTCAGCGGCTGACGCGCCGGGCGCGAAACGAGCGCCCCTTGAGTTTGCCCGTGCTCAGCTGGGCGAGGGCCGCCTTGGCGACCCCGCGCTGCACGGCCACGTAGGCGCTGCGCTCGAGCACCTTGATCCTGCCCACCTGGTCGCCACGCAGCCCTGCCTCGCCGGTCAGGGCGCCGAGGATGTCGCCGGGGCGTACCTTCTGCTTCTTGCCGCCGTCGAGCTGCAGCGTGGCCATGGGCGGGGTGAGCGGGTCCCGCTCGAGCACGGCGCGACCCGGCAGTGGCCCCTCCTCGAGGGCCTCGCCCAGGAACTCGCCGAGCCGCACCAGCCGGTACCCCTCCTGCTCGGTGACCAGGGTACAGGCCACCCCCGAGCCGCCGGCCCGGCCGGTGCGCCCGACGCGGTGCACGTGTACCTCGAGGTCGCGGGCGATCTGGTAGTTGAACACCGCGTCCAGGGCCTCGATGTCCAGCCCGCGCGCGGCCACGTCGGTGGCCACCAGGATCGACGCGCTGCGGTTGGCGAACAGTACCAGGATGCGGTCGCGGTCGCGCTGCTCGAGGTCGCCATGCAGTGCCAGGGCACTGAAGCCCGCCTCGCCGAGAGCCTCGGCGACCTCACGGGTCTCGCGCCGGGTGTTGCAGAACACCACGCTGGACTCGGGCCGATGGTGCAGCAGCAGCCGGCACAGGGCCTCGAAGCGCGCCGGCTCGTCCGCCACCCGGTAGACGTGCTGGCGAATGCTGGTCGCGTCGTGGACCTCGGCGATCTCCACCGTGGCCGGCTCGCGCATCAGGCCCTCGGCGATCGGCTTGATGCCGTCCGTGTAGGTCGCGCTGAACAGCCAGGTCTGCCGGCTGGCCGGCGTCTCGGCGACGATCGCCTCCATCGACGCCTGGAACCCCATGTCGAGCATGCGGTCGGCCTCGTCGAGTACCAGGGTCTCGAGCGCCGCCAGCGTCAGCGAGCCCTTGCGCAGGTGCTCCTCCACCCGGCCCGGGGTGCCGACCACCACGTGCGCCCCATGGGCCAGCGAGGCGAGCTGCGGGCCGAAGGGCGCCCCGCCGCACAGGGCCAGCACCTTGACGTTGGGCAGGGTACGCGCCAGCCGGCGGATCTCGCCGGCCACCTGGTCCGCCAGCTCGCGGGTCGGGCAGAGCACCAGCGCCTGCACCCGGAAGGTCGTCACCGACAGCCGCGAGAGCAGCCCCAGGCCGAAGGCCGCGGTCTTGCCCGAACCGGTCTTGGCCCGGGCGATCACGTCGCGCCCCGCCAGCATCAGCGGCAGGCTCTCGGCCTGGATCGGCGTCATGGCGTGGTAGCCGAGCGAGTCGAGGTTGGCCAGCAGCTCCGGCGCCAGCGGCAGGGAATCAAAGGAGGAATCGGACACGGAAATAGACCTGCGATAGAGGGCGGGAGCCGGGCGACAAGCGAGCGATGGCGGGAGCCAGGAGGCGAGAGTCGGGGGAATGGCAAGGGAAGGCGGGCATGATAACAGAAAGGGCCGGAGAATACCGAAATATCGGTCAGGCAGCAGGGCTATCGCCGCTAGTTTGACGCTCGGGGCTGATCCGTCGACGGACGGCGAGGAGGCGCTGCAAAAGCAGCGCCCCGCCGCCGCTAGAGCTCCACCGCCGTGCCGGTGACCACGATGCCCCCGGTCGCGGGGATGTCCACCTCGAGCCGGCTCGGCCGGCCCATCGCCTCGCCCTGGCGAATGATCAGCCGGGCGGGCGCCTCGAGCAGCCCCGCATCGCGCAGGTAACCACCCAGCGCCGCCGCCGCGGCGCCGGTAGCCGGGTCTTCCACCACGCCGCCCACCGGGAAGGGGTCGCGGGCATGGAATACGGTCGCCGACTCGCGCCAGACGAGCTGCAGGGTGGTGAGGTCCTCGCGCTGCATCAGCGCCTCGAGGCGCTCGAAATCGTAGTCCAGCCGGTCGAGTCGATCCTGCGAGACCGCCGCCAGCACCAGGTGCCAGGCGCCGGCATAGGCCCTGGCCGGCGGCAGGCCCGGGTCCAGCTCGGCCGCTTGCCAGCCGAGGATGGCCAGCGTCTCCTCGACCAGGGCCGGAGCTGCCGCTCGGTGCTCGGGTGCCACCGACACCAGCGAGGCCCGCCACTCGCCCTCCACCTGGCTCACCGTCACCGGCACCCTGCCCACGGCGGTCTCCAGTTCGTAGGTGCCCGCCCCGTTCAGGCGCCCCAGCACCACGCCGGCGGCCACGGTGGCATGGCCGCAGAAGCTCACCTCGGCTTGGGGGCTGTAGTAGCGCACCGTGCGCCGGGTGCCCTGCAGCGGGGCGATGAAGGCCGTCTCGGAATAGCCCACCTCGGCGGCGATGCGCTGCATGGCGGCGGCGTCGGGCAGGGTGTCGCCCAGCCAGACGCCGGCCGGGTTGCCGCCCCTGGGGTCCCGGGTGAAGGCGGCGAGTCGATAGAGGGTAGCGGTCATGGGAGAACTCCCGGGCATCGGGACATGGCCCCACTGGGGCGGGAAATGGAAGAGCTCATGGCGAGACGACCGGCCTGAGCCGCGACGACCCCGCCACCGGGGCGGGCTCGTCGCACGTTACTGCACGTCACTGGCTACAGGCGTCGCAGCCAGCCGTAGGTGGCCCCCAGCACCAGCCCGAACACGATATGCCCCAGAAGGGTGGAAATGGGCGCTATCAGGCCGAACCCCAGGCCGAAGAAGCCCGAGCCGGCCAGGGGGAAGACCGTGACCATCACCACCAGCCAGGCGATCACGCCGAACGCCAGTCCACGACGCGTATCGGTGCCGCCGGGCAGGTCGGACTCGAACAGGCCGAACAGCGTGCCCCAGATCAGCGTGCCGACCACGAAGTGAATGGTCCAACCCACGTAGATGCTGCTTGGCGTGCCCAGCGCGCGCTGGGCCGTCAGGTTCATGATCTCGATGGGGTTGTACCAGGGCATGAGCCCTGCCGACAGGCGCAGGATCAGGAACATCGAGATGACCAGCGTGGCCACCAGCCCCGCCACCATCCCATAACCCAGACGAGCAAGCATGGAACACCTCCCTGGAGGTCACAGTGTGATCACAGTATAGGCGGCTCACGCGAGCCGCCACGCCAGGCAACTACACTGCTTTCAGCAGCATGTGCAGGAGATGACCATGACCCATCATCCACACCCCCTGTCGCGTCGCACGCTGCTGGGCGGGATGCTGTCGGTGGCGGCCGCCGCGTCGCTGCCACCGCTCGGGGCGCTGGCACAGCAGCCGGGACCCCAGATGCGCGAGGTGCCGTCCACCGGCGAGCCGCTGCCACTGGTCGGGCTGGGGAGCTGGATCACCTTCAACGTGGGCGAGGACCCGCTGCTGCTCGAGGCGTGCACCGCGGTGATGGCGCAGTTCTTCGCCATGGGCGGGCGCATGATCGACTCCTCGCCGATGTACGGCTCGTCGCAGGCGACCATCGGCCACGGGCTGGAGGCACTCGATGCCGTCGCCCAAGTCTACGCAGCGGACAAGATCTGGACCTCGAACCCCGCCGGCGGGCCGGCCCAGGTCGAGGCGTCGCGCCGTGACTGGGGCGTGCCGCGCTTCGACCTGCTGCAGGTCCACAACCTGGTCGCCTGGGAGGCGAATCTCGAGACCCTCCTCGGGATGAAGGCGGCCGGCGAGGTGCGCCATGTGGGCATCACCACCTCCCACGGCCGGCGCCACGACGGCGTCGAGCGCATCATGCGCGACGCACCGCTGGATTTCGTCCAGTTGACCTACAACGTGGTCGACCGCGAGGCCGAGCAGCGCCTGCTGCCCCTGGCCAGGGAGCGCGGCATCGGCGTGATCGTCAATCGCCCCTTCCGGCAGGGGCGGCTGACCGAACGCCTGGCGAGGGAGCCTCTGCCGGCGTGGGCAGCGGAGATCGGCGCCGAGAGCTGGGCGCAGTTCATCCTCAAGTTCATCATCTCCCACCCGGTGGTGAGCTGCGCCATTCCCGCCACCACCCGCGTGGACCACGTGCGGGAGAACATGGCCGCCGCCGGCACGCCGCTGCCCGACGATGCCTTGCGCCGACGCATGGCCGACCACGTGCGGGCGCTGTGAGTGACGCCAGGGTAAGGAGGGCGAGATGGGGTTGAGCGAGTGGCTGAGCTATCGCCCCGAGGACCTCCTGATGTTCTCCCTGCGGGTCTATGAGCGGCTCTTCGAGCTGCACAACCAGGCGCTGTGGCCCATGCAGCTGCTGGCCCTGGGGCTGGGCGGTGCGATGCTGTTCGCCCTGCTGCGCCCGCGCCCCTGGGGCACCCGCCTGATCGCCGCCCTGCTCGCCGTGGCCTGGGTGTTCGTGGCCTGGGCCTTCCTGTGGCAGCGCTATGCCCCCATCAACTGGGGGATCCGCTATGTCGTCCCGCTGTTCGTGTTGCAGGCGCTGCTGCTGATCGCCCTCGGCATGTTGAAGGGCGGGCTTGGCCTGCCGGCACGGTGGAGCGTGCCGCGCGGCCTGGGGCTCGCCCTCTTCGTCCATGCGTTGATCCTGCACCCGCTCATGGCCCTGCCCGCCGGGCGCGGGCTCCAGGGTGCCGAGGTCCTGGGGCTCACCCCCGACCCGCTCGCCATCGCCACCCTGGGGGTGGCGGCCATGGCCTCCCCGGCGCAGCGGGCCTGGCCGCTGCTGGTCATTCCCGCCCTGTGGTGCCTGGTGAGCGGGACCACCCTCGCGATCCTGGGTGCAGCGGGCGCCTGGCCGCCGCTGCTGGCCGTGGGCCTGGCGCTGGTGGCTCGGCTATGGCCGCGAGGCTCTCCCCCGGAATAGTGTCCCACCGTGACGTATCGTGTCGAAGCAACCACCACGGGTTATGCTCAGGCGGAAAGCGCCATGACAATGATCGACACGCAGGAGAGCCCAGATGGCCGATATCACGCCCCGGCTGACATCCGTCAAGGATCGGATCACCGAACTGGCGAATCTCGCCGGCAGCGACCAGGCCGAGAAGGCCCGTCAGCTCGCCGCGGAACTGAGCGCAGAGCTCGACCGCGCAATGGAAGAGGCATCGGCCCCGCAGGTCAACGCCTCAGACCGAGGCCGCCCCCTGCCCAAGGCGCCACGGCATGAAGTCGGGCGCTGCCCGGTCTGTTCGCTGCGCACCTTTCACTTCGAGAAGGGCTCGATCAGGGCGAACGCCGATGCCGAGAGCGGCTACGAGGCGTTCTTCCGCTGCTTGAGCTGTGCCTATGAGGGGTGGGTGGAGATCGACTGATCACCTGTCGCCCCGGGCACGCCGGCCTACCGGCCGGCATGTGTCACGCGGGCAAGGTCACGGCCTCGCCTCAGGCCCGGCAGAAGGGCCAGACCTGATAGAAGTGCCGACAGCGGAACTCGGCTTCACAGGCGGCCAGCTGGGCGCGATAGCGACTCGCCTGGGCACCGACCTGGCTGGCGGCCCGCATCACCCGGGGCTTGTTCCGGTAGGTGCCGCGTCGATAGCCACCGGCACCCTCGTGGTAGGCCAGGTAAAGGCGTTCGGGGTCATGCAGCGAAATGCCCAGCTGCCGGTGCGTGCGCGCGTTGTACCAGCCGATGAAGTCGGTGGCGTGCTTCATGTGGGTGCGGCGTGCGAACGTACTGCCGGCGTCGGCCTTGTATTCCCCCCACACCGGGTCCTGGGCCTGGGCATAGCCACGGGCAGACGAGGGGCGGGGGCCGGGAAAGATCCACAGGATGCGTTTCCTGGGTGGGCGAACGTGGCTGCGGAACGAGGATTCCCGCTTCACGAAGGCCATCTGTGTGGCAATCGGGGTGCCCCATGTCTCCTGGGAATCACGGGCGTAGTCATACCATTGCGGCTGTTCGCGAAAGATCTCGCAGATATTGCCCTGATCCTGCGGCGGCGACGGTGCCAGCATCGCACAGCCGGTGGTCAGCAGACCGAGTGCTGCGATCAGCAACCACCGCCCTGCCCGCGCTCCATGGCCGAAAACCCCTCGCCTGCTCCTGTGCCGATCGATCGATACTCCCACCTGGCCCCCTCCCGAGCTGCCACTGACGTTGTGCCCTGCATGATACCGCCCCGACAGGATACAGGTTCGTGCATCCAGGCGCGGTGATAGGGGCAGCAAGAGCCGGGAAGGCGTCATCGTCTGGCACCGCACACCGTGGATATGCCGCATTCACTGGCCTGCAACCACGCTTGGCTAATGGATGCCTTGCTGACACAAGAAAAAATGCTGCACCGCAACAAGAATGCGTCTACGCTGGGTGGTGTAGTCCCTTCAGGAGGGCCAACACCATGAACACCACACGACCGCAACCCCGCCCGTTTGACACCGAAGTGCTGCAGTTCTGGGCCCAGCAGGCCCTGGTGCAGCGCGCCGCCCACGAGGCCATCGCTGGCTACCTTCGCTGACGTATCAGGCGCGCCCTGATCGGGCGCCACCGCCGTGTCCCCTCGGACTCACCACAACCGCTACTATCATTGACTCGAAGATCTCTTCGGTCAGCTACCGGGCATCGAGCCGAGCAGCGCCGGCCCGATACCGATGGCCGGCTTTCACGCTGCTTGCACTATCCCGGCTGCGGAAAGCCTGTATGATGGCCTGGCAAGACATTTATCTACGGACTACGGAGCAGAAACCACGATCGATCATTCTTTCAAGCCAGCACGGGAGGTTCTCATGAAGGTCTACAAACCTGAATGGCAGTGCACGTTTAGCGTAAACGAAGGCGTGGAAGAATCGGCCAGCTGGAAAGCGCGTATCGCCTGGCGCATCCGGGAGTTCGCCGACAGGCTGGACGGTGGCGGAAGGACGATCAAGATCGACTGCAACGTCTCCCCTCGAGTGAGCCGCCAGGATATCGATACCTGCCTGGGAAAGGGCTTCGAAGTGACCCAGGGCCTGCTCCTGCAACTGGCCCATCAAGCCGCCTGCGAGGACGTCATGCGTCACGCCAAGGCAGAGCTTTTCGAGGAAGAGCACCAGCGTTGAGGGCATGACGTTGCCGGCAGTTACCGCACCCCATTCGGCCCCGGGCCGGATGGGGTGTTTTCATGTCGGATAGTCGGCCACCCCGATATCCATGGCACCCCGTCCCTGGGCCGCCTCGCCACCCGGACCTGAATTCCGGCACGATCCGACGCCAGCGGTCTCCCGCCTTGCATCGGGAAAGTTGCAACGACGTCATTGCCCGACGGCGAATCTCCGAAACACTTCTTGACTTACATAAAAACACACTATATTCACGGGAGAGAGTTCTCCCTTCTTCTCTCGACCCAATACAGATGCTTCAAGGGGCAGCACTGGCACGACGACACACATTGAGGAATCTCCGGTTTATGGGCCGGCATCAAGGAGTTCGGTGGTGAGATCGGGGCGAAGCCGAGGAGTTCATGTGATGGAAGTCTCGAGAATGTCATGCGCGCTGTCCGATGACCTGGTGGATCAGCTATTCCCGATGCCTGATACGCCGCCTGCCTGCATCCGGCTCGATGCTGCACTGGGGCGTCGGCTGGCAAGAGCCAAGGTGCGCCTGGATCGCGTGGAACGGGAAGTCGTCTCGCGTGACCTGAGTGCGCTGGCAATGGCGCGTGTGGAGTTCGCCCTGGCGGCCCGGGCGTTGGCGGACGATCTCGTCGCCCGCGGCCTGCACGCATGGGGAGAGAGCGACTAAGGGGGCCAGCTACCGTCATGCGCCACTTTTCTCTTGTCGGTGATCACCTACATGTCAAGCGAGCACAGTGTGGCAAGCTACGTCTGGATACCCCAAGAAGAACACGCAGGGAGGCATCATGTCGGAAGGAGCCATCGTCCTGGTTGTCATACTTTGTCTGGCGCTATCGGGTTGGGTAGCGGCACTGATTTATCGGCGACAGGCCAGGGCCAGCCAGAAGGACCAGGAGCACATACGGAAGTCGGTCGAGCATCTCTGGCAGTATGAAGCAGTGCACGACGCCAACGTACGAGCCAAGGTGCTGATACACCAAGCGGAGAATGCAGCCCTCGAGTCCGCTGAGCAGGCAAGATTGCTCGAGCAGCAGGCCCAGCGGGCAGCCGCTCACCTGCTGGAGGAGGCCGAACAGGAGAAGCAACGAATTCTCAGCGAAGGTCGCGCCCAGGGCAAGGAGGCCAGAGAGAATGCCGAAGCCATCATCACCAAGGCAGACCAGCAGGCTCGCGTGATCATCGAAGACGCTCGTCGACAGGCCGAAGAGACCGCCGGCAATGCACTCAAGGCCGTGGAAGACGCCAAGCTCTATGAGCAGACGGCCAAGGCCATGCGCAATATCATCGAGGGCTACCACGATGACTATATCGTCCCCAATGCCAGCCTGCTCGATGACCTGGCCGAGGACTTTTCACACAAGGAGGCTGGCGAGAAACTCAAGCAGGTCCGTCAACACAGCCGCAACATGGCCAGGAACGGGCGCGCAGGCGACTGCGACTATGTAGAGCGGACGCGTCGAGAGCACGCCATCCACTTCGCGGTCGATGCCTTCAACGGCAAGGTCGACTCCATCCTCTCCAAGGTCAAACACGACAACTACGGCAAGCTTCGACAGGCCATACTCGATGCCTGTGCCGTGGTGAACCATAACGGCAAGGCGTTCAAGAATGCCCGCATCACCGACCTCTACCTCCAGGCACGTCTGGATGAACTGAAGTGGGCGGTGGCCACCATGGAACTGCGCCGGATCGAACAGGAAGAGCAACGTGAGATCCGCGAGCAAATGCGAGAGGAAGAGAAGGCCCGGCGCGAAATGGAGAGAGCCATCAAGCAAGCGGAGAAGGAAGAACGCATGCTGGCCAAAGCCATGGAGGAGGCTCGCACGCAGCTCGAAAGCGCCAACGACGAGGAACGCGCCCAGTTCCAGGCTCGCCTGGCAGAGCTCGAACAGCAGTTAGAGCAAGCCGAATCCCGGGGCCAGAGGGCCCTTTCCATGGCCCAGCAAACCAAACGCGGCCATGTCTATATCATCTCCAACCTCGGCTCATTCGGCGAGGATGTATTCAAGATCGGCATGACGCGCCGGCTCGAACCTCTCGACCGGGTACGTGAACTCGGAGATGCCAGCGTCCCATTCTCGTTCGACGTGCATGCCATGATCTACTCGGATGACGCTCCGGCTCTGGAGAAAGAGCTCCACCGCCAGTTCTCTGAGCAGCAGGTCAATCGCGTCAACCCGCGCAAGGAGTTCTTCCGGGTGCCGATCGCTCGGATACGAAAAGCCATCGAAGAGGATGATGTCGAGGCGCACTGGACCATGGCTGCCGAGGCCTGGGAATACCGGGAATCCAGGGCCATCGCCCAGCGACAGCTGGAAGCCGCCTCCTGAACTCCCTTCCCTTCCTTCGGCATCCAACCGATGGGGGCGCCGGCGATATATTGTCCGCGACGGTGCGACTGGGCACTATAGGCAAGGGAATGGCCCTTTTCCGCCAGGAGGTGCCTCGCATGCCGAAAACCAGGAACAGGCGGCACAAGCCGACCGGGCCCTCGAGCAAGCCCCCCTCCCACGCCGGTAAGACGCGACGGCATTTCTGCCCTCGCCGCCTGGTGCGCGGTCTCCTGATCGCCCTGGCCCTCCTCGCCGTGCCCGCGACCTGGCTCATTCTCGAGGAGCGCGACGTCCGCGCGCTGGCCGACCTGAGCGTGATCGGCAGCGGCGAACCGGTCGCCGTGCAGGTGTTCGATCAGCGCCGCTCGGCAAGCCGTCGCCTGCGCGACAACGCCGAGCGGGCGCTGGCCAATATCGAACATCCGCCCGCCTGGCGCGTGGTGAACATCAACACCACCCAGGGAGCGCGCTTCGCCGGTGAGCAACTGGTCGACGAGGTCACCATCGTGCTGTTCGATGAACAGGGCCAGCGCACCGACGCCATACGCGGCGTCGCCAGCGTCGGCGAGTTGGAGACCGCGTTCACCGGCCTGCGGAGCCGAACGGTGCGTCGCACAGAACGCTGAAGGTCCGCCTCTCCCCGCTCGGCACTGGCGCTATTTCACCTCCATCAGGTAACTGGTCAGCTTCCTGATCAGCCCGTGCTCCATGAGGAAGACATCGCAGAATGCCAGGTTCAGGACGTCGCCCCCCTTCTTCCTGGTCTGCACCTTGCCTTCCGCGACGACGACGTCATTCTCTTCCACCAGCCGGGTGACGGTGATGACCGGGCTGCCTTCGAAGGCGTCGTTCTCTATTTCCCCATCGAACGCCGCCTTGCCGACGAGATGAAACGCCCCCGGTAGCTCCCACTCGACGTCATCGGTCAGGCAGGCAAGAATCCGCTCGTGGTCGGAAGCGTTGAAGCCGTCGAGGTACTGCCGAACGGTGCCCTTGTTGTTCATTCAATGTGACTCCTCCTCTTGCCCCGCCAACTCGGCGAGCGCCCGATCCACCAGGCCAGGCCACTCCCCCGGGGCGAGTTCCTGGAAACCGGCCTCGCCGGTGAAGGCGCTGGAGAAGACCACGTCGGGTTCGAGGGTCTTCAACAGCCGCAGGCTTTCGGCCAGCGTGTGCCGATCCTCCGGGGTGTTGTGCCCGGGGATGAAGCCGGCGCGCCAGCCGCCATCCTTGGTGCGGTAGAGGGTATCGCCGGTGAAGAGGTAGCGCTTGCCGTGGGCGGAATCCACCAGGAAGCAGGTGCTGCCGGGGCTATGGCCGGGGGTGGGGATCACCTCGATGATGTCCAGGTGCCGCTCGCGCTTGTCGAACAGGATCTCCGGGGTGCGCACGCGGGCGAAATCGTCACGCTCGGCAAGGTGGCCGGCCAACCTGGCGCCGAAGCGCTCGTGGACCAGCGTCAGGGTCTCCCCCACCTCGTCACGGTGGCTCAGGTACTGATAGGCCACGCCGCCCAGCTCCGCCATCCGCTCGATCTCGTGGCGGTGGCCGGTATTGTAGAAGAGCACGTTACCCGCCTCGCGAACGAGCAGGTAGGCATGCACGGTGAGCCCCGGGAAGGGGCTCTCCACTTCGGTCTCCCAGACGTCTGGCTGTACACGCTGCATGGTTCACATCCCTCTCGGTCGAGCGATACGCCACAGCCTAGAACCTCAAGCAAGGTTTCGATCAAGCCAGGGCCGCGCGGATCCGGGCGGCGGCGTCCGCGAGTTCCTCGGCCTCGGCTTGGGCCAGGCCCTCCACGCGGATATCCTGCATCCGGTCGAGCGGTACCAGGTGGAGATGCACGTGCGGCACCTCCAGGCCGACGATCAGCATCCCCACCCGCTCGCAGGGGAAGGCGCGCTTGAGCGCTTTGGCGAGCTTCTGCGACACCGCCATCAGGTGGGCGGACAGCTCGGCCGGCAGGTCGTCCCAGTGGTCGATCTCCTGGCGGGGGATCACCAGCAGATGACCGGGCTTCATCGGGTTGAGGGTCATGATCGCCACGCACCGCTCATCCTCCCAGACGAAGTGACCCGGGAGCTCGCCCTGGATGATGCGGGTAAAGAGAGTTGCCATGTCGGCTGTCTCCTCTCGGAAAACCCCAAGATGCCACAGCTGGCCGGGACAATCTCGCAGGGCAAGAGAGGAAAAGCGACCGGATAACGGCCGTCAGGGGCTGTCCCCGAGGGCATCGCCCACCACGACCGCGCGAGACGCTACGATGGCCCCATGGCCGCTCGTGCCCCCGGGCATGACCAGGGCGTCGTGCGGTCGATCCCGCGCCCAACGGCCACGGCGCCCCGTTTCACGAACCTCCTCGATCAGTCGACAACATCCTCGATCTTCACGCCGGGTTGCCGGCGGCGGCCATGGCGGTTACCATGCTAACGCCCACCGGCACCTCATCGCTTCGATGAACGCGCGATCCGCCGCACGAGAACCCTGAGGTAACTCCATGGGAAACCGCTTCCGCCCGATTCTCACCTGCTCCCTGGCAGGCCTGCTGGCGGCCGGCCTGGCCGGCAACGCGCAGGCCCACGACACGACCGCCGAGACCCAGCAGGGCATCGCGTCCTTCTACAGCGACAGCTTCCAGGGCGCCAGCACCGCCAGCGGTGAACCCTTCGACCAGCAGGCCCTGACGGCGGCCCACCCGGACCTGCCCTTCGGCACCAAGGTACTGGTCACCCGCCCGGACACCGGCCAGGAAGTGGAAGTGCTGATCAACGACCGCGGCCCCTTCGTCAAGGGGCGCATCATCGATCTCTCCAAGCGCGCGGCGCGCAAGCTCGGCATGCTCCACCGCGGCACCGCCCCGGTGCTGGTCACCCAGGTGAATTGAGCCCCCGACGGACGTCTGACGTCCCTTCGCCGGCGGCATCGCTACCGGCACCGCTCAGCGCTGCTGCTGCTCGGCGGCCTGGGCGCGCAGGCGTTCCTCCTGCTCGCGCAACTCCGGCGTGAACTCCTCACCGAAGTCGTCGGCCTCGAACACCTGGCGGATCTCGATCTCGGCTTCGGTGCCGGGCATCGGGTTCGGGCAACGCTTGACCCACTCGATGGCCTCCTCCTTCGACTGCACCTGCCACAGCCAGTAGCCGGCGATCAGCTCCCTGGTCTCGGCGAAGGGGCCGTCGATGACGATGCGCCGGTCGCCCGAGAAGCGTACGCGCGCGCCCTTGCTGCTCGGCTGCAACCCTTCACCGGCAAGGAGAATGCCGGCGTTGGCCAGCTCCTCGTTGTACTTGCCCATCGCCTCCAGCAGCTCCTGGCTCGGCAGCTTGCCGGCCTCCGAATCGTCGCTCGCCTTCACAATGACCATGAATCGCATGTTCGTCTCTCCTCGTGTTGGGCCGTTCCCTTCCTTGTCGAATGGACCGGCCGGCAATCGACAGTCAGCCTCACCGACCGCAGCGGGGCACCGCACCGCCGGGCGGGACACGGTCGATCCTGGGGGGCTGTCCCTCATTATCGGGCGGCTGACACCAAACGGCAGCGGGCCCGCCACCCTCAAGGTAGCGGGCCCGCTTCACCATCGCCCGATCCGGCTGCCGTCCGTGGCTTACTTCATGGCCTCAAACATGTCCTGGGTCTGCGTCTCGAAGTCGCTGGCATCGTGGCGCTCGTGGAGCTGCATCGATGGTTCCCCGAAGGTACGGTTGACCATGCGCCCGCGCTGCACCGCCGGGCGGGCATCGATCTCCTGCGCCCAGCGCTGCACGTGCGCGTACTCCTGCACCTGCAGGAATTCGCCGGCGTCGTAGAGCCGGCCCAGCGCCAGCTGGCCGTACCAGGGCCAGCTGGCGATATCGGCGATGCTGTAGTCGTCCCCGGCGAGATAGGGCACCTCGGCCAGGCGCCGGTCGAGCACGTCGAGCTGGCGCTTGGCCTCCATGGCGTAGCGATCGATGGCGTACTCGAGCTTCTGGGGCGCATAGGCGTAGAAGTGGCCGAAACCGCCGCCCAGGAAGGGCCCGCTGCCCATCTGCCAGAACAGCCAGTTCAGGGTCTCGGTGCGCTTCGCCAGGCTTCCGGGCAGGAATTCACCGAAGCGCTCGGCGAGATAGAGCAGGATCGAACCGGACTCGAAGACCCGGATCGGCTCGGACGCGCTGCGGTCGACCAGCGCCGGGATCTTGGAGTTGGGGTTGATGTCGACGAAGCCGCTGCCGAACTGATCCCCCTCGCCGATGCGGATCAGCCAGGCGTCGTACTCGGTATCGCGATAGCCCAGCGCCAGCAGCTCCTCCAGCATCACCGTGACCTTCACCCCATTGGGCGTGGCGAGCGAATAGAGCTGGAAGGGGTGCTTGCCCACCGGCAGCGCCTTCTCGTGGGTAGGGCCGGCGATGGGCCGGTTGATGCTGGCAAACTCCCCGCCGTTCTCCTTGTCCCAGGTCCAGACCTTCGGCGGGGTGTAGTCGGTCGCTTGGCTCATGACAGCTCCTTCAAGGTAGTGATGCGGTCCCATGCCGAGCTTCATGTCGGATGGGCCCTCTCCGTTCAGTCAGACAACCGATAGCCTGATAATGTTTCAGCCGCGACCCGAGGCGGCCAAGCGCCGCCCCGGACACCCGCGTGCCCGGGGCGGCCTTCGTGACCCTCGGCGGGGATCAGTAGCCCACGGTGAAGCGCTGCCGCACGTGAGCGGGCCGCTCGAGCTCGTCGACCAGGGCGATGGCGTAGTCCTCGAAGGAGATGCTGGAGCCGTGCTCGTTGCTCAGCAGCGTATCCTTGCCGAGGCGGAACGTGCCGGTGCGCTCCCCCGGCACGAACAGCGCCGAGGGGGACAGGAAGGTCCAGTCGAGATCCTCGACCGTCTTCAAGCGCTCCAGGAAGGCCACGCCAGCGCTCGCTTCCTCCTTGTACTCGGCCGGAAACTCCGGCTGGTCGATGAGGCGCTGGCCGGGCGCGACGTCCAGGCTGCCGGCACCGCCCACCACCAGGTAGCGCCTCACCCCCGCCTCGCGTACCGCACCGACCAGGGTATCGGCATCGCTGGTGGCAAAGTGCACCGCGCTGATCACCGCATCGTGGCCGCGCAGTGCGTCGGCCAGCCCCGCCCGGTCGTTGGCATCCCCCTGGCGGGCCGTTACCCCGGGCAGGGTGGCGATCCTGTCGGGATGCCGGGCGATGGCGGTGACCGTGTGACCGCGGTCGGAGAGTTCCTTGAGGATGCGTGAACCGGCGTTGCCGGATGCGCCGATAAGAGCGACGTTAGCCATGGCTAGGATTCCTTGGTTTGCATTCTAGACCTGGTCTACCAAATAGACCCAAGCGGCAAACTATGGTACTTCTTGCCCCTGCGCAAGAAGTCACCGCCATGCGACCCGGTCACACCGCCCTGACCCATGGGCGCCCAAGGAGCCGCCATGCCACGCCCACAACCCGAGAGCATCGAATTCGATCACCCCTGCCCGATCCGCGACGTGCTCGACCGCATCGGCGATCAATGGAGCGTGCTCATACTCATTACCCTGCAGCCCGGCACCAAGCGCTTCAACGCGCTGATGCGTGAGATCGGCGACATCTCCAAGCAGATGCTCTCGCGCACCCTCAAGCACCTGGAACAGGATGGTTTCATCACCCGCACGGTCTACCCGGAAGTGCCGCCGCGCGTGGAGTACCGCCTCACCGAGCTCGGCCACTCCTTTCTCGTACCGATGCAAGCCCTGGTGACCTGGGCCGACGCCCACCATCGCACCATCGCCGAGGCACGGAGGCGTTATCGGGATGGAGAGTGAGCTAGCCTGGCGCCAGCAGGCCTGCCTGCTGGCGGCGCTGCCCAGGCTATCGGCCGGCGCCTCGATCACCGCCATTGCCCTGGAGCTGGGCTACGACAGCCCCAGCGCCTTCTCCACCATGTTTCGCAAGGCACTCGGCCAGCCGCCCTCCGCCTTCGTGGGGTCGAGCCACGGGTACCGGCCCCGGAGACCGTCCAGTCCGCGCACCTAGGGGGAACAGGTGTGGACCGGGTGATTCCCGGCCATGAGATATAGTGAGTGCCAAGTGGCCGAACGCTGGGAGGAACAAGGGTGGCGGGATTCCGATGGACTCGCTGATCACGGCCGAGGCCCGGGCGCTCGCGGCGGGTGATCCCCTCGGCGCCTTGAACCGGGTCGCGCTGCGCGACGATGCGCCGGCGCTCGGGCGGGGCAGCCGCCCCGCCCGTATGCGGACTGGCTCAGGCCCTCGTCACTTTGGACTCGACCGCGTTGGCGTACTCGATCATGCCGTGGACAGGCGAATGCTGGATGAGCCGCTCGATCGTCTTCAGCTGCTCCTCGCTCAGATCGCCCTTGACCTTAACTTCCGACGTGATCTTCGGGATGCACGAAGTGTGCGCTTCCGGCCCCTTCACCTCAAACAGCACGCTCGGATCGACATTGCATGAAACCTTGACCTCGAAGCCTCCGAGATTGATGCCGTGCCGGTGGGCGTTGAGAGCGATGCTGTTGGACAAGCAGGCGGCCACGGCGCCGAGGGCCATCTCCACGGGTTCGGCACGATCGGTCGGTCCGACGAACCCGACCATCTCCTCCACTTCCTTCCACGCGCCATACGGTATGGTGTAGTGGCGCGTCGGCCGATCAATCCTTTCGTCGTTGAGCTTGTAGGGCCCGATGTGGACGGTGCTGCGTCCCGAGTGGCCTTCCCAGATCCCTGTCGCTTTGAAGTGGTCCAATTGGAGCGGACACCCCGATAAGCCTCATCCCGATAAGCCTCATAATGAAGTGGTTCAATTGGAGCGGACACCTCGATAAGCCTCATAAGGGAGGCAATGGAGGTGTTCATGACCAAGAAGACTCGACGTCGGTTTTCCGATGAATTCAAGGCGGATGCGGTGAGCCTGGTGATCGATCAGGGGTATTCCGTATCCTCGCCTTCCCGGCGCCGGTAGACCCGGACCTGCCCATGGGAGGGCTCGAACCCAGGCACCTCCTCCGGCAGCGCCTCCTTGTTCCCCAGCACGAGCAGGCCCCCGGGGTGCAGGGCACGATGCAGGCGACGGGCGATGTCGCACTGCAGCTCCCGGTTGAAGTAGGTGAACGCCAGGTGGCGGCAGGCAATGAGGTGGAAGCGCCGAGCCGGGAACTCCCCGCGAATGTCGCGACGCTCCAGCTCGACGGCCCGGCGGTACTCGTGCTTGAGGCAGTAGAGCGCGTCACGGCGCTCGAAGGCGGCGCCTTTCAGCGGCCGGGGAAGGTCCTTGAGGGCGCTGGCCGGGTAGCAGGCCTGCTCGGCACGAGCGAGCTGGTGCGCCTCGATATCCGAGGCCAGGATCGTCAGGCCCAGGCCGGGGAAGCGCGACTGGAGGCGCTCACGCCAGAGGATGGAGAAGGTGTAGGGCTCCTCCCCGGCGCCGCATCCCAGGCTCCACAGCGCCAGGGCAGCGGCGCCCTCCTCCCGGGCCCGCCGGGCCAACTCGGGGAGAAAGCGATGCTCGAGCAGCTCGAAGACCCGCCTGTCGCGCCAGAAGCGCGAGATGGTGATGGGCAGGAAGCCGTCGAGCACCTGCCACTCCTGCGGGTGCGCGTCCAGGTACTGCCGGTACTGGCCGACGTCCTCGATGGCGAGCGCGTCCATGCGCTGCTGCACCTTCCGGCATACCTGGCGACGGACCTTGCGAACCCCCCGCCAGCGCATGTTGAGGCGGGGCAGGGCCCACTGCAGCAAGTCGACGCAGTCCTGATCCTTCATGCTTGGCCGCAGCAGGCCTTGAACTTGCGCCCGCTGCCGCACGGGCAGGGCGCGTTGCGGCCGGGCTTGAGTCGGTGGACGGTGGGGCTGCCATCGCGATAGAACCAGCGCCCCGCCTCGCGCACGAAGCGCGACGACTCCTCCAGCACCGACCAGCGCTTGCCCTCGCGGAAGGTGGCGCGGAAATGTACCCATCCCCGCTCGCCCTCCTCGCCGCTGTCGAGCACCTCGAGACGCTTCCAGGTGGTCGCGGCGTGCGGTTCCAGGCTCGATGGACGGCTGCTCGGGTGCCAGGTCGCCAGTAGGTAGTCGGGGAGGTCGAGAGCGAAGGCGCTGTAGCGCGAACGCATCAGCGCCTCGGGGGTCGGCGCCGGCTCGCCGGCATGATAGCGCCCGCAGCAGCCGGCGAGGGGCCGGCCGCTGCCGCAGGGGCAGGCTGTGCGGTCGGGCTGTGTCATGCAAACCTCGTGTGGTGGGTCCCACCCGTATAGGGCATCCGTTGCCGCAAGAGCAAGCCGGTTCACCGGTCGCCGCTGATAATCAGGCCGTCCCCGCAAAGGTCGGATGGAAGGCCACATCCCGCTGGGGCCATTCGTCGCGCCAATTGATAGCCATAAAGTACTCCGGCCCCAGCCCAAACCAGTCCGACATACCGTTCATCTCTCTGTGTAGTGCCGGGTCACGCAGCGGCTCCGCTTTCAGGAATGAGGGAAGGTCAGGGGCGGCAGGCCAGGCAAGGGAGAAGCGGTCACGAGGCCAGCGCGTCGAAGCGCTGGATCTCCTCTGGCGGCAGACGACGGGTCTCGCGAGCGACGTTGGCCTGCATGCTGACTCGGGCCACCTCACGCAGGGCCTCATCGATAGCCTTGTGCTGGTGGGTACGGAACCACTCCAGCACCTCGGCCAAGTGCCAGAGTGAGGCGCGCCCCTCATGCAGCGGCAACGGAAAGGTCGCCAGGTGTGACTGCAGCAACTTGCGCATATTCTGGCGGCTGAACGCGAACAGCTCCGCGATATCCGTCACACCTACCAGGTCGGGCCCGGCTTCGATCAGGCGCGCCTCTGGTATGGCACGCTTCACATCCGCCATGGCGCTGGTGATCGCCTCATGGGCCGAGGCCGCTTCACGTGAAAACTCCAGAGCCAGACGGCCTTTCTGCCCGAGCCCGACCAGCGCATCGTCACAGCCCGCCTCAAAGAGGCGGGCTTCCAGCGTCTCCATGTCGAGCGCGTCAGGAACGGCAAATTTCAGCGTAAAGTCGTAGTGGGTCATGGTTTGTCGTCCTCCTCAGAGGATGGGCCACCCGTACAGTTGTCGACGACACGGCGTGCTCCACACGCTCACGATACAGAACTCGCCACAGCGGCATTCACCAAGGCAGCCTCGCCTTCCTTCTTGCTATGGCGAGAACGCGTCATCCAAGCTCCTGGCGCCAGCATAGGGTGCATCTTGGCAGGTTGTCAACTGACAACCTTGTGCGCAGTATCATCATGAGGGAATGAGGGTCTGTCCCTGATTTCGGATTAGCGCCGGTGATCAGGCCGTCGCCGCGAAGGCCGGATGGAAGGCCACCCGCGCCTGGGGCCGTTCGTCGGTCCAACAGAGGGCCATGAAGTATTCCGGCGGCACGCCGGGCAGGATGAGCCCCGGCAGAGAGCGGAAGCCGAAGCGCTGGTAGTAGCCGGGGTCACCCAGTAGCACACAGCCCCGGGCGCCACGCTCCCGCAGGCGCGCCAGGCACGCCGCCACCAGCGCCGAGCCGATTCCCCTGCCCTGCCACGCCGGCAGCACCGATACCGGCCCCAGCCCGAACCAGCCCGGTGAGCCGTCCGACAAGGTGACTGGCGACGCCGCCACATGCCCCACCACCTCGCCGTCGCACTCGGCCACCAGCGACACGCTCAGCGCCCCCGCCTCGCGCAGCGCCCGCACGATATGCTGCTCGGTATGGCTGCTATGTGGCGCCTCGCGAAAGGCCGCCACGGTGACGGCCTCGATGGTCTCGGCGTCGTGGGGCGTTTCGAGGCGGATGACGGGATGCGGTGTCGTCGTCACGAGATAGACCTCCTTACCGGCAGGTGTCCCATTCCCTCAGGCCATGAGGGTCTGTCCCTGAAAGACTCCCGATTTCCACTGGCCTAAGCGTAGCCGAACGCCACCCCGCCGCCGCAGGCCGTCCACACTGCTAACAGCAAGCCCTCCCGGGGTGCCCATCTTCCCGGAACCCCACCCCCTGTCGCGTCGGAGACTGCTCGGCGGCCTGCTGGCCCTTGCCGTCGGCGCCATGCTGCCTGTCGCCGCGCGTGCGGGGGTTCGTCGACTGGATCAGCGAGATCTACGAGGAGACGTTCGGGGCGCACCTCGCCTCCGCATCAGGCGTCACGGAAGACTCTTCTGAAGAGGGCCATTCCGGGCCAACGGCCAGGCGCGTGGCCAGTGAGGGTCAGTGCGACACCCACGCCGATCAGCGTCGCCGAGGCGAGGTCTCGAGCGCCCGCCGCCTCGTCCAATGCGACCACGCCGAGGCCCAGGGTCACCAGCGGAATCAGGGCCGGGAGGGTCGCGCCCACGACCGGCCCGAGCAACTCCCGGGAGCGGTTGAAGGCGAAAACCGCGACGACGCTGACGAGCACGCCCTGGAATAGCGCCTGCGCCACGATGTCGGGCATCGGGGCGGCGGGTAGTTGCGTGGGCAGGACCGCGACGTAGACCGGCAGGTAGAGGATGGCGGAGCCCACGGCGACGATGGCGGTGGCGTGCAGGGCCGGGATGCCGGCCCGGCGGACGACCAGCGCGTACCCCGCCCACATCACTCCGGTGAAGATCAGGATCAGATGGCCGACCGACCCCGTCTCCGCCCCTGGCACACCCGCAAAGAAAGACGCACCGACCAGGATCGCCACGACCCCGGCGACCCGTGCGGGGCCGATCCCGTCGCCGCAGAGCCTCCAGCCAAGTAGCATGGAGACGACCGCCATCACCCCGGGATTGAGGGAGCCGGCCGCCGATGCCGGCGCGGTTCCCAGGCCGAGCGAGATGAGCAGGATATACGGCGCCCCGAAGCCGACCACCATGGCCAGGACTCCTCTAGCGCCCAGCCGCTCCAGGGCAAAGCCGCGCCGGCAGATGACCGACACCAGGACCAACGCGGCGACACCGACGCGAAGCGCGGTCAGGTCGTAGGCATTCAGGCTCGTCGTCACGCCGAGCCGCAACATGACCAGCGACCCGGACCAGATGGCGATGGCGGTCGCGGCCCAGACAAGACCGAGCACGCGCGCTTTCGGTAACGGTGACATAGCCACTCCTTTCGGCTTCGTTTCCGATAGGAGCGTAGGCTTTGACCGATGTTGAGAAAAACGATATGTTCTCAGTCAATGAATCAGGAAACCTCAACCAACCGGCCGAGCGGCGATCCGCATCCCGCCACCCGGACGCTCAATCTAGACGCCGCCCGAACCTTCGTTGCGATCTGCGAAACGGGGAGTTTTCGGCGCGCCGCGGCGCGCGTGAACCGCTCGCCCTCGGCGGTCAGTCTGCAGGTCGGCAAGCTGGAAGAGCAGCTCGGCGTCCGGTTGCTGCATCGCGATGCGCGCCGCGTCCGCCTGACCGACCAGGGAGAAGTGCTGCTCGGCTTCGCGCGGCGTCTGGTCGGGATCAGCGACGAGGCGATGGCGGTGTTCCACGGCTCACCGTTGTCCGGGAGCCTGCGTCTCGCCGCTCCCCATGACCTCGGTGTTTCTCTGGTGCCGGGGCTACTCCGGCGGATGGCCGAGACGCATCCCCGGATTCGCGTGGACGTCCGGCTCGATTCCAGTGAAACGGTGCAACGTCTCTTCGCGGAAGGCGATGCCAATCTCGCCCTGTTCAACGAGGCAGGCTCACCGCTGGTCCCGGCGCGGGATCTCTATTCCGAAGAGCTCCGCTGGTTGATGCGGGACGGCGGCCGTGCCGTGGAGCAAGACCCACTGCCGCTTGCCGTGGCCCAGATGGGCTGTGCCTGGCGCGACGCCGCCCTCGGCGCCCTGGAGGGGGTCGGGCGGTCCTATCGGGTTGCCTATTCCAGCGACACCTCGATGGGCCAGGTAGCCGCCCTGCGCGCGGACCTCGCGGTGGCGGCCCTGCCCGGATCGCTAGCCGACCGCGATCTCGTCGAAGTGCCGGAGCATTGGGGCCTGCCACCGTTGGGCCGGACCCACATCTATCTGGCCGACGACGGCAGCGACACGGCCAAGGCGTTCGCCGCGCTGATCAAGCCCGATCTACGCTCTATCGCGCCAACTCCCCCCACCACCTGACTCAGCGCTTATCGTACTCATCGTGGCGGCGCCACCAGACGCCCGCTGTCTCATTGCGCCCCCTGGGCGCGCGGTCGAGCCACTGGTACATGCCCCACAGGCCGTCCAGTCCGCGCGCATAGGTGGAATAGGTGTGATAGATGACGCCGTCCTCGAGCGCGAACGCGCTCATGCCCGGCCTATCGCGCTGGAACGTGGCCGAGTCGGTTCCACACATGGCGGCGAACTGGTCCTCCGCCCCCTCGCTGCCTTCCTGGCCCGCGCGCCACTCAATCACCACCGGCTCGCGCTGGTAGTTGTATTCGATGCTCCCCTCACGCTGCTGCTGCTCGGAGAACCACACATTGAAGTCGCCGTTGAAGTCGCTGCCATGCGAGGACGCCCAGGGAAAGGTCCAGCCCAATCGCCGTTTGTATGCCTGCAACTTTTCGAGTGGCGCCCGCGACACCGCCCACAGCATCACATCGTGGTTGGCCAGGTGAACCGCAAAGCCGTTGAAGCCATCGGCGATCGATGAGCAGGAGGGACAGCCCGCCTCGTAGTCGGGTCCGAACATGAAATGGTAAACGAGGAGCTGCGAACGCCCTTGGAAGAGATCCGCCAGCGAGGCACTCCCTTCATCGGTCTCGAACCGGTATTTCTTGTCGACCCGCACCCACGGCAGCTCCTGCCGCCACCGCGCCAGTTCGTCGCTGCGCCGCGTGAGATCCTTCTCGGCCTCGAGCAGTTCAAGTCGTGCGGCCAGCCACTCTTCGCGTGTTCCGGTCTTGTGTGTCGTCATCGTCTTGCCCTCCCTTCGTCAGATATCGAGGTCATGGGACAAACGTAGTGCCGGATGACCGAACGGTGGGAGTAACAAGTGTGACGGGATTCCGATGGGCTTACCGATCACTGCAGAAAGTCGGCGCACTGGCCAAGAACTGGCAACGCCTGATCGGCAATAACGGAAGCCATCGGGATGCCGAGGGTGTGTCAGCGCACCGACACCGATCGCAGGCAACGCTATCTTGAACCTACCCCGCTTCTCGATGACTCCATGGCGAGGTTCGGGCGGCGATATCCGCCATCCACAGGAGCAGGGTTCATGAACAAGCACCAAGCCGACGGTAAAAGGAATGAGGAGTACCAGACGAAATGAAGTACAACCCGATGGACATGATGGTCGCATGGATGAAGGTCGCATCTTCCTACAACATGATGATGCTTTCTGCCGCTGAGGTGATCGCCCGTCGCACCATGATGATGGCCAGCGGCGCCATGACCGCCCCCGAAGCCATGGGCATGGTGATGGAGAAGGCGACGATTTACGCCACAGCGTCCGAGCGAGCAGCAGTGGCGGCGGCCAATGGTGCCGACCCCGCGCGAATCACCGCAGCGGCGCTGAAGCCATACAGCACCAAGACGCAATCCAACGTCCGCAAGCTGCGCAGCTGAACGGCGCCACCTCTTCCCGCGGCGATCGCGGCCGAGGAGGCCCTGCAAGGCAATACCGCCACCCGGAGTGATCCGCAAGTGGCGGTTTTTAAACTATTATCCTGTCCAAGTATCAGAATGCGAACCTACCGCCCTTGCCTCTCGCAAGAGCGAAACTGCAAGCACTACTGCCCCTGATTACCACAACCAAGCCAGGTGTTGCCCTGGTCATCGATGGGGAAAATCACCCCCCCCCTAGGGTGATCAAGCTCATCCGCTGATCCATACGGCCACCTACCAGCCTGTGCCCTATCAATAGCAACACCATAGCGGGCAGACGAGATTCAGTGCCACAGGATCAGCAACAATGAGGACCTGTCCTTCTTTTCTCCGCTGCCCTAAACTGGCGTGTTCATCGTCTTATGAAGGAGAAACACCATGCAGTCACGCTACTTCTCCATCCACGACTTTCCCCAGGGCACGCCGCACCGAGAGCTGTTCGAGCTGCACGAGACCGAGCTTCCCGCCCTGGCCGAGGGCGAGGTGCGCATCCGCAACACCTGGCTGTCGGTGGACCCCTACATGCGCGGGCGCATGAGCGGGGTGAAGACCTACGTCGACCCCTTCGTCATCGACGAACCGCTGGAAGGCGCCGCGGTGGGCGAGGTGATCGAGTCCCGCGACTCCCGCCTGGCCGTGGGCGACAAGGTGCGGCACATGGCCGGCTGGCGAGACATCGCCCAGCTGCCGGGTGACCAGGTGGAGCCGCTGCCAAGCATCGAGGTACCCGAACAGGCCTACCTAGGCGTGCTCGGCATGCCTGGCATGACCGCCTGGACCGGGCTGAACCGGATCGCCGAGATGCGCGACGGCGACAACGTGCTGGTCAGCGCTGCCAGCGGCGCGGTGGGCTCGCTGGCCGTTCAACTGGCCAAGGCCCGGGGTGGCACCGTGGTGGGCATCGCCGGGGCACCCGAGAAACTCGAGTGGCTGGAATCCCACGGCATCAAGGCGGTGAGCTACCGCGATCGTGATACCCGACAGCTCACCGAAGCACTCACTGCCACCTGCCCCGAAGGCTTCGATGTCTACTACGAGAACGTCGGCGGCGTCTGCCTGGAAGCGGCCCTCAACACCCTGCGTACCGGCGGCCGTATCGCCGTGTGCGGGATGATCGCCCACTACAACGCCGAGGAGCCGGCACCGGGGCCGAGCAACCTCGCGATGCTGCTGATCCGGCGCCTGCGCATGCAGGGCTTCATCATCTTCGATCACTGGGCCGACTATCCGCGCTTCCTGGAAGAGGTCGGCCCGCGGGTCGCCCGGGGCGAGATCGACTACACGGAAACCGTCGAAGAGGGGCTGGAGCGCACGCCGGACGCCTTCCTTGCGCTGTTCGAAGGCGCCAATACCGGCAAGATGCTGGTACGGCTGTAACCGCGTCCCTCAATGAGCCGGCGCTGCGATCGTACTGTCTGATGCAGACCTCATGGGGTGATGGCCACTCCTTCAAGGCATCCAGTGCCGAGGGCACCTAAGCGGCTATCTCTCGTCCATGCCCCTCAGGGTCGACGCATGGCGGCGATCAGGGCGCTGGCCCCGATCAGGCTGCCGGCTCCGGTGCGGTGCAGGATACGGCGAAGCCGGGCACTCAGCAGCTGGCCGCCGGTGGTGGCCAGGAAGGTGTAGGCGAGATCGCTGAGCACGCCGATGACCAGGAAGGTTGAGAACAGGATGGCCAACTGCGGCAACAGGGGCTGGTGCGGCGTCACGAACTGGGGCATGAAGGCCATGAAGAAGGCCAGGCTCTTGGGATTCAGCGCGGTGACGAGAAACGCCTTGGCCGTGCCGAGCCGGATGTCCGTGCCCGAAGGCTGCAGATCGCCCAGTCGGCCGGCCTCGCGCCACATCCTGATGCCCAGGTAGAGCAGATAGGCGGCCCCGACCCACTTCAGTACCTGGAACAGTTCGGCGGAGCTCATCAGGAGCGCGCCTACCCCGGCGAACGACAGGGTCATGGCCAGCAGGTCACCCACGAAGAAGCCCGGCAACATGGCCAGGGCGGCCCGCCGCCCACGGTTGACCCCGGTGGCGACCAGCAGGGCCACGGCAGGACCGGGGGAAACGATGATCAACAGCGAGGCCAGGCAGAAGGAGAGCCAGAGTTCCAATGGCATAACGCGTTCCTCATGCGACGTTCAGTGGGCCGTGTCCGTGACGATCGGCAAATGAACATGATCATGAAGGATCACTGCCGCCACAGAGAAAAGCAACACGGCCATCAGGCCGTTGAAGCGGATGAGCCGGCGCGGGGTGGTGATCCGTCGGCCGGGCCCCCGATGGTGCGTTCACGTCGAACCACCGTGGATGGCATTGAGGCTCTCGGAATCGGGGCCGTTCCTGAGGCATCCCCAGAAATATTTCTGGCATTATCAATATGTTGGGCTTGGATGGATGGCAGGCTGCCAGCGCTGCCGGTCCCTATGGGGTCAGACCCCGGCGGCGTCGAATCCGCTCGCAAGGCGCACCATGATGGGCTTCGTGACTTGGTTGGGGTCTGACCCCATAGGGGCGGCCTCGGCGCCTTTTTCGGCGCACAAGCGATCAACGTCGAGAAAAATGTAGGAATTCGCCAGGGGCCGTCCCTCAGGTCCTGCGCCTGCGATCGCACCAGTGTGGGCAATCGCTTACATACGCGTAGGAGATGTGTGGCGATCGCTCCAACGGGTGGCACGGCCATAGACAAAGCTCATAAACTCGCCACATCGCGATGGAGCAAGGAATCTCCCATGGATCTAGCGAAGATCGGCGACAAGGTGGCCTGCTCCTGCAAGGGCGGGCCGCATCGCATCGTTTCCGGTGCGTCCATGGCCCAGGTGGATGGCATTCCCATCGCCCGGGTCGGCGACAAGAGCTCCTGCGGTGCCACCATCACCGCCGGGGTGGCCTGGTATGCCGTGGAGGGCTCGCCTGCGGCCATACATGGCAGCGCCACTTCCTGCGGCGGTCAGGTCATTACCGGCTGCAGCACCGAGGTCGGCTCGCCTCGTGCGGCGGCTGCCAGCCTGCTCACCGAGATGCCCAAGCGCTACAACGAGCGCTTTCGCCTCGTCGACGCCACCGGCAAGCCCGTCGCCGGCATGGAGTATCTCATCGTGCGGCAGGGTGGCGAGCAGATCCGCGGCGTCAGCGACGCCCAGGGCCTGACACGCCTGGTGCCCGACCACGACAAGCCCGAGAACCTCCAGGTCTACATCAAGGGGAGCCAGCCGGCATGAGCGAAGCACCTACCCGCCCCACTGCAGACGGCTACACGCTGCTCGGCGACTTTCTCTCCACGCTGACCACCGAAACCGAGCCGAAGGACATCGAAGTACCTGCGCTGAAGTATCGCGAGTTCTCCGAGCCCTTCTACAAGGTCAGGCCCGATTACCTGCTCGTGGAAGGGGTAGGCGTTCACGCCTCCTATAACCTGCGCGGGCATGTGACACTACGCGGCGATACGTTGAGCGTTAGCGCCATGGGCAGAACCGCTGCCAGCCGGCTCGGTTCCGTCGATTGGTTCGTTTCGGCCGCACTGCGCGATGGTATGCAGGAAATCGCCAAGCAGGATCTCGCCAGGGGAGGCGTTGCCGCCTGGCCAGAAGATGACTTCGAGCCCATCGGCCATGTTACCTTCACCCTGCCCATGCCGCCCCGCCGCCTGACGCTACAACTCATTGGCGGCTACTTCTTCTCCAGTGGCTCGGGGCACCTGACTTCCGGCACGTCAGAAATCGGCTTCGAGATCGAGGTAGAAGCGCAGTGAAGAAAATCCTGTTCATCTCGATCGCCGCCCTGCTGCTCACTGCCTGCTCACCGGTCAACGGCGAGCCACCGGCGCATTACCTGGAGCGTGCCGGCGCCGCCCTCGTCGAAGCACGCGGCGATACGCAGCAGCTCGAAGAAGTGCTCACGATCTACGAGGAAGGACTGGAACGACACCCCAACGATCCCGCGTTGCTCAACAGCCGTGCACAGCTCCTCGCCAGCCTCGGCCGGTATGAGGAAGCCAAGGACGACCTGGATGAGCTGCAGGAAGGGGAACTGCACAAGGAAGGAATGCTGCTGCGCTGCATGGTGCACGAGCGCCTGGAAGGAGCCACGGCAGAAGCCCTGGCCTGTTACGAGGAAGTGGAGAACGCCTACGCCAGCGAGGCGAGTGCCCCCCCGGATGCCAATCACATCCTGGCGGCCCGCCTGGCCGAATCGCCCGAGGCCGAAGCGCTATTGCTGGAGTGGCAAGCCAGCGAAAACGCTGACCCGATGTTGGGGGAAATGCTGAAGATGGAGCGGGAGGAGATGATTCGGCAGTTTTTACCGTAAGCTGCACGACCTATGGTGCCGAGCGCTACCGTGGCAGGCAGAACAGTTTGGAGAGTGAATGATTGCCAAGAAAGAACGCGGCAAGATGGAGCGACGATTGACCGCTTCACTGACCCACGCCTGCGAGCATGCCAAGCCTCTGCTGCCCGGCTTTAGCTGGCTGACACACGAGGTCGACTACCAGCGCTTTCCCGAGAGCCTGGTGGTCACCTGGGTGTTCGATACCCACCCCAACCTGGCGAATGCCCTGAAGGGCGATGCCCGACGCCACATTGATGACCTGACCGCCGAGGCATTGGCCGAGGCCGGCCTCGATGTCGGCGACATCTCGCGGCATCTCGATTTCGACAGCGAAGAAGCGTGCCAGCGGGAACACGGCGGCGACTGGCAGCGTCGGCTACGCAGCAAGCCAACGAGGCATTGAATGGCGAAGAAGATCGAAAGCCCCTGTGTCTCCGTTTGCCAACTGTCAGGAGGCCTGTGCACCGGCTGCGGCCGCACGGTGGAAGAGATACGCCACTGGAAAGCCATGAAGCGGCCGGAGAAGATGAAAACGGTGAAGCGCGCCGAAGAGCGCATGAAGAAGATCCCGTGTGATTGAATCCACTTAGCGAAGGCGCGCCGTCGGGGCGAAGACCTCGGCAAGCGGGTGCGCCGACTACGTACCGAGCAGGCACTGGACAACCCCAGGAGTACGGATCGGCAATTATTCTATCTCTCCTTCATTTTTCCGAACAATAATTCTGCCTTTTGAGCTTACTATAGAACCATCATCTTAATTATCAGCGCATATCCGATTTTCTGGGAAGCGTTGCTAAACTCCTTGCTTGACAGGCTCTGCCCCGCGGCGGAGCTTTCTGTATCCATCGGCAGGGAGACCTTCATGACCCGCAATATCATCGTTCTTGGTGCCGGCATGGTCGGCGTTTCAGTGGCCTGGCATCTAGTGCGTCGCGGTCATGACGTCACGCTGGTGGACCGCCGCGAGCCGGGGCTCGAGACCTCCTTCGGCAATGCCGGCATCATCCAGCGCGAGGCGGTGCGCCCCTACGCTTTCCCCCGTGATGTCGGCACCCTGCTGCGGGTGCTGCCTAACCGCAAGGTGGATATCCGCTACCGCCCCACCGGCATGATGAACGCGGCGGGCCCGCTGCTGAACTACTGGCTGAACTCGAGCGGTAAGCGCTACGAGCGCATAGTAAACGAGTGGGCGTCACTGATCATGCGCTGCCAGGATGCCCACGCGCCGATGATCGAGGCCGCCGGCGCCGAGGCGCTGGTGCGCAAGGGCGGCTGGCTGGAGCTTTACCGCACCCGCAAGGAGTTCGAGGAGCGCCAGGAAATGGCCAGGGAGAACCACGAGCGCTTCGGGGTCGAGTATGAGGTGCTTGACGCCGAGGCGCTCTACGCCAAGGAGCCGTATCTGGGCAAGGGGCTGATCGGGGCGATCCACTGGACGCAGCCCTGGATGGTCTCGGACCCGGGCGGCTTGGTGCAGGCCTACGCCCGCAGCTTTGTGGAACAGGGCGGCCGCGTGATGCAGGCCAGCGTCGAGGACGTGCTCCAGGTAGAGGGCGGCTGGCGAGTCAAGACCAGCGAGGGGGCCCTGGAGGCAGATGAGGTGGTGGTGGCCCTGGGGCCCTGGGCCGGAGAACAGCTGGCGAGGCTGGGCACGAAAGTGCCGCTGTTCGTGAAGCGCGGCTACCACATGCACTACTCCGCGGAAGAGGGAGCCAAGCTCAACCACTGGGTGATGGATGCCGAAAAGGGCTTCCTGCTCGAGCCGATGCGCGCCGGGATTCGCCTGACCACCGGCGCCGAGCTTGCCGACCTGGACTCGCCGCCCCAGTACAAGCAGTTGGCCGCCGCCGAGAAGGTGGCACGCAAGCTGTTCCCGCTGGGCAAGCGTCGCGACGGCCAGCCCTGGAAAGGGGCCCGGCCCTGCCTGCCCGACATGAAGCCGGTGATCGGCCCGGCCCCCGACAAGGCGGGGCTGTGGCTCGCCTTCGGCCACGGCCACCAGGGCTTTACCCTGGGCCCGGCTACCGGTGAGCTGCTTGCCCAGATGATGGATGGCGAAGAACCCGCGGTGGACATGGCCCCGTTCCGCGTCGACCGCTTCTGAGTGTGAAGTAATACGAAAGCGGGCGCCCTTGAGGCGCCCGTTTTATGAAGCTTCAGTACTGATTGGACTGGTGTTCGATAGCCGAGGCACTCCGGGGGCGTCAGCCCCTGATATTCACCGGGCAGCCCTGGAAATGAAGATGGCGGTTGGTATCCTACTGATAAATCAGAGAGTTCCTGGCAGAACCTGATTCAGGAGGACCAACCGCCATGGGTGAAACCCTAACGACCT
>NZ_JAKVPY010000021.1:0-78374 GCF_022487945.1 Halomonas flagellata
AGAGCCACCAGGGCGACGGCTTCAACGAATTGCGCTTCGAGGACCAGGCCGAGCGCGAGCAGATCTGGCTGCACGCCCAGAAGGACCTGGAGCTGTTGACCAACCACGACCGCACCGAGGAGATCGGTAACGACAGCCACCTCACCGTACACCACGACCGAGTGAGCGAGATCCACGGCGACGACCACCTGGCCGTGCACGGGCAGCGCCACACCCGGATCGACGGCGACGACCACCTGATCGTCGGCGCTAGCCGTCACGAGAAGACCGGCCGCGCCCAACTGGTGGAGGCCGGCCAGGAGATTCACCACCAGGCGGGCATGAAGGTCGTGATCGAAGCCGGTGCCGAGATCACCCTCCAGGCCGGCGGCAGCTTCGTCAAGCTCGACCCCTCTGGGGTGACCATCGTCGGCGCCAGCGTCAAGATCAACTCCGGCGGCAGCCCCGGCTCCGGCTCCGGCCAGGCGGCCCAGGCGCCGGTGTTGCCGAGGGAGGTGGAGGCGGCGCCCCAGTTCACTCCGGTGCAGGCGCCACAGCACGCGGCACTGTTGCAGCAGCAGGCCTTGTGTCCAGTGTGTGAATCGGGCAATAGCGGTTGAAGACCATGATGGAACTCTGGCCGTTGACGTCGGGACTATCGGGGGGTGGATGGGCCTGGCCCGTCGAGAAGCAGGTTTATCTGCTCCTCGATGGCGTACGAGTGCAGGAACTGCCACGCCGGCTCTATGAATGGTCCGAAGGCAGGCTGGAGGCAGACCTGCTCTACGCCGGCACCCCTTGGGCCGAGGTGAAAGACGTATCCCCCTGGTTGGTGCAGCTGAATGGATTGGATGATCCGGTGCTCCAGGCTTTCCTCGCCGACGGCCTGGAGCCGGAGTGGGGCTATCTGGTCGAGAGCGGAGCCAGCCTCACCGAGGTCGCAGACCATTTGCGAAGCCTGATCCTGGTGCGCCATCCGCTCGACGTGCCCATGCTGCTTCGGCTTGCCGACCCGGCGGTCATCGCTGCTCTGTTGCAGGAGGGTAGTACGCCGGCCTTGGTGCCGTGGGGCCCCATCGAGCGCCTGGTGCTGCCGGATGCCGTGGCCGAGGCGTGGCAGAGCTGGGCACCGGCAGCAGACGAAGCGCCCCCACTGGTGCCTGCCCCGGCAGGCTATTGTCTATCCGAGGCTCAGCTTCAACGGCTGCAGGCCTGCGACCTGCGCCGGCATGCCCGGCAGTTAATGGGTTTTGTCGACCAGCACTGCGCTGGCTGGCTGATGGAGACGAGCCGGCCGCAGCGCCATGTCCAGCTCCTCGAGATCGTGCGTGAAGCCCGAGACATGGGCTTCACCTCGCCGCGAGAATGGGCGCTGCTATGCACCCTGATGGCCCGTCTCGGCATCACCACCTGGAGCGATCGCGCCACCGATATCCCCGCCTACCGCTGGCTCACGGCGAAGCATCTCAGCAGCCTCGAGCGTCTCGAGGCCGCCCTGAAAGCGGCCAACACTCATCAATCCCCCGTCATGACATAGGGAGCATGTCATATGTCCGCATTCGAGCGACCCAATAATGACCGCGGTGATGGCGCACTGGCGGCGTATGAACTGCCGTGCCGCGACAGCGACGAGGGCGCCACCTGCCCGTTGATCAACGGCAAGGTTCAACTGCTGCCTCTACGCTATGGCCTGGTCGAGGAGCTGGTGCCCGGGTGCTCGACTCCCTGCACCTTGAGTGCGCGGCCTCTTGGCATTCGCCTGCTGCGTAACGGCTTCCTCTATGTGCTCGATGGTGACACCAACGACCTCGCCGAATACGAGTTTCGTGATCAAGGCGATAAGATCACCGGCGGCAAGCTCGAGTACGAGACGGATCGGACCCTCTACGTCTGCTTCTCCGAAGTGCAGTGGACCGACGCCAAGCGTGCCCAGGTGCAGCAGAGCGAAGCGGATCGCGACGCCTTCATGCAGGCCGTCGATCTCTCGGGAGCCAATCCCGTTTCCGGTGGCGGGGAACACCTGATCACCACTGTCCAGGCAGAAGAGTGGGTCGCCGAATTCGCCGAAGATGCCGAGCTGGAACAACCCGAAGGCGGCCACGAGCAGGAAGGCGAGGCCTACCACTGGGAAAACGATCACTACTACCACAAGTCCCGTCTTGGGAAACTGCTCAAGCAGCACAAGGTCAAGGATCGCGACGAATGCCTCTGCCTGGTCGTACGCGACGATATTGGCGTAATGCGCGACCTGGCCATGTACCAGGACAACGTGGTGGGGTGGATCGAGGAGTGGACGGAGGAGAAGGAAAAACGCACGCAGCGCAACTATGTGATGGGCTGTTATATCGAATCCATCACGCAGTTGACGGCAGAAACCATGGATTCCTTGGCTCCTGGCGAGGAAGGCTCTCCAGAGAGTGCTCTTTGGAGTGATTTGGACAGGCTGGATGAGCCGCATAGGGAGCGTACTCGGCAAGCCGTGCTGAATTATCTAAACGAAGAGGAGCAGCTTCCTCGCTCCTACGATCCTGACTTGCCGGGTGATCTTAGAGAGAGGTTGCTCGAGGTAAGCCCAAAACCCAGTAGAACCAATGCCTCTGCGATCGGGCAAATCCAACAGCAGGAGATACGCCGCTACTATGCCAACAATGCCTTGGCAGAAGCCGAAAGTGAGTTTGTCGATCGGCATCTAGACACCTTGCTCGACCTCAAGAAAACCAATAACCGGCGCGTCCGCGATATTTTGGAAGGGGCCTCCTTTGGTCAACGCGGGGTTAATGACCATATTCGCCTCGGCGACATGGCTCAATTTCTGGAGCAGCAGCGTCCAAAGCTAGCGCGCTGGAATGCCCTCCTGAACCATATCAGCCAAGACCGGGCTGATATACTGTGCTCCAACTATTTTCATTTGGCAGCCTGGTATTTTGACGCCGATAACGAAGCGCAGGTAGAGAAAGCCTTCTCGGCGGAATACGCCTGTACGCGGGATATCTGTCGAGACGATGAGGTCATCGAAAGGATAAAACAGTGGTTGACGGAGCATCCTGAGTACGATCGCCCCCTATTTCATACCCGCAGCTTGCAGGAGCAAGCTGCGCTGATCAAGGACTATACATCTCTCATCGCCGCGGGATACGGCATTCTGAATCATCTGGACAGCTGGGTAGATAGGCTGAAAGGGGCCGAAAATGGAAAGCTGCCCGACCTGACGGAACTGCCTGAAAATATCCAATCCTTGGCGAATGGTGCCAGAACCAACCTGACGCCCGCCGTGGGCGCGGGGTTGGCCAGGATCATGGAACAGCTGCAACAGACGACGGGGCAGGGCAATTTCGTCATGCCCGATCTCGAGGACCTGTTTCGCCAGCTTGATCCGCCCGCTCTCTGGGCGCGCATAGTCGATGCCGCCAAGGAGAACGGCGCCCGCTTCGTTTTCTCGACGCAGAGTCTAGAAGAGCTGATGGATCTGGTGGAAGAGACCCTGGCCCTACGCCAGCGCCTCACCAGCTTGAACAACAGAAAGCGTCAGGCGACCGGAGCAGAGCGAGACCGGTTGAGTGCCGAGCGCCGTGGGGTACAGGCACAACTGGACGCCAACGAGCATCGCTTGGCGGCGGGCTTGAGTCCGGTTGGCGACGTGGGTGCCGACGACCTTACCTTGTCGGAAGGCGACAGTGGCCGAGCCGGCCTGGTGCTGGAGTTCGATGATGCCGGCAAGGCCGTGGCAGTCGGGCGGCTGACCAGCAACCTCCGTCAGGGAATCTACCGAGCTCCGCCGGCAGGGCTATTGGGCGATGGTGTCGGGTTGCTGGTATTTATCGGCCAAGCAGTGGGGCTGTGGGCAGCTGTAAAGGTCTTTCAAGAAGCACGGAATAGTGAAGATAACAGTGAAAAAATGCAGGCCTATATCAGGCTGTCAGGTTCAGTTTTAGCAACTGCGACAGCAGGTTTCCTTGCAGCACAAAGTATTGGTGATACCGCACTTCAGGCACAGGCACGTGCATTAGCAAACGCTGCCAACGCCAGTCGTTCAAGTGGTGTAAGTGCTCAGCTGGGACGAATGCACTTTGGTCTAGGGGTTGCTGGGTATTTTACTGGATTCGGGGCTTCTATATTTGGATTATATAATAATAGGAGTAACTGGCAGGATGCTGTGCGTAGTGGCAACGGCAATGCTCAGGGGGCCGCTGCGCTGGCCATGGTGGGCGATGCTGGGTTAATGGGGGCACACGGTTATGGGCTAATTTCCAATGCGAGGGCTGGTATTGCTGTTGCGCGAGGTGCCACGACATGGGCAATGGCAGGCCCTCAACTCGCATCGGTGTTTTGGCGTTTCAATGCCATAGGCCTGGCGTTTTCGGTTCTACAGCTCGGGGGTACCTGGCTCTATAACCGTCACAATATCAGTCAGCACGATCAGTGGTTGTTGCACTCTCCCTGGGGAACAGAGCAGGGCGATGAAACCTTAGAGCATTACCTGAGCGAGCTACAGCGCATCAGTCAAGCTGCTCATATAACACTGGAAGAGGTCTACACAGAGAGTTGGCGGCCCAACTGGACGCGTCGTCCTGATCACTCTCTTATTCAACTGAATCTGCCCGGGCTAACCCCCCAGGCTTTGCAGCCCCCACTCGTGGGCAAAGCGCCGGTGCGACTGGCTCTCAAGGCATGGCAGATACAGCCTATACAGATATGGCAGCGTGAAGGCACGATACGGGCACCCGAACACTGGCTGGAAGCGACATCAGAGCTGGCGGAAGCGCTGGTGATAGGTGCCGATGCCGATGATAGCCATGTGGTGTTATCGGGGCGCGCACCAGCACACCGGCCCACCCCCCATGGGTATGAGACCGAACATTGGGTGGTCGGGGTGCGACTGGAGCACCTCGATGACGAAGGCAACTATCAGGCAAGTGACGTCTATATCTATATCGACCCGCGCGGTGGGGTTGGTCGCGGCAAGCGCTATACCCCCTCGGCGTTTCCCCGTCGAGGCGACCCCGGGAGCTGGTATGCTGTCGATCTTTGATCGCAGGTGATAAGAGGCGAAAAGGAATTTGACCATGCAGAAGAAGATACCGGACCTGCCGCAGCCTGAGCTATCTCAGCCTCATCGTGCGGGCGATACCCAGGCGATTCCCGGCGGGAGCATTACCTATCTGGCGCCCCTTCCCTTATCAACGGGCCAGCCGCCGCTGGATATGAGCAAGGCCGTAAGTGAGATTAGCGACACTTGGCTGGACTTAGGAGGGGGCTGGCCGAATGTATTTGGTTGGCAGATGATTACCGCCGGATGGTGTGGTTTTGTATTATTATGCCTCATTGTTTTCCCCTTTGTCATTTGGCTAATTATACCAGATGTAACTGCAGGCGAATTTTTTCTATTTTATAAGATATTTTTCTGGTCAGGCGTAGTGGGCGGAACGGCTGGCTTGTTACTCATGTATATAGGCCACTATATGGGTATTCAGGACTTGAAGCGAAGCATCCCCGTTCGCTTTAATCGGCAGCGCCGCGAAGTGTGCTTTACCCTGACCGATACGCAGGAAGTCGTTTTCGTTCCCTGGGAGTCCTTGATGGCCTGGGTGGTGGAAGCTCGCGGGGCCACCCAGTACGGCGTTCAACAGCAGTACGGCATGGGCGTCGGGTATGCCCACCCGGAGACGGGCAAGTGGCTGAAGCTCGAATACGTGTCGGCGGGCTTGCCCCTGGCGATCAGCAACTGGGAAGCATTGCGCGCCTATATGGAGTATGAAGTCCACTCCCTGCATGAGATTCAGGACCCTCACCTGCCGCGCGGCAAGGACGATCCGCCCTGGGAAGGGGTGCATACGCTGCGCAATGCGCGTCGCCGAATGCGCGAGCGCCGGGCCAAGGGTGAAGTCGGGCCGGTCTTCGCTTTCTTCTGGTATGCCTATCACGTCATCGAGTTATGGAACCTGCCCGGCTACCTGACCGAGTGGGAAGCCAAGCGCCTGATGAAGACGCGCCCCAAGCTGCGCCCGGCGGAGGTAGAAGAGTGGTCCAAACCACTGCCCAAGGAACAGTGGGCCAAGCCCAGCGAGGAGCTGGTGCGACTGTCCGCCGAGGTGAACCGACTCCGGCAGCGCGACCCGCATCGCCCTATCGAAGAGATCTTCGCCGACGCCTATCGTCGCCAGGGAGTCGAGGCATAGCGCTCCCGGGTGTGGATAACCCAAGTGTCACGTTATCCACACCCATTAGCCTCGTCCCGTTTCGGTGGAGCCAACCCTTGGAGGGGAGTCGACCATGCCCGAGGTCCCCTGTCAGGGCTCCTGCCGGCTCGGTGGGGGCCATGACCCCCGCGCCGGTTGCGGATGGGCCCGCAGCAGCCAGGAGGCGGCGGCCACGCCGGCCAGGCCGACGATGGCGCCGGGCAGGGCGCCGAGCGCCAGGCTGACGATGATGCCGCCCAGTAGCGCCGCGCCCCCGGCCAGAATCGCCGGGGTGCCGGTGGCCGAGACCACGTCGCGCTTGCGGCTCATCTCGAAGGTCACCACCGCGACCATCACCGGGGCGACGGCCACGATGCACAGCAGGATCCACCACAGGCGGCCGAGCCAGAAGCCCACTTCGCCCGGTATGCCGGCGTCGATGGGCAGGCCGAGGCGCTCGCCCAGCCAGGCCGCCGGCAGCTCGGCGAGCTTGTGCCAGAGGTAGAGCGGCATGCCCAGGGCGCCGAGGATCGTCACCACCCTGTCGACCCGGCGGCGCTCCAGCAGGCGCCGTACCGGACCTTCGCAGGCGAGCACCGCGCCCACCTGCACCCACATCACGCCCACCAGGGCCAGGGTCGGCGGCAGCAGGTTGCTGGGGGCGCCGAACGCGCCATCGACCATGGCGACGGGGTAGCCGGAGGCCACCGCGGCGGCCAGCCACAGCAGCCCCAGCAGCAGCAGGGCGAGGCCGGTGCCCAGGCCGGAGAAGCGGCCGCGTTTCCAGGCGATGCCGAGCTGCTGCGGCAGCAGCCAGACGACGGCGGTGTTGAGCCAGCCGATGCCGCCGCCGTTGCCGGTGACCCGCGTGCCCAGATCCAGCAGGTCGCCGGGCGCTGCGAGGCCGGCGCGCAGGACGTCGACCGTGGCGGCGATCAGCAGCAGGCCCGCCACGGCCTTGAGCCCCCAGCGGCGATCGGCCCAGACGCTGAGCGGCAGCAGTGCCTGTACCCCCAGCAGCATCATCAGGAACCAGAGATGAACGGTCAGCGAGTGGTTGAGCGGGCCGAGCAGGCGCCCTCCGGTATAGGCGGCGAGGATGACGAAGGCGACCAGCACCGCCAGGTAGGTGACGGTGGGGCGAGCGAGCCCCAGCGCCCTGCCCGCCCACCAGTGCAGCTGCCGATCGCCCTGCTCCAGCCGGCGCTGGGCGCCGTCCGCGCTCACCGCGGCCGAGACGAACACGAACAGCGGAACCACCTGCAGTACCCAGGTGAGCACGCCGGCGCCCGTCCAGACCAGCAGCAGGTGGTCGGTCGAGGTCATCAGCCCGTTTTCGAGCCGGGGCAGGGTGGCGATCCAGTGGCCGAACACCACGACCAGCAGCGCCCCGGCGCGCAGCGCATCGGGGTAGCGGTCCCTGGCGCGCGTGTCGCTGCCGGCCCTGTCCTGGCGTGTCTGGCCGCTGGCGTTCCGGGGTGCACTGTTCATCTTCGATCGGCCCTTGCAAAAGCCCGGTGCTTGGCTAAGATGGTTTTCGAACACCGTTTCCTAACATCTTCCATGAAACCCCGCCGCCATGCAAGACCACCCTCCATCGTGCCGAACCCGAGGGACGTCCCATGGATACCCAGGTACTGCTGATCCATGTGCTGTTGTACGTCTTCCTGCCCCTGTGGGGGCTCGCCGGCTTTGCCGACTGGTGCTGCCACCGGGCCACCCGCATCGAGGAGACGTCGGGCCTGAAGGAGTCGCTGATGCATTCGTTGATGGGCCTTCAGGTCGGTATCCCCATCATTGTCTGCCTGCTCTTCCGCATCAATGTCCTGGTCCTGCTGATCTGCCTGCTGGCCTGGGTGCTGCATGAGGCGGTGGCCCACTGGGACGTTCACTATGCGGCGCCGCGCCGGCGTATCAGCATCTGGGAAATGCACGCCCACAGCTACCTGGCCAGCCTGCCGCTCTACATGCTGGCGATGATCATGGTCATCAACTGGCCGGTGGTGGTGGACCTGGTGACCTTCGCCTGGCAGGGCCAGATGCAGCTGGTGCCCCTGGACGTACCCCATGGCGGGGAGCGCTACCTGCCCTACTACCTGACGTTCATGGCGCTGCTGTGCGTCTTTCCCTACCTGGAAGAGAACCTGCGCTGTCTTCGCCACGCCCTGAAGCACGGGAGCCAACCCTCGTGACCGTCTATATCACCAGCACCGGGCACTACCTGCCGGGCGACCCCGTGGACAACGAACGGATCGAGGCGGTGCTCGGCCTGGTCAACGGCAAGCCGAGCCGCCTGAAGCGCCGGATCCTGCAGTCCAACGGCATCCGGCAGCGCCACTACGCCATCGATGCCGACCACAACACCACCATCAGCAATAGCGAGATGGCGGCGCGGGCGGGGCAGGCGTGTCTCGACCAGGGTTACCTGGGCAAGTCGCGGCTCGGCATGCTGAGCGTGGCCACCAGCCAGGGCGACCTGGTGCTGCCCGGTTTCGGCAGCATGGTGCAGGCGGAGCTGGGCGTGTCCGGCGTAGAGCTGCACAGCAGCCACGGCATCTGCTCGAGCAGCATGATGGCGCTGAAGGCCGCCTACACCGGCCTCAAGGCCGGCGAGCATGCCAGCGCCCTGGTGGTCGCCAGCGAGCTGGCGTCGCGCCTGTTCAAGGCCAGCCGCTACGAGGCGGTGGCGGAGGAGGTCGATTTCAATGCCGAGTTCCTGCGCTGGATGCTGTCGGACGGCGCGGGTGCCCTGCTGCTGGAAAACGTCCCGCGGCAGCGCTGCTTTCGCATCGACTGGATTCGCGGCATCTCCCACGCCGATGCCTATCCGGTGTGCATGAGCGTCGGCCAGGCGGCCTCCGCCGGCGAGGCCAGGAGCTGGCAGGACTTCCCCACCTACGCCGAGGCGGAGGCCGCCGGGGCCCTGCTGATCCGCCAGGATGTCCGCCTGCTCGACAACATCGTCAAGCTCGGCGTCGACGGGCTGCTGCGGCTGATCGACGAGGGGCGGGTCGAGGTGGACAAGGTCGACCATGTGCTCTGCCATTATTCGTCGCACTACTTTCGCGGCAGGATCTTCGACATGTTGACCCAGGCCGGGGCGGCCATTCCCGAAGCGAAGTGGTACACCAACCTCTATACCCGGGGAAATACCGGCTGCGCCTCGCTGTTCATCATGCTCGACGAGTTCCGCCGCACCCAGCACTACCGGGCCGGCGACACCCTCCTGTGCATGGTGCCGGAGAGCGGCCGGTTCAATAACGTCTACATGCAACTGACGGTCGTGGAGGAGTAGCCATGGAAAGCAAGGTCACCACCCGGGTGGGTCAGGAGTGTCTTCAGGGCCTGATGCGCGTCTGGTTCGATTTCGAGCGCCAGCTGGGCCGGGTGCCGGTGATCCAGCGTCTGGAGCGCGGCAGGTTCACCCGGGCGGACTACCGTACGCTGTTGCTGCATCTGCGCCAGCAGGTGATCGAAGGGGCACGCTGGATCACCCGCGGGGCCTCGAGTTTCGACCGCGACTTCGCCGATGTGCGCTCGGAGGTGATCGGCCACGCCCGGGAGGAGCACCGCGACTACGAGATGCTGGAAGCCGACTTCGTCGCCGCGGGCGGTGAGCCGGACGAGATCCGGGAAGCGCAGCGCAATGCCGGCAGCGAGGCGCTGCACGCCTTCATGATGTACCGTGCCAGCCAGCCCAACCCCGTCGACCTGATCGGCGCCATGTGGATCATCGAGGGGCTGGGCCAGAAGATGGCCGGTGACTGGGCCCGGCGGATCGACGAGGCCACCGACGGCGACGGCCGTTACACCCGCTTCATGCGCTACCACGGCGAGAACGACGACGCCCACCTGGACAAGCTCTACGCGTTGATCGACCGGGTGTGCCGCACGCAGCGCGACCTGCGGTCGATCCTGCGCACCGCACGGGTGGTGGCGCGGCTCTATGCCCTGCAGCTGGAGGAGATCGACCATGGCTGATACCGGGAACAGGCCTCGCAGCCCCTTCCTGCGGGCCCTGGCAGTCGACGACTCCCTGCCCATCGAGCCCGAGGCGGTGCGGCTGTGGCTGAACGATATCGAGACCCCGACGCGCTGGTCGCTGCGCCCGCTGCTGCAGTTCCTGCTGGCGATGCTGCTGCACCTGATCTGGTTCGTAAAGCGCCTGCCGCTGCCCCAGTTCCGCGCCCATGGGCTGCTGCAGCGACTGATCTGCGCCTTCTGCACCCACTTTGTCAGCCCGCACGCCAACCGGCTGATCCTTCGTCACTTCGCTACCGAATCCAATGTCCTCAACTTCCTCATCGACAACAGCGAGGAACTCGGGGTCGAGCCCTTGACGCTCTACCCCACCGATATCGACGACATGCTCGACGCCAGCTTCGTCAAGCACGACCACGAGCTGTTCCGGGTCATCGAGGAACTGGGCCACTGGCGGCCTCCCGCGGCGGCGTTGTCGCCGCACGCCATCAGCTGGCGGCACTGGCGCCCGCTGGAGGGGGTGGCTGGCGAGGCGCCGCGCAAGCGCACCCAGGTGCTGGACTTCGAGAGCGCCCACGCGCTGTTCATGTGCCTGTTCTGCCTGCTGCTGACCCGCGAGGAGTACCGTGACGCCATCAACGGCTTCAACCTCGACCAGTCGATCGCGATCCGCATCGGCCAGTTGATCGGCGACCCGAGCCTGGCCGAGATGGCCTACAACAAGTACCCGCACTATCTGGTCGGCCCCTGGAACCTGAGCCAGCGCTTCCTGATGCACGGTTTCTTCACCGAGTACCTCTACGCGCGGCTGGAGCGGTTGCGGTGTCGAGGGGCGTTGGTCTGATTGTCGCTCTACAGTCTGATAGCGCATGGTTCCCGAGCGTCCGGTACGCTGCTAGCGTAACGACACCGGCTTGTTGCCTCGTTTGTCACGTCGAAGGAGTGACCAGGATGATCACGCTGTACGGCTTTCCCTCGTCCCGCTCGCTGCGGGTGGCCTGGACCCTCGAGGAGCTGGGGCTCGAGTATGACTACCATCATGTCGACATGATGGCCGGCGAGGGGCAGGGCGAGGCCCACCTGGCTCGCCATCCCGACGGCAAGGTGCCGGTGCTTCAGGATGGCGAGCTGACGCTGTTCGAGTCCTCGGCGATCTGTCGCTACCTGGCCGAACGCCATGGCGAGCCGGGCGGCTTGCTGCCGGCCTCGGTCGAGGACCGGGCCCGGGTCGATCAGTGGCTGAGCTTCGTGATCGGCGAGCTCGAACAACCGCTCTGGACCCAGGCCAAGCACACGTTCGCCCTGCCGAGCGAGCAGCGGGTGCCGGCGGTGCTGCCCACCGCGGCCTGGGAGTTCCAGCGGGCCCTGGCGGCGCTGGAGCGGCGCTTCGACGGCGAGGGCTGGCTGGTGGGGGAGCGCTTTACCGTGGCGGACCTGCTGATGGGCCATACCCTGAGCTGGGGCGTGAAGTTCAAGCACCGCCTGCCGGAGTCGCTGGTGGCCTATCGCCAACGCTGCGTGTCGCGGCCTGCGCTGGCCAGGGCCGTCGAGCGTGAGCAGCAGGCGGCCGGGGTGGCGTGAGGCGCCTCAGGCCTCGAAGGGCAGCACGGCGGCATAGACCGCGAAGTAGTGGCAGGTGCTGCCGCCGAGGACGAACAGGTGCCAGATGGCGTGGTTGAAGGGGATCGCCTGGATCGCATAGAAGATCACGCCGAGGGAGTAGGTGATGCCGCCGGCGACCAGCAGGGCGATGCCGGTCGACGGGAGGCTCGCCACCAGCTCGTCGCCGGCGAAGACGACCAGCCAGCCCATCACCAGATAGATCGTCACGCGCAGCACGGCGAAGCGGTGGGGCCAGAGCAGCTTGCAGGCGATGCCGCCCAGCGCCAGGGACCAGACGATGGCGAACAGGGTCCAGCCGGTGGTGCCGCGCATGTTGACCAGCAGGAAGGGGGTGTAGGTGCCGGCGATCAACAGGTAGATGGCACAGTGGTCGAGCAGCTGGAACAGGCGCTTCAGCCGCGGGTGGCGGACGCCGTGGTAGAGGGTCGAGGCGGTATAGAGCAGCACCAGGGTGGCGCCATAGAGGCTGATGCCGACGATCTTCCAGGGGTCGGTCTGGGCGCCCAGGCTGGCCAGGACGATCAGCACCGTGCCCCCGCCCAGGCTGAGGACGGCGCCGATGCCGTGGCTGATGCTGTGCAGCAACTCCTCGAGGACGCTGTAGTGGTGCTCGCCTCGCGACGTTGGGGGAGTCATGGGGGTCTCCTCCATGATCCGGAGTGGCCCCGACACCGGTCATCGGTTCAGGGCTTGCGTTCGATATCCACGTCACTGGCCTGGGTGAAGTCGCCCAACGCCATCATGTGGCCGAGCTTGCCGGCCTTGGTGGACAGATACTGTTCGTTATGAGGGTTGAGACCCGTGGTCAGCGGTACTCGTTCCGCCACGGTGACCCCGGCCTTGGTCAGGGCATCGACCTTGCGCGGGTTGTTGGTCATCAGCCGGAGGCCGCTGACGCCCAGGTGGTCGAGCATCGGGACGCAGAGGTCGTAGCGGCGCAGGTCGGCGCCGAAGCCCAGCTGCTCGTTGGCCTCGACGGTATCGGCGCCCTGGTCCTGCAGGTGGTAGGCGCGGATCTTGTTGAGCAGGCCGATGCCGCGACCCTCCTGACGCAGGTAGAGCAGCACGCCGCGCCCTTCGTCGGCGATGCGCTTGAGCGCCTCCTGCAACTGGTAGCCGCAGTCGCAGCGCATCGAGAACAGGGCGTCTCCCGTCAGGCACTCGGAGTGCACCCGTCCCAGTACCGGCTCGCCATCGGCCACGTCACCCAGCGTCAGGGCGATATGATCCTTGCCGGTGGCCTCGTCTTCGAAGCCATGCATGGTGAAGGTGGCCCAGGGGGTGGGCAGCCGGGAGGCGGCGATGAATCGGATCGTCACGGGTAACCTCGGTGTCAGACCACGGCAGTGCCGGCAGGTGGAGCGCCATTCTAGCAGGAAGGTGCGACGGGCTCACGGTTGTCGCCCGGGTCGCGATGTCCGGGGGCCGATGTTCGGGTACAATGAGGCCCACATTTTCCGTGGATGACCGCCCGCATGGAACTCAAGAACGATCGCTTTCTGCGCGCCCTGGCGCGTCAGCCGGTGGACCGCACGCCGGTGTGGATGATGCGCCAGGCCGGCCGCTACCTGCCGGAGTACCGCGCCACCCGCGCCGCGGCCGGCGACTTCATGGACCTCTGCCGCAACCACGAGCTCGCCTGCGAGGTCACCCTGCAGCCGCTGGAGCGCTACCCGCTGGATGCGGCCATCCTGTTCTCGGACATCCTGACCATCCCCGATGCCATGGGGCTGGGGCTCTACTTCGAGACCGGCGAGGGCCCGAAATTTCGCAAGCCGGTGCGCACCACCGCGGACGTCGAGGCGCTGGCCGTTCCCGATGCCGAGCGTGACCTGGACTACGTGATGCGGGCGGTCGCCACCATCCGCCGCGAGCTGAACGGCCGGGTGCCGCTGATCGGCTTCTCCGGCAGCCCCTGGACGCTGGCCACATACATGGTCGAGGGCAGCTCCAGCAAGGACTTCCGCCACGTCAAGGCGATGCTCTACGACACGCCGGACACCATGCACCGGCTGCTCGATACGCTGGCCCATGCGGTCACCGACTACCTGAATGCCCAGATCCGTGCCGGCGCCCAGGCCGTGCAGATCTTCGACACCTGGGGTGGGGCGCTCTCCACGCCGGCCTACCTGGAGTTCTCGCTGCGCTACATGGAGCAGATCGTCGCCGGCCTGATCCGCGAGCACGAGGGCAGGCGCGTGCCGGTGATCCTGTTCACCAAGAACGGCGGCCAGTGGCTCGAGGACATGGCCACGGCCGGTGCCGACGCCCTGGGGCTGGACTGGACCACGGAGCTCTCCGAGGCGCGGGCCCGGGTCGGGCACCGCGTCGCCCTGCAGGGCAACCTGGACCCCAACGTGCTGTTCGCCCGCCCCACGGCCATCCGTGCCGAGGTGGCGCGCACCCTCGACAGCTTCGGGGCGGGGCCGGGGCACGTCTTCAACCTGGGCCATGGCATCAGCCAGTTCACCGACCCGGACCGTGTCACGGCCTTCATGGAGGCCCTGCACGAGCTGAGCCCGGCCTACCATCGCCAGATCCAGCATGGCTGAGTGTTGGCGACGGCTGGCCTGGGGTGAGGATAGAAAGTGGCGCCGCCTGTGGGCGGCGCTGGCCGTTCTGGGGGCGGTCGCCATCGCGCTGGGCAGCCTGACCCCGGGCAGCGAGATGCCCGAGCGTCTGCCCTGGGACAAGGCCAATCACTTCGTCGGCTACGCCGGCCTGGCGGGGCTCATGGGGCTGGCCGGGGTGCGCCTGCCAGTCGCTCTGGGTGTTGCCGTGCTCTACGGCATCGCCATCGAGTACGCCCAGATCCCGGTGCCCGGCCGCAGCGGCGGCGACTGGCACGACATCCTCGCCAACAGCCTGGGGGCGGCCTTCGCGGTGCTGATGCTGTGGGCCGGTCGTCGCTTGCGGAAGCCCTGACTCCCCCGCTGTCATCGTCGCCCAACGCCCCGCCGCCAAGGTTCCGGTATGGGGCGCATCGGTCTAGAGTCGAGGCTCCCTGGACGAGGGGGCTTCGGCGACGCCGCCGGCGGCCAGGTCGAGGGTCGGCTCGTTGCTGGCGCCGCGGGGGCGCAGACGCTCGGCGGGGCGCGTCACCCGGGCGTTGCCGAGGATGCTGTCCCCGGTCTCGAGCGGGCGCGCCTCGCTGGTCCAGGCGGCCTCCTCGGCGTGAACCGCCGGGCGGCGCTCGAAGGAACGGGTGACCACGGCCCCCGGGGCGAAGCCGGGACGCGGGCCGGCCAGGTGGTGGGGCAGCAACCACAGCTCGGCGAGCAGGCGCAGGCCCACGGCGGCCAGCAGCCAGGCACCGCCGCCCAGCGCGAGCGCCGGCCAGGCACTGGCCCAGTCGACCGGGGCGAGCCAGGGGGTGCGGGGTGCCAGCCACAGGGCGGCGCCGGCGAGCACGCCGAGCTGCAGCAGCAGGTGGCAGCTCAGCAGGGTGGAGCGGGCCAGGGGGCGGCGGGGAAACAGCAACTGTCGCATCGGGGGTCCTCCCGGAGGATGCACATCGTCGTGATGAGTCGGGTCGGTATCCTTACCGACAAGGCGGAATCCTACCCCAGTTCCGGGCAGGCTGCAGTCACCTCTTGTGACGGCCGCTGCCGGGTTGACCAGCGGGGGTGGGCTTGCCAATGTTGAATGAGAGGCGAAAGCGTGGTGTCCGGGGTTTGGCTTCGCCCATTCAACCAGCATCAAGGAGTTGCTATGACAACCTATATCGTGGTGGCCGATGCAGCGCGGGCGCGGATCTTCACCCGCGATGCGCTCAAGCTGGTAGAGCATGACAGCCTGTTGCATGCCGCAGGGCGGTTGCACGAGGGCGACCTGGTGACCGATAGCGGTGCCGATGTCCACGAGTCGATGTCGACGATGTCGCGCTCCTCCGGTGAGGAGAACTCAGCCTCGCAGCATGAAGAGACCATCTTCGCCAAGGAAGTCGCCGATCGCCTCTACCGGGCCCGGGTCGACAATAGCATGAAGAAGTTGATCATGGTGGCCCCGCCGCGTTTCCTGGGGTTGTTGCGTGACAAGCTCGATGGCCCGACCACCAAGCTGGTCATTCACACCCTGTCCAAGGACCTCTCCAAGGCCAGCCTCGGCGATATCCAGGAGGCGGTGAGCGACCTGCGCTGATCGCCCGACGACACCGGGGACGGTAGCCGGGGGTCAAGTCATCAAGGCATTGTGCCGATAGGGGCATGACGCGGCTTCGCCGCGTCACCAAAACGAGAACTCTGCCCCGATTCGTGAGAGCCTTCCATGACGATCTTTCCCCTGACCCTTGCGGTGGCTTGCCCGCCCCGTCTCGACGTCCTTCTCCTTCCCTGGGCGGGCCTTGCCCGAGTCGGCTTCCTCATCCTGAACGAGGAGGCCGGCCATGCGCTTTAAGTCGTTGCGTACCCATGTCGCCCTGCTGGTGGGGCTGTGCATCCTGGCCGTGGTGGCGGTGCTGGTCGGCTATGCCACCCTGGCCGCTTCCCGCTCCCAGGCGCTGGTGGCGGAGCGCACCGGCGAGCTGCTCGAAGCCAACGCCGAGCAGCGGCTCAGGGCCCTGGCCGATGCCCGCACCCAGGAGATCCGTCGCCAGCTCGAGCAGGCGCTGGCGGTGGCCCAGGGCCTGGCTGACACCAACGCCCTGATGGAGAAAAGCGACGACCGGGGCCGCCCCCGGCTGACCCTGGGCCGCCGCGAACTCTCCAGCCTGGTGCGCGACAAGGTGGTCGAGACCCCCGCGCTGCTGGACGCCTTCATCGGCTGGGAGCCCGACGCCTTCGGGCCCGATGCCCTCCATGCCGGCAAGACCGACGGCGGCTACGACGGCAGTGGCCGCTTCATGCCCTGGTGGTACCGCACCGGCGAGGGCGACCTCGAGGTCCTGCCGCTGGGCGACAGCATGGAGAACGAGGCACGAAATGCCCAAGGCATCCGCAAGGGCGAATACTACCTCTGCCCGCGGGAGACCCGCCGCACCTGCATCATCGATCCCCACTACTATGACTACGGCGGCGAGCGGCTGCTGGTCACCTCCTTCAACGTTCCCATCCTGGTCGACGGCGAGTTCCGCGGCATCGCCGGGGTGGACCTGGACGTGGACTTCCTCCAGGGCATGCTCGACGAGGCCAACCAGGGCCTGTACGGCGGCGTCGGCGAGATGGACCTGATCGCCTCGAGGGGCGTGGTGGCGGCATCCACCGCCCGCCTGTCCGCGCTGGGCGAGTTGGCCACCGAGACCCTCGACGAATCGACGCAGGCGCCGCTGGCGGCGGCCCGGGATGGCGAGACGGTGTACCGTTTCAATGAAACGGCCGACCGCTTCGAGCTCTACCGGCCTTTCACCCTGGGCGACACCGACACCTCCTGGGTGCTGAGTGTCCGTCTGCCCGAGGCCGCGGTGCTGGCCGGCCTCCACGACCTCGAGGCCCAGCTCGCCGACCAGCGCCGCGCCGACCTCTGGGGCATGACCCTGGTGGGGCTGCTTGTGGCCGGTTTGGGCCTGCTGGCGAGCTGGCTGGTGGGCGGCAGCATCGCTCGGCCGCTGCGCCGCCTGGCCGAGCGGATGCGCGACATCGCTTCCGGCGACGGTGACCTCACCCGCCGCCTGCCGGTGCGCGGCCGCGACGAGACGGCGCAGCTGGCCACCCAGTTCAACGCCTTCGCCGACAAGGTCAACGGCGTCCTGCTCGACGTCCGCAACAGCAGCGAGTCGGTGCGCGTGGCCGCTACCGAGATCACCCGGGGCGGCCAGGACCTGTCGCGGCGCACCGAGACCGCCGCCTCCAGCCTGCAGCAGACCTCCGCCTCCATGGAGGAGATCACCAGCACCGTGGAGCACACCGCCGAGTCCTCCCGCCAGGCCAACGGCCTGGCCGAGTCCGCCACCCAGGTGGCGCGCCGCGGTGGCGAGGCGGTCGGCCAGGTGGTGGCGACCATGCAGGGCATCACCGACTCCTCCCGACAGATCGGCGAGATCGTCACCGTGATGGACGGCATCGCCTTCCAGACCAACCTGCTGGCGCTCAACGCCTCGGTGGAGGCGGCCCGGGCCGGCGAGCAGGGTCGCGGCTTCGCGGTGGTGGCCGGCGAGGTCCGCCAGCTGGCCAGCCGCTCGGCCGAGGCGGCCAAGCAGATCAAGGGGTTGATCGACACCTCGGTGGAACGCACCGAGGCGGGCGCGGCTCAGGTGAAGGAGGCCGGCCAGACCATGGACGAGATGGTGGAGAGCGTGACCCGGGTGGCCGATGTCCTGGCAGAGATCACTGCCGCCACCGGCGAGCAGAGCGATGGCATCGGCCAGGTCAACGTGGCGGTCTCCGAGCTGGACCGCATGACCCAGCAGAACGCCGCCCTGGTGGAGGAGTCCACCACCGCCGCCGAGCAACTCCAGGACCAGGCCGACCGCCTTGCAGAACTGGTGGGCGGCTTCACCCTGAAGGCTCGCGAGACGTCGGCGCCGGCCCTGCCCTCCGGCCGTCCCCGGGTCGCTGAGCCCGCCTGAGGCGGGGCGTCAGGAGTAGTGAGGCAGGTCGATCTGGTCGCTGCGCCGGATGCCTTCGGTCATCTGTCGGCACAGCCGCAGGAACTCGCGCATGCCGGTGGCCAGGTACTTGTGGCGGTGCCAGATGAAGCTGAACTGACGGCTCAGGTCGAGCTCCGGGGTGGGGATCGCCACCAGGCTGCCACGCCCAAAGGCATCGCGCAGCGCCAGTTTCGACACGCAGCCAATGCCGAGCCCCGACTCCACCGCCCGCTTGATGCCCTCGGTATGTTCCAGTTCGAGCAGGATATTGAAGCGCCCGCGTCGGTGGCGGGCGGCCTGCTCCAGGGTCAGGCGAGTACCGGAACCCTGCTCGCGCATGATCCAGGCCTCGCGCAGCAGCCGGTCCAGCTCCACCCTGCCGGCCCCGGCCAGGGGATGGCGGGGCGAACAGAACACCGCCAGTTCGTCCTCCACCCAGGGCTGGGTGATCACGTCATCGTCCTCGCACTGCCCCTCGATCAGCCCCAGGTCGAGCTCATGGTGGCGCACGCTGTCGATGATGGCGCGGGTGTTGCGTACCGAGAGACGCACCCGGCTCCCCGGGTGACGCTGCATGAAGTCGCTGATCAGCAGGGTCGCCAGGTAGTTGCCGATGGTCAGGGTGGCGCCCACATCCAGCGAGCCCACCCCCTGCTGGCCGCGCAGGAGCTCCTCGACCTCCTCGGCGCGATCGAGCAGGGCCACCGCCTTGGGCAGTAGCTGGAAGCCCAGGGCATTGAGCTTCAGCCGCCTGCCGATGCGATCCAGCAGCTGGCAGTCGAACTGCCGCTCCAGCTCGGCCAGGGCAGTGCTCGCCGCCGACTGGGAGAGGGCCAGGGCACGGGCGGCGTGGGAGACGCTCTCGTGCTGGGCGACGGCGACGAAGACTTCCAGCTGACGCAGGGTGTAGCGCATGGCGGGGCTCCCGGTGCTTTGTATCTGTAGTATAGATATGGGTTATCCACATAATCCATTTAACAGATATCAAGCGACCTCTTAGAATTGCTTACACAGATTACGCGGCGCATTTATTCGCCAATGGAATATCAAAGGAGCCGGCATGAGCAAATTCGCCCTTGAAGAGGTACTCAGTGTTCACCACTGGAACGACACCCTGTTCAGCTTCCGTACCACCCGCGAGCGTAGCCTGCGCTTCAAGAACGGCCAGTTCGTGATGATCGGCCTCGAGGTGGACGGCAAGCCGCTGATGCGCGCCTACTCCATCGCCAGCCCCAACTACGAGGACCATCTGGAGTTCTTCAGCATCAAGGTGCCGGACGGCCCCCTGACCTCGCGGCTCCAGCACCTCAAGGTGGGTGACCATGTCATGGTCAGCCGCAAGCCCACCGGCACCCTGGTCACCGATGACCTGCTGCCGGGGCGCAATCTCTACCTGCTCTCTACCGGTACCGGCCTGGCGCCCTTCATGAGCCTGATCCAGGATCCGGAAGCATACGAGCGCTTCGAGAAGATCGTGCTGATCCACGGCGTGCGCACCGTCAGCGAGCTCGCCTATGCCGACTTCATCTCCAGGGAGCTGCCGGCACACGAGTACCTGGGCGAGGAGATCGCCGAGAAGCTGGTCTACTACCCGACGGTGACTCGCGAGGAGTTCCATACCACAGGGCGCCTCACCGACCATATCCGCAGCGGCAAGCTCGCCGAGGATACCGGCCTGCCGCCGCTCGATCCCAAGCAGGACCGGGCGATGATCTGCGGCAGCCCGGCGATGCTCGACGAGACCAGCGGCCTGCTCGACGAACTAGGCTTCAACATCTCGCCGCGCATGGGCGAGCCCGGCGACTACGTGATCGAGCGCGCCTTCGTCGAAAAGTAAGCGCCACCCGGCTTCGCCGGGAGCTTGAAGAGCGGCGCTTCGCGCCTGGAAGCTTGAAGCTATAAGAAAACCGCCTCCGTGGCCTTGCCACGGAGGCGGTTCTATTTAGGCTGCCTTCCAGCTTCCAGCTTCCAGCTTCCAGCTTCCAGCTTCCAGCTTCCAGCTTCCAGCTTCCAGCTTCCAGCTTCCAGCTTCCAGCTTCCAGCTTCCAGCTTCCAGCTTCCAGCTTCCAGCTTCCAGCTGTCAGACCGCATCCTTGCCGGTTTCGCCGGTACGGATACGGATCACCTGCTCCAGCGGGGTGACGAAGATCTTGCCGTCGCCGATCTTGCCGGTATTGGCCACCTGGGTGATGGCATCGATCACCTTCTCGGCCATCTCCTCGTCCACGGCGACCTCGAGCTTGACCTTGGGCAGGAAGTCGACCACATACTCGGCACCGCGATAGAGCTCGGTGTGCCCCTTCTGGCGACCGAAGCCCTTGACCTCGGTGACGGTGATGCCCTGGACGCCGATCTCGGAAAGGGATTCCCGCACGTCGTCGAGCTTGAAGGGTTTGATGATGGCGGTCACCAGTTTCATGGTTGCTGTCCTCGTCCTGTCCGGGTGTCGATGGCCGGGGCCATCATGCTAGTAGCGCTCATGGTGTCCAAGCATACACCGCGGAGGGGGGGAATAAAAAAGGCCCCCATAGGGGGCCTTGGCAAGTGCGTGAAGACACGTGAGGTTATTCGGCATGCGGCTGGGGTCTGGGGTGCGCCACATGACCGCTGGCGCCGCGGCCGAACCCCCCGCCGTTGACGTTGGCCACGCGGAACTCGGGGTAGGCTTCCAGGCCGCACTCGGCCAGATCGACCCCTTCGTACTCTTCCTCTTCGCTGACCCGCACGCCCATCACGGCCTTGAGGATCAGCCACACGATCAGGCTGGCCACGAACACCCAGACGAAGATGCCGAGGATGCCGATGATCTGGGCGCCGAAGCTCGTGTCTCCGTTGGAGAGCGGCACCGCCAGCACGCCCCAGATGCCCACCACGCCGTGCACCGAGATGGCGCCGACCGGATCGTCGAGCTTCAGCTTGTCGAGGCTGACGATGGAGGCCACCACGAGGGCGCCACCCACGGCACCGATCAGCATGGCGCCGAACGCCGAGGGCGCCAGCGGCTCGGCGGTGATGGCCACCAGGCCGGCCAGGGCGCCGTTCAGGGCCATGGTCAGGTCGGCCTTGCGGAACCACAGCTTGGCCAGTATCAGGGCGGCGATGACGCCACCGGCGGCTGCGGCATTGGTGTTGACGAACACCTGGGCCACGTTGTTGGCGGAGAGGGCGTCGGACATCTTCAGCTCGGAGCCGCCATTGAAGCCGAACCAGCCCATCCACAGGATGAAGGTGCCCAGGGTGGCCAGGGGCAGGTTGGCGCCGGGAATGGCGTAGATGGTGCCATCCTTGCCGTACTTGCCCTTGCGCGGGCCGAGGATCAGCACGCCGGCCAGGGCCGCGGTGGCACCCGCCAGGTGCACGATGCCGGAACCGGCATAGTCGGAGTAGCCGACCGCGTCGAGCCAGCCACCGCCCCAGGTCCAGTAGCCGGAGATCGGGTAGATGACCGCGGTCATCACCACGGCGAAGGCGAGGAAGGCCCACAGCTTCATCCGTTCGGCCACGGCACCGGAGACGATGGACATGGCGGTGGCCACGAACACCACCTGGAAGAAGAAGTCGGAGCGCATGGAATAGTAGGGGGCGTCCGCGTCACCGGAGAGCACCGCATCGACGCTGTTCTCGGCGCCGATCAGGAAGCCCAGGCTCGGCAGGAAGCCGCCCGCGCTGCTGGAGTACATCAGGTAGTAGCCCACCAGCAGGTACATGGTGCAGGCGATGGCGAACAGGGCGATGTTCTTGGTGAGGATCTCGGCGGTGTTCTTGGAGCGCACCAGGCCGGCCTCGAGCATCGAGAAGCCGGCGGCCATCCACATCACCAGCACGCCGCAGATCAGGAAGTAGAAGGTATCGACCGCATACATCAGCTCGGTCAGCTCGGTCAGCTCTGTCATGGGATTACTCCGTGCAGGGGATCATGGCGTCATCAGACGGCGTCGGCACCGCGCTCACCGGTGCGGATGCGGATGACGTCCTCGAGCGGGGTCACGAACACCTTGCCGTCGCCGATCTTGCCGCTATTGGCGGCATTGCAGATGGCCTCGAGCACTCCTTCGAGGCGTGCGGCGTCGACGGCGACCTCGACCTTGACCTTGGGCAGGAAGTCGACGACGTACTCGGCACCGCGATAGAGCTCGGTGTGGCCCTTCTGCCGGCCGAAGCCCTTGACCTCGGTGACGGTGATGCCCTGGACGCCGTTGTCGGCCAGTGCCTCGCGGACATCGTCGAGTTTGAATGGCTTGATGATGGCGGTGATGAGCTTCATCCCGTGTCTCCACTACTGGGTTGGCAGCGGCTAGTCAGCCGCCGATGCATGACTGCCCTGTCTTTGCGCAAACCGTGCCAGTAACAGGAAATCTTTTTGTTATCAGACTGATGGCTTGAGGATGGGGGGGCGAAAGGAAGCCGTATCGCCTGTCCCGGGGCAGCAAATGCACCGTTGTGGTGCTGAGTGCTGGTGCGCTTGCGCCATAACGGGGCGAGATGGGCGAATGCGCGGGAGGGGCGGCTTGCGTATCCTGTAGGCAGCCACCCCAAGACGCAGGAGAAACTCCATGGTGAGTCATGACCGCATCAGTCGCCTGGCCCAGCAGATCGGCGACCGGTTGCAGGGGGCCTCGCAGGCTCCGGAAGAGGTGCAGAAGGGGATCCAGCAGGTGGTGCGCGGCGCCTTCGACCGCCTCGAGCTGGTGTCACGGGAGGACTTCGACATCCTGATGGATGTGCTGCAGCGCACCCGGGCCCGGGTGGAGGCACTGGAGAAGCAGGTCGCCGCCCTGGAGGAGGCCCTGGAGGCCCGTCAGGCCAACGAGCCTGTCGCTGGGGCCGAACCCGGTGCCGGGGATGAGGCCCTGGCACCCGAGGAGGATGCCGGTGGTGGCGAGACCAACCGCTGAGGTCGCCCGGGCGAGGGGGGGCTGCTAGCCTGAAGTCAGACGACACGCGAGGGACCGCGCATGACGCTGGCGATCATTCACACCCGGGCCGGCCTCGGCCTCGAGGCCCCCGAGGTGCAGGTCGAGGTGCATCTGGCCAATGGACTGCCCGGCATGACCCTGGTGGGATTGCCCGAGGCCGCGGTGAAGGAGAGCCGCGAGCGGGTGCGTAGCGCCCTGGTCAACGCCGGCTTCGACTTCCCCAACACCCGCCGTATCACCCTCAACCTGGCGCCCGCCGACCTGCCCAAGGAGGGCGGGCGCTTCGACCTGCCCATTGCCCTGGGGCTGCTGGTGGCGTCGGAGCAGGTGCCGCCGGAGGCGCTGGCGCATGTCGAGAGTGCCGGTGAGCTGGCCCTCGATGGCCGCTTGCGCCCGGTGACCGGCGTGCTGCCGCTGGCACTGGCCGCCCGTGCCGCCGGCCGGAGGCTGATCGTGCCGCGGGCCAACGCCGACGAGGCGGCCCTGGCCGGTGACCTCGAGGTGCTGCCCGCCGACCACCTGCTCGAGGTGGTGGCCCACCTGCTCGGCCAGGCGCCCATCGCCCCCCACCGTCTCTCGCGGCCGGCCGCTCGCGCGGACCACGGCGCCGACCTGATCGACGTGCGCGGCCAGCATCAGGCGCGCCGTGCCCTGGAGGTGGCCGCGGCCGGCGGCCACAACCTGCTGTTGGCCGGCCCGCCCGGCACCGGCAAGACCATGCTGGCGAGCCGCCTGCCCGGTATCCTGCCGCCGCTCTCCGAGGACGAGGCGCTGGAGGTGGCGGCGATCCGCTCGGTCAGTGGCCTGCCGCTGCGCGAGCAGTGGGGGCGGCGCCCCTTTCGTGCACCGCACCACACGGCCAGTGCCGTGGCGCTGGTCGGGGGCGGCGCGAAGCCGCGTCCCGGGGAGATCTCCCTGGCCCACCACGGCGTACTCTTTCTCGACGAGTTTCCCGAATTTTCACGCCACGTGCTGGAAGTGATGCGCGAGCCCATGGAATCGGGGCAGATCCATATCGCCCGGGCCAGCCATGAGCGCCGCTACCCGGCCCGTTTCCAACTGGTGGCGGCCATGAACCCTTGCCCCTGCGGCCATCTGGGGGACCCGCGCAACCGCTGCCAGTGCACCGCCGCCCAGATCCAGCGCTACCAGGCGCGGCTCTCGGGGCCCTTGCTCGACCGTATCGACCTGCAGGTGGAAGTGCCGGCGCTGCCGCCGGAGCAGCTCACCTCACGGGCGGTGGGGGAGCCGTCGGCCGTGGTGCGCGAGCGGGTGATAGCCGCCCGGCAGCGTCAGTGGACAAGGGGGGCGCTGAATGCCCATCTGGCCGGGCGCGAGCTGGAGGCGGCCTGTGGTCTCGAGGCCGGTGATCGGGCCTGGCTGGCCGGGGTGCTGGAGCGGCTGCGCCTCTCGGCCCGGGCCTACCATCGGGTACTGCGGGTGGCCCTGACCCTGGCCGACCTGGCCGGTGCGCAGCGCCCGCGGCGAGAGCAGCTGATCGAGGCCATCGGCTACCGCCAGCTCGACCGCATGCTGAAGGGGTAGGGGGCTGCACCGCCAGCGCGCCAGGTGGTAAGGCGACCAGGCTACAGCGCCGTGGCGTCGAAGGCGCCATGGATCGTGCCTTCCCACAGCATGTCGTCGCTACCCGGGTGGCGTAGCGACAGGCTCAACCGATAGGGCAGCAATTCCCGGTCGGAGAGCTGCAGCCGCGGGCCGTCGGCCTCCAGCCGGCTGTCCAGCCGCCACTGGTTGTCACCGCCTCCCTCGGCCATGGCGTCGTTCCAGTTGAGCACCTGCGGGCCATCGGAGGCACCGAGCAGCGCCCGGGTAAGGCTCTCGAGGAAGCGCTCACGGCCGATGCTGAGGCTGTCATCCACCTCGGGAGGGGCCAGCAGCAGGACCAGGTCGCCCGGCGGACGCGGCAGGGACGGCGCCTCGATGACCCGTTTGGCGGCCCGTTCGCCGAGGCCGAACAGCGCCTGACGCAGGGTCTCGGGGCGGTCGGGCTGTGCGGCGCAACTGGCCAGTAGCAGCAGGAGGGGGAGCAGCAGGGCTGGCAGGCGCGTGTTCATCGCTTCTCGGTCTCTCGCGGGGGGATGGGCTCCAGGGCAGCGACGAAGCGGTCGAGGGCGCCGAACAGCGTCTGTCGGATCGGCTCGGCCTCGTTGACCAGATGGTGGCGTGCCTCCGGGTGGCGATGGATCTCGGCATTGGGAAACTTGCGCTCCAGTACCGCCAGGTTCCACTCCCAGTCCACGGTCAGGTCCTGTTCACCCTGCAGGATCAGGGTCGGTACCGGACTGGGCGGGAGGGCCAGCAAGCGTGGCATCCAGCGGCGCATGGCGCTGACCCACTCCATGGTCAGGCGGTCGGGCTGAAGCGGGTCCTGGTCGCGCAGGAAGGCGGCGAAGTCGGCGTCGGTGGAGTTGGCGCGGAACTTGCGCGGGATCGAGTTCACGAAGGGGCCGACAAGGAGGTGCAGCCAGCTCGACTGGTTCCAGCCCCAGGGGCGCACCAGGGGGGCCAGCAGCGCCAGCCCCGCCCAGTGGCCATCGTCGCCGCGGGCGAGGGCATCGGTGGCCAGTATCGCCGCGCCGGTGCTCTGGCCGACTCCCAGCCAGGGGCGTGGGGCCAGATTCTCCTCCTCGAGGTGCAGCTGCAGGCTCTGCAGGCAGCGGCCATAGTCATCGAAGTCATTGATGGAGGCGCGCGGGCCGCTGGAGAGGCCGTGGCCCGGCAGGTCCCAGAGCACGACCCGCCAGCCGCGATCCAGCAGGCGTTCCAGCAGATGGCGGTAGAGGCCGAGATGATCGAAGTAGCCATGCACCACGAAGGCGGTGCCGATTGGCTCCGCCGGGCTCCAGACCTGGGTCCAGAGGCGGAAGTCACGGGCATCCACGTAGCCCACGTAGAGGCCCACCTGCTCGACGAGCAGCGGTGCCAGGCCATAGTGGCCGAGGTAGCGCTCCAGGTCGTCGCTACCGGGTACCAGGCTGGTCAGGTCGACCAGACTGACGGGGCCCAGGGCCTGCAGTGGGGTAAAGTCGCTCATCGAATCCTCCGCAACGCCTGGACATGCTAGCGTCAAGGCGGTGAGCGGGCCACTGATTCCACTCGGGCGGGTCGCCCGGCAGCCCATGATGTCTTATCTTTTGGTCTAGCAGCCTGTCGGACTTGACGCTGATCTACTGCGAAACCCGGTCTTTCGGCCAATTTCATTCGATCTGATTCGTTAAATAGCTCGCTATTCGCCTCATCAGATCGATAAACTTGACTCGAAATCCGACTTTCTCGCGACGATCGGTCAAGTTCGACAGGCTGCTGGCTCGGCATGGCTTCCGAGGCTTTAGGGTTTACATATGGAATTATTTTCCACAAAATCCCGCACGCAGTCACCCAACCCGACCCAGGCCGACCGGTGCGACCCAAGACCGGCTGCCAAAGCACGAGGAGATCCACCATGACCGAACGCGTCACTCGCCACCGCCTGCAGGTGGCCACCGAGCTGGACCGTTTCATCAACGAGCAGGCGCTCCCGGGTACCGGCATCGACGCCGAGGCCTTCTGGTCCGGCGTCGACGCGCTGTTTCATGATTTGACACCGAAGAACCGTGAACTGCTCGCCGAGCGCGACCGCCTGCAGGAGAAACTGGACGCCTGGCATCGCGAGCACCCCGGCCCGGTGCGCGACCTGGCGGCCTATCGCGCCTTCCTGAAGGAGATCGGCTATCTGGTCGAGGCACCGGCCAAGGTCGGCGTCACCACCACCAACGTCGATCGCGAGATCGCCGTCCAGGCCGGCCCCCAGCTGGTCGTGCCGGTGAGCAATGCCCGCTACGCGCTGAATGCCGCCAATGCCCGCTGGGGCAGCCTGTATGACGCCCTCTATGGCACCGACGCCATCTCCGAGGAGAACGGCGCCGAGAAGGGCGAGAGCTTCAACCCCAAGCGCGGCGAGAAGGTCATCGCCTACGCCCGTGGTGTGCTCGACCGTGCCGCGCCGCTGGCCACCGGCTCCCACCGCGATGCCGTCAAGTACGCCCTGCGTGATGGCCATCTGGTGGTAACCCTCGACGGTGGCCGCGAGACCGGCCTCAAGGATCCGGGCAAGCTGGTCGGCATCAACGGTGATGCGGCCAAGCCCGACGCCATCCTGCTGGTCAACCATGGCCTGCACCTGGAGATCCAGATCGACCCCAGTCACCCGATCGGCAAGACCGACCCGGCCGGCGTCAAGGACGTGGTCGTCGAGGCCGCGCTGACCACCATCATGGACTGCGAGGACTCCGTGGCCGCGGTGGACGCTGAGGACAAGGTCGGCGTCTACGCCAACTGGCTGGGGCTGATGAAGGGCGACCTGGAAGAGCAGGTCGAGAAGGGTGGCAAGACCATCACCCGCCGCCTGCATGGCGACCGTAGCTGGACCAACAGCGATGGCGAGACCGTCACCCTGCCGGGCCGCTCGCTGATGTTCGTGCGCAACGTCGGCCATCTTATGACCACTCCGGCGGTGCTCGACGCCGAGGGTAACGAACTGCCGGAAGGCATCCTCGATGGCGTGGTCACCGGCCTGATCGCCCTGCACGACCTGAAGAAGGGCGAGGGCGAGCCGCGCAACTCGCGCACCGGCTCCATGTACATCGTCAAGCCGAAGATGCACGGCCCCAAGGAAGTCGCCTTCGCCAACGCGCTGTTCGGTCGCGTCGAGGACATCCTGGGCATGGCCCGCGACACCCTCAAGATGGGCATCATGGACGAGGAGCGGCGTACCTCGGTCAACCTCAAGGCGTGCATCGCCGAGGCCGCCTCGCGCGTGGTGTTCATCAACACCGGCTTCCTCGACCGTACCGGCGACGAGATGCACACCGCCATGGAAGCCGGCCCGATGATCCGCAAGGGCGACATGAAGAACGCCGCCTGGATCGGCGCCTACGAGCGCAACAATGTCCAGGTCGGCCTGGCTTGCGGCCTGCGCGGCCGCGCCCAGATCGGCAAGGGCATGTGGGCCATGCCGGACCTGATGGCGGCCATGCTGGAGCAGAAGATCGGGCATCCCAAGGCCGGTGCCAACACCGCCTGGGTGCCGTCGCCCACCGCCGCCACCCTGCACGCCCTGCACTACCACCAGGTGAACGTCACCGCCATCCAGCGCGAGCTCGAGGGCCAGGGGGAACCCGATCTCCTCGATGATCTGCTCAGCGTGCCGGTGGAGGAGGCGCCCGATTGGTCCGACGAGGAGATCCAGCAGGAGCTCGACAACAACTGCCAGGGCATCCTCGGTTACGTGGTGCGCTGGGTCGAGCACGGCGTGGGCTGCTCCAAGGTGCCGGATATCCACAACGTCGGCCTGATGGAGGACCGTGCCACCCTGCGCATCTCCAGCCAGCACATCGCCAACTGGCTGCACCACGGCGTGGTCGACGCCGAGCGCGTCCAGGCGACGCTGGAGCGCATGGCCAAGGTGGTCGACGCGCAGAACGCCGGTGACCCGGCCTACACGCCGATGAGTGCCGACTTCGCTGCCTCCACCGCCTTCCAGGCCGCCAGCGACCTGATCTTCAAGGGGCGTGTGCAGCCCGCCGGCTATACCGAGCCGCTGCTGCACCACTGGCGTGCCGTGCACAAGGCCAGGTAAGCCCCGCTGCGGGCTGCGGGCTGCGGCCATGAAAAACGCCCCTGCCGGGAAGACCGGTGGGGGTGTTCTTGTTGGTGGTGAGGCGGTGTTTCACTGCTCTGGCAAGGCGTCATTCCAGCCACTGAAGTGCTCGGCGTTTTCCCGGGTGACCAGGCGGGTAGGGAGGCGGATCACCTGGCTTTCCTGCCGTCCGGCCTTGGTCAAGCGCTGCAGGCTCTCGCGAATGGCCGTCCGGGCCATGCTGCGAGGGAACTGCGCAGCGGTGGCCGCCAGTAGGGGCGGGGTTTCCTGCAAGGCCGCCACGCCTTCGGGGGAACCGTCGACCGAGACGATGAACAGGTTCGTCCGCCCGGCCAGGTGCGCGGCATTGACCGCGCCCATGGCCGACGGGTCATTGATGGCAAAGACGGCGTCGAGATCCGGATAGGCATTGACGAGATAGGTCATGGCTTCCAATCCACCGCTGTAGGTGCCGCCACCGTTGTAATCGTCGCTGAGTAGCTGGATCCGGTCATGGTTGTCCAGGACCCCACGACAGCCGGCCACCCGGTCGGTCACCGATGACACCGGTGCCCCGTTGATGATCGCCACGCGCCCGGCGTACCCCAGTCGCTCGGCCATGTAGTCGCAAGCGATTTCCCCCGCCTGGACGTTATCGGTGGTCACGGTCACATCCGCCCCGCGGGCATTGATATCGACCGCCGCCACGATGATACCGGCCTGCTGTGCACGGCGGACGGCCGGGGCGATGGCCTCGCTATCCGCGGCGGCCAGGATGATGATGTCCATTCGCGCGTCCACGAAGTCGTCGATCTGGCTCACCTGACGGTCGAGGTCATAGGCACTGGAGCGCACCAGCAGCGTTACCTCCCCGGGATGGGCCGACCGGGCCGAAGTGCCGACGGCATCCGCCAGGATGGCAAAGAACGGGTTGCCGAGGTCCGCCACGCTGACACCGATTTTCAGCGGCTCGGCGTGGAGCTGGGCGGTGTACACCGACAACAGGACGAGAAGAAGCTTGCGCATGCTGGTTTCCTGACCGGGAAGCCGAGCCACAGCGGTGTTCACTGTAGCACCAGGCGGTCACGCGACGGTAGGATTTGCCTCCATGGCGCCGGTCATGATGGCGACGGCATCGGACATGGTATGCGTGTCCGGCCGGATCACCGCGATGCGACGCCCCAGGCGGTGCACGTGAATGCGGTCGGCGACCTCGAAGACATGCGGCATATTATGGCTGATCAGGACGATAGGCATGCCCTTGTCGCGCAATTGCCGGATCAGGCTCAGCACCCGCCGCGACTCCTTGACGCCCAGTGCCGCCGTTGGCTCGTCCAGAATTACCACCTGGCTGCCGAAGGCCGCCGAACGGGCTACCGACACCCCTTGGCGCTGCCCTCCGGAGAGCGTCTCCACGGCCTGGTTGATGTTCTGAATGGTCAGCAGGCCCAGATCCGACAGCTTCTCCCGTGCCTGGCGCTGCATGGCCGCCTTGTCGAGCATGCGAAAGACGGACCCCAGGATGCCTGGCTTGCGCAGTTCCCGGCCCAGGAAGAGGTTGTCGGCGATGCCCAGCGCCGGCGCCACGGCCAACGTCTGGTAGACCGTCTCGATTCCCGCTGCCCGGGCTTCCATCGGGTTGTGGAACCGCACGGGCTTGCCGTGCATGCGGATCTCCCCGGCATCGGGCACCACCGCACCGGACAGGGCCTTGATCAGCGACGACTTGCCCGCGCCATTGTCGCCGATCACCGCCAGTACCTCGCCGGGATAGAGGTCGAAGTCCGCCCGGTCGAGTGCGGTCACCCGGCCATAACGCTTGACCAGCCCGGTTGCCTGCAGAACAGGGGATGGTGCACTCATGCCGATACCCTCCGAATCCACTGGTCGGTGGTCACTGCCACGATGATGAGCATGCCGACGGTGAACTCCTGCCACAGCACGTCGACCCCGGCCAGTGCCAGTCCATTGCGGAATACCCCGACGATCAGGGCGCCGATCAGCGTACCGAAGATCGACCCTCGCCCGCCGAACAGGGACGTGCCTCCGATCACCACGGCGGTGATGCTGTCCAGGTTGGCGGTATAGCCTGCCTGTGGACTCACCGATCCGGTGCGCCCGATCAGCAGCCAGGCGCCGATCGCGCAGATGATGCCGGCAACGATGTAGACCGACAGCAAGACCCGGCGCGTGCGGATGCCGGCCAGTTCGGCGGCGTCCTTGTCATCGCCGGTGGCATAGACATGACGGCCCCAGGCGGTCCAGTTCAGCGCATACCAGACGGCGCAGAACAGTACGATCATGAGGATCGAGCCGTAGGTGAAGCGAGCTCCGAACAGCTCGAAGGCGGTGCCTCCCCATTGCAGTAACGGTGCCGTTGCCTCGATGTCCTGGGAGCGAATGGCTTCACTCTTCGAATACCACAGGTTCAACGCAAAGAAGATATTCCAGGTACCCAGGGTGGCGATGAAGGGTGGCAGCTTCAGCCGCGTCACCAAGGTACCGTTGAGCAGCCCACAAACGGCGCCCGTCAGCAGGCCGATGGCCAGTGCCAGAGACGGCGGCAGGCCGAAGTCGATGGCCATGCGCCCCATGACCACCGATGAGAGCACCATGATAGCGCCGACAGAGAGGTCGATGCCCATGGTCAGAATGATCAGCGTCTGCGCGATGCCCAGGGTGCCGATGATGGTGACCTGTTGCAGCACCAGTGAAAGGTTGAACGGAGCCAGGAAGCGTTCGCCCACCAGCAACATGAAGGCCAGCACGGATACGACCAGCACCAGCGCCGGTGCCGCCGTCGGGTTGGCATGGAAGAAGCGATGTATGCGCCGGCCCAGGGAGAGTGTCTCTTCCTCGAACCGGGCCACCTGACCGGCCGAGGTTTCCGCGATCTGTTCATGCGCGTCAGCGGTACGAGGGCCTGCTTGCTTGGGGTGTGTCATAACTCACCTGTTTGTGGGTCGGGCGCCCCTGCCCGGGGCGCCGACAGACAGTGGCTGCTTAGCCCCAACACTGTTCCAGGCCTTCGCTGGAGGAGAGCGAGGGTAGCGACTCCACCGGCGCATCGGTGATCAGCTCCACGCCGGTGTCCACGAAATCGAGCCCCTGCGACATGCGTGGCATTTCCCCGCTATTGGCATACTCGACGATCGCCTCGACCCCCATGGACGCCATCCGCAAGGGAAACTGCATGGAGGTGGCGCCGATGACGCCGTCCTCGACGTTGCGCACGCCAGGGCACCCTCCGTCGACCGAGATGATGGTGACCGCGTCTTCGCGGCCCGCCGCTTTCAGGGCCTCGTAGGCACCGGCGGCGGCCGGCTCATTGATGGTGTACACCAGGTTCACGCCGGGATCCTTCTGCAACAGGTTCTCCATGGCCCGTCGACCGCCTTCCTCGGAGCCCTGGGTCACGTCGTTGCCGACGATACGCGGGTCGTCTTCGTCGCCGATATCGTTGGGATCGCCCAGTTCGATGCCGAAGCCCTGCAGGAAGCCCTGGTTCCGGGCGACGTCGACGGTGATCTCGCTGGCGCTCAGGTCCAGCAGGGCGATCCTGGCGCTGTCGGCGTCCTCGCCCATCCGCGCCCGCGCCCACTGGCCGATCAGTTCGCCGGCCTTGAAGTTGTCGGTGGCCAGGGTGGCATCGGCGGCACTGGCCGGACTCAAGGGGGTATCCAGGGCGATGACCAGGACACCGGCCTCGCGGGCTCGCTCGATGGTGGGAACGATCGCCACCGGATCGTTGGGGGTAATCAGGATGCCCCTGGCCCCGGAGGACACCAGGTTTTCGATGGCCTGTACCTGGGAGTCGTTATCGCCGTCGAAGCGGCCGGCAAAGGTGCGCAGTTCAGCACCCAACTTCTCGGCTTGCACCTGAGCGCCTTCCCGCATTTTCACGAAGAAGGGATTGGTGTTGGTCTTGGTGATGAGACCCACCAACACATCGTCGGCTACCGCCGACGGGGTGATAAGCGTTGCCGTCAAGCCGAGTGCCAGAGCGGAGAGGGATTTCTTCATGGTGTGCTCCTGAATGTTGTTGTTGTACCAGTGACACGAGACACCCTGGCACCGCCGTGCTAATGAACGATTTCATCATCGCGGGTCGGCTTGAAACATTTGTAATATTTGCTGCGGGCGACCTTAGCGGTCGGTGGAAGGGCCGGCAAAGAACGCTTGCCACTGCTCGGGGCGGATCGGCTTCTGCAGGAAGGTGTCCCCCATCGACAGGCCATACTCACGCTCCAGCGCCTCGCGCGGCATGCCCGATGCCAGCACCACCGGGATCGCGGGCCAGCGGTGACGCACCTGCTCGCGCAGGTCGACGCCGCTGAGGGGGCCGTTGAGATTGACATCGGTGATGACCAGGCCGGTTGCCTGGGCGTTGTGCTGCAACCAGTCAAGCGCCTGCTGCGCATGGCGGAAGGCCTCGACGGGCCGCTGGTAGGTGGCGATGAGTTCAACCGTCACCCGCCTGACCTCGGTGTCGTCCTCCACCACCACCACGGTCTTGCCGTTCGGTACCGCCAAGGGCAGGACGGGCGGGGTGGCACGTTCGGGGCGCTCCGTGGCGGTACTGGTCGGCCAGCGCAGGCGTACCGTCGTGCCCTGGCCGGGTTCGGATTCCATGCTGAACTCGCCCCCGCTCTGGGTGACGAAACCGTAGACGGAGCTCAACCCCAGCCCGCTGCCCTGGCCCATGGGCTTGGTGGTGAAGAAGGGTTCCAGGACCCGGGCTTTCAGTTCGGCCGGTATCCCCTGGCCGGTATCGCTTACGGTGATCGTCACTGCGGGTGCCGTCCCCGCGCTTTGGCCGGTGGTGATGGTCAACTGGCCACCCTCCGGCATGGCCGCGCTGCTGTTCAATGCCAGGTTCAGCACGGCGTTTTCCAGTTGCGACGGGTCGATGTATAGCCTCGCGCCCGGCGCTTGCCGCCGGATCAGCAACCGGGTGTGCGCCGATACGCTGTATTCCAGCAGTTCCTCGAGCCCGCCGATCAGGGCATCGATCTCGATCAATTCCGGCTGCAAGTGCTGCTTGCGGCTGAACGCCAGCAAGCGCTGTACCAGTTGCGTGCCGCGCTCGCTGACATCCCGGGCACGCTCGGTGTACTTGCGCGCCTTGTCGGACAGGCTCGCCTGCTGTTCGAGCAGTTGTAGGTTGCCGAGAATGGCGGCCAGCAGGTTGTTGAAATCGTGCGCCACACCGCCGGTCAGTTGGCCCAGTACCTCCATCTTCTGGGCCTGTTGCAGTTGCTGCTCGACCGTGCGGCGGTCGGTGAGATCGCTGTAGAGCGTCACGAAACCGCCGCCAGGCATGGGTTGGCTGCGAAACTCGATCACGCGGCCATCGTCGTAATGGCGCTCGAAGCTCTGGTAGACCTGGTGGCGACGCACGTTGATCGCGCTCATGTCGACCGAGTGATTGGCCAGCGTCAGGTTACGGTGAGGATGGCGGGCCATCTGGCGCTGCACCTCGGCCAGGGGCATGCCGGGCTCGATCGTCCCCGGAGCCAGGCCGAACATGTCCAGGTAGCGGCGATTCCAGGCGATCAGCCGGTCGTCGGCGGAGAATACGCTGAGACCGTCCTGGATTTCGTTGAAGACCGTTTCCAGCAGGTGTTTCTGAGCTCTCAGGTCATGCCCGGCCTGTTCGATGCGCCCGGCGTGATCGCGGAACACCTCGTAGGCCCTGGCCAGCGTCCCGATCTCATCGTGACGGGTCACGGCGATGTGCTTGGGTGCCTCGCCGCCCTGCGCCAGTTGCATCATGTCCTGGGTGACGATCCCCAGGTCACGTACCGTCTTCAGGTTGCTCATGTAGTGCAGGATCACCCCCACGATCAGCAGGCCGGTCATCAGCATCATGCCGAACAGCACGCGATTCACCTGTGCATGGACGGTCTGCTGCTGGGCCACCACCTGGCGTTGCAAGTCGCCGGCAAAGCCGTTGACCTCCCGGGTCAGGCGCTCGGATTTGGCGCGCAGGCTGGCCAGCAGGAAGGCCTTTTGCTGACCGACTTGCGTCAGTTGGGCGGCGCTGCTCCCTGCCAGTTGTCGTAGCTGCCGGTAGGCCAGCGCGTGCGGCATCGACGGGGGTGGGGGCGCCGTCAGTGTGGTCCATTGCTCGACCCACTGGTCGGGGTCGCTGAGGCCCTGGTATAGCGCCTGCAGTATCTGCCAGTCAGTAACGGTGCGAGCGTCTTCCGACTCTGCGATCCGACGGACGATCTGGTTGACTTCGAACTGGGCGGTCAGCAGGTCCTCGCGAATGAAGAGCTCGGTTTCCACCAGGTCTGTCAGGCGGTCGATGTCGGTTCGCAACGCCTGAAGCAGGGATTGCAGCGTCAAGCGAAAGGGGCGGTCGCGGATGGAGGCGGCCACCACTACCAGCGACTGGAATCGCTGCGACAGCCGGTCGCGCTCGGTTTGCAAGAGAAAGGGCTTGGCGGCCGAGGCAACGTAAGGGGCCAGGGCGGCCACTTGCGCCACTTCTTCGGACAGGGTCAGGGCGGTCCGAATCTCCGGCAGCGTGCGAGCCTCGAACTCGCTGACGGCATTGCGGGTCTGGGTCAGGCCAAACCAGGCAACCAGTACCAGGCCGATCGCCAACAGCGTGGCCAGGACCAGCGCCACCAGGGCACGTCGCTGCAGGGTCCAGCGTCCCATCTCAGCGCTTGCGCACCTGGGCATGAAACACGTAGCCCTGGCCGCGTTCGGTCAGAATGTAACGGGGGTGCTTGGGGTTGGCTTCGAGCTTGCGGCGCAGCCGCAGGATCAGCACATCGATGCTGCGGTCGAAGGAGTCGCTGTCGGTACCGCGGGTCCGCTCCAGCAGGCTGTCGCGGCTCAGTACATGGTTGGCCGACGAGACCAGGCTTTCCAACAGGTTGAACTCGCCGAAGGTGAGGTTGACCGGCTGGTTGGCCGGGTTGTAGAGCATGCGCCGGGTCAAATCGAGTCGCCAGTCGTCGAACCAGAGGCAGGCATGGTCCTGATCTTCGACGCTCTGCAGGGGCACGCTGAGTTGCTTGGAGCGGCGCAGCAGGGCATGCACCCGCGCCATCAGCTCACGCAGATTGAAAGGTTTCATCAGGAAGTCGTCTGCCGCGACCTCCAGGCCCAGGATGCGGTCGGTTTCATCGCCCTTGCCGGTCAGCATCATGATCGGTACCGGGCTGGTGGCCCGTATATCGCGAGCCACCTGCAAGCCATTCTCTCCGGCCAGTTTCAGGTCGAGCACAATCAGGTCCACCGGGTCCCGGGCGATCAGTTCGTGTAGCGCCTGGCCACTTCGCAGGGCACTGACCCGGTAGCCTTCGTCCTGCAGCGCATCCTGCAGGACATCCAGCATGTCGACTTCATCGTCCACTACGGCAATGTGGTATCTGGTCTGGTGGGTCACGGGGATTGGATTTGTCATTGTCTCTCCCGCCATGGCAGAGGCGTACCCGCCCCATTTCGAAGAAAGCCCTCACATCGACATATTAATGTAAAGCTTCAATCATTTCGGAGTGCTCGACTATAGAAGGAGCCGAGTGACTGTGTGCACGCCATGCCTTGCGCTATCTTGGGGTGCAGTGTCCATCGTCTCGTGCCGCAGGAGAACCCCATGACCGTGATGACCGCCGCCGCCATCGAGGACTTCCTCGACGAGGTCTTTCCCCAGCGGACGGGGACCATCGAGGGCGTCGATCACATGCGGGCCACCATGAGCCTGGCGATCGAGGACGAGCACCTGCGGCCCGGGGCCAGCGTCTCCGGCCCCACCCTGATGGGGTTGGCCGATGTCTGCCTGTACGTGGCGATACTGGCCCAGGTCGGCCCGGAGCCCATGGCCGTGACCAGCGACCTGCATTGCCGCTTCCTGCGCCGGCCCCGGGGCGATCGCGATGTCATCGCCAATGCCCGTCTCGTCAAGCTGGGGAATCGCCTGGCGGTGGGCGAGGTGCAGCTCTATTCCGCCGGTGACGAGCGGCCGGTGGCCCTGGTCACCGCCACCTATGTGTTGCCCGACCGTGACTAGCTCGCGGCTCTGGCTCGCAGCACGCACCCGGCCAGCGCCAGCCAGCCGGCGAGCATCAGCACGCCGCCGAGCGGCGTGATCATGCCCAGGCCGCGCACGCCGGTCAGGGCCAGGGCATAGAGCGAGCCCGAGAACAGCAGCACCCCCGCCACCCAGAGCCCCAGGACGAGCCGCTGGCCCGCCAGGCGGTGCGAGGCGCGCCAGGCCAGCACGGCGAGCAGCGCCAGGGTATGCCAGGCCTGGTAGCGCACGCCGGTCTCGAAGGCGGCCGCCAGGCGCGGGGCCAGCTGCCCTTCCAGGGCATGGGCGCCGAAGGCGCCGGCCATCACCACCAGGGCGCCCGAGAGCGCGCCTGCGAACCACCACCCCCTGTCCTGCATGGGCCGGCCTCCCTCGTCACTCGAGAATGGTTGCGAATCGAAGCCTACCGTACCCCGGCCGGCTCGACTCCGCTACAATGGTGGCCCCGCGAATCCCCGAGCACGAAGAGAGGACGCCATGCAGATTCAGCTCAATGGCGAAGCGCGCACCCTGACGCCCGACCTCACGGTCGCCGAGCTGGTCGAGTCCCTGGGGCTCGCCGGCCGGCGCATCGCCGTGGAGGTCAACGAGGAGATCGTGCCGAAGAGCGCGCACGGCGAGATCCGGCTGGCCGAGGGCGACCGGGTCGAGGTCGTTCACGCCATCGGCGGCGGCTAGTCGCCGGGCCCCCGGCTGTCGGGCATTCCACGGGTATACAGGAGCAGAGCATGAGTGAGTTTTTCCAGGACCAGCCGCTGAACATCGCCGGGCGCGAGTTTGCCTCCCGCCTGCTGGTCGGTACCGGCAAGTACAAGGACTTCGACGAGACGGCCGAGGCGATCGCCGCCAGCGGTGCCGAGGTGGTGACCTTCGCGGTGCGTCGCACCAATCTGGGGCAGGAAGCCGGTGAGCCGAACCTGCTCGACGCCGTTCCTCCGGAGCGTTTCACCCTGCTGCCCAATACCGCCGGCTGCTATACGGCCAAGGACGCGGTGCGCACCTGCAGGCTGGCTCGGGAGCTGCTCGACGGTCATCACCTGGTCAAGCTCGAGGTGCTGGGCGACGACTCGACCCTCTACCCCAATGTGGTCGAGACCCTGTCGGCCGCCGAGACGCTGATCGCCGATGGCTTCGACGTCATGGTCTACACCAGCGACGATCCCATCGTGGCCCGGGAGCTCGAGCGCCTCGGCTGCTGTGCCATCATGCCGCTGGGCTCGCTGATCGGCTCCGGTCACGGCATCCAGAACCCGCACAACATCCGCCTGATCATCGAGCAGGCCGGCGTCCCGGTGCTGGTGGATGCCGGCATCGGCACCGCCTCCGACGCGGCCATGGCCATGGAGCTCGGCTGCGACGGCGTGCTGATGAATTCCGCCATCGCCCACGCCCGCCAGCCGGTGTTGATGGCCAGCGCCATGAGGAAAGCGGTGGAGGCCGGCCGCGAGGCCTTCCTGGCGGGGCGCATGCCGCGCCGTCAGAGCGCCGACCCCTCCTCGCCCTTCGCTGGCCGCATCAACGGCTGAGCCACCCGCAACCCGAGCCCCAGAGAGCCCCATTCGATTCCATGAACGATCCGCAACACGACGCGCCTGCCTCGACCACCGGCCCGGAAGGCCCCGACGCCCCGCTGCACCGCCGTGGCATCAAGAGCTATGTGCTGCGCGCCGGCCGGATGACCCAGGCCCAGACCCGTGGCCTGGAAGAGGTCTGGCCGCGGCTGGGCCTGACGCTGGCGGACGGCCGGCAGGACCTCGATGCCCTGTTCGGCCGCCGGGCGGCACGGGTGCTGGAGATCGGCTTCGGCATGGGCGCCTCGCTGGTCGAGCAGGCCGAGACCCATCCGGATACCGACTTCATCGGCATCGAGGTGCATGCCCCCGGGGTCGGCAAGCTGCTCGACGAGGCCGACAAGCGCGGCCTGACCAACCTCCGGGTCTACCGCGAGGATGCGTTGGCGGTGCTCGAGCAGTGCCTGCCGGAGGCGAGCCTCGACACCCTGCAGCTGTTCTTCCCCGACCCCTGGCCGAAGAAGAAGCACCACAAGCGACGCATCGTCCAGCCCGCCTTCGTCGAGCTGGTGCGCACCCGGCTCAAGCCCGGCGGCATCTTCCACCTGGCCACCGACTGGGAGGCCTACGCCGAGTGGATGGCCGAGGTCATGGCCGCGGCGCCGGGCTATCGCAATGTGGCGGCTCCGGACACGGCGCCCTATGTGCCGCGACCGGCGTTTCGCCCGCTGACCAAGTTCGAGGCCCGGGGCGAGCGCCTCGGTCATGGCGTCTGGGACCTGATGTATCGACGCTGCGAATAGTCAGGCCGACACCGGCGATGGCAATGCCCATGCCGATGATGCCCTGCCCCCCCGGGCGCTCGCCGAACATGGCCGCCGCCCAGAGCAGGGTCACGGCGGGGGTCAGGTAGACCAGCGTCGAGGTCAGGGTCACCCCGAGCCGGCGCAGGCTCGCGACGAAGAACCCGTACCCTCCCAGGCTCGATAGCACGATCAGCCAGCCGATTGCGGTGACGCTGGGCAGGTCGGCGGCGGGAAACGCGAGGACTCCACCGCCGGCGATCAAGGCGGCCAGCGTGAAGATTGCCGTGGCGGCAAGGAGCTGGAACAGCAAGGTTGCCGATATCGGCATCGCCGTCGTCCAGCGCACGGCCAGCAGGCTACCCAGCGTCACCGCCACCACCGAGCCGAGCGGCAGCAGGTAGGCCCACAGCGGGGCGCCGCTGCCGCGCTCGATGTCGTCGGCCACGTACAGCAGCATCCCCAGCGTGGCGATCGCCATGCCCGCCCAGCCCCGGGGGGCCAGGCGCTCGCCGAGCCAGGGGCCGGCCAGCGCCGCCGCCAGCAACGGCTGCAGGGCGGTGATCAGCGCGGTCACCCCGGCGCTGACGCCGAGCTGGATCGCCAGTATCACCCCCAGCAGGTACCCCCCCATGGTCAGGCTGCCGATGGCCATTTCGCGCAGGACATCCCGGCATGCCAGCCGGCCGGGCCGGCACAGCCGCCAATACAGGCCAACCAGCAGGCCGGCCAGCAGGAAGCGCCAGGCAAACAGCGCCAGCACCGGGGTGTCGGCCTCGATCGCCAGCCGTCCGCCGACGAACCCCGAGCTCCAGCACACCACGAAGCCCATGGCGATCAGCGGCGTCAGCAGGATAGGTGGCATGGCGATCTCTCTCCGTCAGGCGATGTTCGTCCTTGAGCCTGGGGCAGGAATCGATTTCAATAAATCGAAATTATCTGCAAGGAGGGTTCAGCATGTCTGAAGTCATGGCGTCGGCCCTGGATCTCGAGTCGCTGCGCAGCTTCCAGGTGGCGGCGCAACTGGGATCCCTCGGTGCCGCAGCGCAGCAGCGGCATCGCACCACCAGTGCCATCAGCATGCAGATCAAGCGGCTGGAGGAGGTGCTGGGCACGCGGCTGCTGGAGCGCGGCCCGCGCGGAGTGACGCCAACCGCCGCCGGGGAAGCCCTGTTGCAGGAGTCACGGGAGCTCCTGCGGTTGCACGACGGCATGCTGTCGCGCTTCACCGGTCGCGGGCTGGGCGGCAAGGTGCGCCTCGGTCTCCCGGAAGACTATGCCCGTGAGCTGCTCGTCGACGTGTTGCCGGATTTCATCGCGCGCCACCCCGATGTGTTGCTGGAGGCGGTGACCGCCACCAGTGGCGAGCTGGCGCGCCAGTTGACCCGTTCTCAACTGGCGCTGGCGGTGGTGCTGGATCGCCCGCACCCCCTCCCCGGCGGCGTGTCGCTGTGGCGGACCACGCCGGTATGGGCCGGCCCCCGCGTGGGACGGCTGACCGAACGCGCCAGCATCCCCCTGGCCCTTCACGAGGTCGACTGTCCGTATCGGGAGCTGGCGGTCGAGGCGTTGGAAGCCTCGGGCACGCCCTGGCATGCGGTCTTTACCAGTACCAGCATCCATGCCGTGGAGAAGGCGGTCGAGGCGGGCCTGGCGATCAGCGTGATCGACCGCGAGCGACTGACGTCGGCGATGCGCGAGCTGGGGCGTGACGAGGGCCTGCCGCTGCTGCCCCCCTGTGAGGCACGGCTGCACGTCGGGAAGCGTATCGAGGAGGCATCACGCCCGGCGGTGGAAGCCCTGGCCGCGTTGCTGCGCGAGCGCCTGCATGAACGTGGCCCCTGGCGTGCGGCGCCGCGCTCGACCTGATCGAGCAAAAAAAACGCCACCGGGAGGGTGGCGGCAAGACCGTGACTAGCAATGAGAGGGAGAAACCATGGCAGGAGCCTGGCGGCCCTGCCCTGGCCGTGGCGCCTCATCAACGCCACGCATGCAAAGATAATCGTTCTCATTTATCCCGTCAACACAAATGCGAATGTTTTTTATTGAGCCTCTCACTGCCCGGCCAGGCGCAGCCACAGGGGCAGGGTCACCATGGCCAGCAGCGTCTGACCGGTGATCAGCGCCGCCATCAGTTCGGCGTCACCCCCCAGCTGGCGGGCCAGGATATAGGCCGAGGTGGCGGTGGGCAGGGCGGCGAACAGCAGGGCCACGTCGCGGCTCACCGGGTCGAGTCCCAGCATCAGGGCAAGCCCCAGTACCAGGGCCGGCATCAGCACCAGCTTGACCAGATTGGTGGCCCAGACGCCGCGGTCCAGGCGGATCAGCGCGGCGGGGCGCAGTGCCACGCCCACTGCCACCAGGCCCAGCGGCAAGGCGGCTTGCCCCAGCAGCTCCACGGCGGCGCCGCTCCAGCCGGGCAGGCCGATGCCACCGACATTGAGGGCGATGCCGATCAGGCAGCCGAGGATCAGCGGGTTGCGGATCAGGGCCGCCAGGCTCCGGCCCAGGCCGGAAGGGCCCAGGGTGCCGGCGGCGATGAAGCTGGTCACGCAGAACACATTGACCACCGGCACCATCAGCGCCACCGCCACCGCGGCCACGGTGGCACCGGCACCGCCATGAAGCGCGGCGGCGCCGGCCACGCCGACATAGGTGTTGAAGCGCAGGGCCCCCTGGAAGGCCGAGGTGAAGGCGGGGGCCGCGAGCCGCAATCGCTCACGCAGGAGCCACATCAGGGCGCCGAGCAGGCCCATGGCCCCGAGCAGGGCCAGGGCCAGCCGGGTGACCGGCACCTGGCTCACGTCGGCGGTGGCCAGGGTCGAGATCAGCATGGCGGGAAACAGCAGGAAGTAGATCAGCCTTTCCATCCGGGGCCAGAAGTCACCCCCGGGCTGGCGGGTCCAGCCCAGCAGGGCCCCCAGCAGGATCAGCAGGAACAGCGGCCCCAGTGCGCTTGCCACTCCCTCCATGAATGCCTCCCTTGTCGTGCCGCCCTGCGACATCCTTGCGCAGGCTGCCAAGATAAATGCTGGTAAGCTTACTCTCCATCCTGCCCCCCTTGGGAGTGCTTCTTTCGCCGCCATGCCCGACCGCCCCCCGATGGAAACCGGTATTTCGCGTTCCCCGCTGCTGCGCCTGCTGATGCTGGTGACCCTGGGGGGCATCGCCGTGGCGCTCTGGTACCTGACCAGCTACAGCCTGCGCGGTGGCGGCGAGGTGCGCTGGCTCGCCCCCGGGGCGCCTTGCGACTTGCATGCCGGCGCCTGCACGGCGACCCTGGAGCAAGGTGCCAGCTTCACTCTCGAGGTCGAAGCCGCGGGGCGGATCCGGGCGCTGGAGGTGCTGCCCCTGGCGGTGACCCTCGAGGGCCTGGAGGCCGAGTCGGTGCGGGTCGAGTTCGTCGGCCGCGGCATGGAGATGGGACTGCATCGCTTCCCGCTCGCGGCGGGTGCCGACGGCGTCTACCGTGGTGACGGGCAGGTGACGATCTGTACCGAGTCGGTCATGCCATGGCGGGCCAGGGTGATAGTGGAGACTTCCCGGGGGAGCCTGGGGAGCTGGTTCGATTTCGATGTGGAGCGAAGCACACCATGAAGCGACTGGGGATCTGGATGGGACTGGGCGTGATCGTGCTGATCATCGCCCTCGGCGGCTATGCCTGGTATCAGCAGCAGGTCGCCAGTGACGCGGGCAGCGGACCGCAGGGCGGCCCGGTGGAACTCCCCTCGACCCATGGCGATTTCTCGCTCTCCCAGCTCGGCGACGATCAGCTGGCGGTGCTCTTCTTCGGTTACACCTCCTGCCCCGACGTCTGCCCCATGAGCATGGCGGTGGTGCGCCAGGCGCTGGCCGAGCTCGACGAGGCGAGCCGCGAACGGGTGGTGCCGGTGATGATCTCGGTGGACCCCGAGCGCGACACCCTGGAGCGGCTGACCGAGTACACCGGCTACTTCGGCGACGCCTTCATCGGTGCCACCGGCAGCCAGGCGCAGCTCGAGGAGGTCGCCGAGCGCTACGGGGTGGTCTGGCGGCGGGTGGAGACGCCGGAATCGGCGATGGAGTACACCATCGACCACAGCTCGTCGCTCTATCTGGTCGATCGGGACGGCAGGATCCGGAAGCGGGTGCTCTATTCGCCCGCGCCCCATGCCCTGCTCTCGGCGTTGCAGAGCGAACTCGATGGCTGACGCTCCCGCTCAATCGTCCGGCGACTCCGCCAGCCGGTCGATCATGCCCATCAGGGCCCCTATCTGGGTCCCCTGCCGGGTGTCGTGAAGGGGGTTCAGCTGCCAGGCGCTCTCGGCGAAGCCCCACCAGTCCCAGCAGCCCTGGGGGTTGGCCAGGCTGGTGTCCGCCTGGGGGTAGAGGATCACGCGACGATTGCTGGCCGCCCATTCGTTCAGTCCGCTATGGCGCACGAAGGCGTCGTCGATCTGTCCGGCGCCCATACCACAGCCGTGCAGTGCCATGGTCAGCCCGCAGCCGCCGTCCTCGCAGCCTTCCGGCACGAACAGGTAGCCGGCATCGGCGAGTCCCTTGGCGTCGCGTACCTCGGCCTGGTCGAAACGCATCAGGTTGCCGCCGACCGCCTCGGCGGGGGGCGCCAGTTCCCCATGTAGCCAGCCCAGCGCCTCACCGGCGATGTCCAGCCCGCAGGCCAGCAGCTGGGTGCCGCCCCCGTTGCGGCAGTCGGCGAGGATACCGACGGGGGTTGCCACCCGGGCCATCACCGGCCAGCCGTGGCCGATGTCCTCGCTCTCGAGCTGCTGGAGCTGCTCTTCGGGAGTCGCCAGCCAGCCCTGGAACTGTTCGGCCAGGGCGCGGCCCAGGTCCGGCGACACCGTATCGTCCTCGGCGCCATGCCAGACGAATACCCGTAGCTGCGCCAGTGCCTGGCGATCGCCCACCAGGTCGCGCTCCAGGTAGTCGCGGTGACGGTTGGCCAGTTCGTCGAGTTCCGGGGCGCCGAGCCGCGATGTCATGCATTGCCCGAGCGCGAGGCGCAGGGCCCCCCGGGCACAGGACCAGGGGCCGGCCGCCAGTACGCCCAGCCCGGAGAACCGCTCGGGCCAGGCGACGGCGAGCTGGGTGGCCATGTAGCCGCCGGAGGAGACACCGACGACGCTGACGTCATCGGCGGCGATGCCCAACGGGGGCAGCTCGGGGAGCCGCTCGGCGGCGGCCAGGGGGGCCGCCAGCCCCGTCAGGACGAGGCCCGCGGCAACGGAAGCAAGAAGAGGCATGGTCGGGGGTCAGTCGGCGTCGTCCACGTCGAGCAGCTCGACCTTGAAGATCAGCGTCTCGTGAGGGCCGATGGGGCCCTGGCCCTGGGCGCCGTAGGCGAGCTCGGAGGGAATGACGATCTCCCAGGTGTCACCGACGCTCATCAGCTGCAGCGCCTCCTGCCAGCCCTCGATGACCTGACCGACCCGGAAGTTGACCGGCTCGCCACGCGCGTAGGAGCTGTCGAAGACGGTGCCGTCGATCAGGGTGCCTTCGTAGTGCACCTCGACGTTGGACTCGGGACCCGGCGAGGCGCCATCACCGGCTTCCAGCACCTTGTACTGCAGGCCGGAGTCGGTGACCTCGACGCCGTCCTCCTCGGCGTTGGCGGCTAGGAAGGCCTCGCCGTCGGCGCGGTTGGCCTCGGCCTGCTGCTCGGTCTCTGCCTCGCGGGCGGCCATGGCCTCCTGCTGGAAACGCATCAGGGCCGCGGCCATCTCCTCGTCGCTCATGGCCAGCTCGCCGCCCTCGAAGACGTCGCGGATGGCCTGGGTGAAGGCGTCGACGTTCAGGTCCTCGACGTCCTGCTGGATGCTCTGGCCCAGGGTCACGCCCAGGCTGTAGCCGAGGCGCTCGTCGTCGGTTTGCGGTGTCGCCAGCGCCAGGGGAGCGGCGCCCAGGAGGGCGGTCAGGGATGCGGTGGTCAGCAGTCTCTTCATGAACAAGCCTTGTGGTCCGGGCGCCGCGGCGCCAGTGCATGGAAACCATGGGACTGTAGCAGGGCCGGGCCGGTTCCGCACCAGCGTCAGGCGCGCGGAGCCGGCCCGGCAGGCGGCAGCCAAGGTGGGCTCAGACGACCAGGGTCGGGCAGTGGGCCGAGCCCGCCACTCGCTGGGCCACGCTGCCCAGCAGCATGCTCTTCTCGCCGTTGGTGCCCTGGGAGCCGATCACGATCAGGTCGCACTCGCGCTTGCGCGCGAAGCGCACGATGGTGCGTGAGGGGCGGCCGCCCTTGACGAAGGCGCGCAGCTTGGTCGGCTCGGCCCCCAGCGCCAGCGCTTCGCCCTTGGCATGCACGGCGATCTCGGTGGCGTACTCCTTGAGGGCGTCGTCGGGGATGTCCAGCTTGTCGGGCCGGACCATGGAGAGCGAGGCCTCCAGCAGGCTGTGGTGCTTGAACACACACAGGATGTAGAGCTCGGCGCCGGTCAGCATCTGCAGCCCCACGGCCTTCTCCAGCGCCTTCAGCGCCCCCTTCGAGCCGTCCACCGGTATCAGTATCCGATCGAACATCGTTGCCATCTCCTGGGGTCAGTGGGGCTGGATCAGCGGAAGGCCAGGTCGCGCAGGAACAGCGCGATCTGCGGGAACATGATCAGCAGGGCCGCGGCCAGGATCAGCAGGAAGACGAAGGGGGGCGTGCCGCGGATCACCTCCCAGTAGGGTCGCTTGAAGATGGCGATGGCGGTGAAGATGTCGCAGCCGAAGGGGGGCGTCGCCGAGCCGATGGCCACCTGCAGGGTGATCAGGATGCCCACCAGCACCGGGTCGAGGCCGGTGGCCGCGACGGCCGGGGCGAAGATGGGCGTCAGCACCAGGATCACCACGATGGGGTCTACGAACATGCAGGCCACGAAGAAGGCCACGCAGATCGCGATCAGCACGCCGGTGGGACCGGCCTCGTTGATCCCCACCGCCGCGAGGATCGTCTGGGGGATCTGGGCGAAGGAGATGATCCAGGAGAAGCCGTTGCCCACCGCCACCAGGATGAACACTACCGCGGTGATCAGGCCGGTGGACTTGGCGATGGCGTAAATTTCGGCGACCTTCAGCGAGCGAAAGACCACGAACTCCAGCACGATGGCATACAGCACGCAGGCCGCCGCGGCCTCGGTGGGGCTGAAGATGCCGCCATAGATGCCGCCGACGATGATCACCGGGAAGCCCAGCGGCCAGAGGGCGTCGCGCACCGCTAGGCCCCGGGTTCGCCAGCTCGCCCTGGCCTCGGTGGGCACGTCCTTGACGATGGCGTAGACGACGCAGTAGACGGCGAACATCAGCAGGATCAACAGGCCCGGGCCAATGCCGGCGATGAACAGCTCGCCGATGGAGGTGCCCGAGATGACCCCGTAGATGATCATGCCGATGCTCGGCGGGATCAGGAAGGCGATGTCGCTGGAGTTGATGATCAGCGCCAGGGTGAAGGAGTCCGAATAGCCGGCCTTGAGCATCTTGGGGCGCAGGGGGGAGCCGATGGCCACCACCGTGGCCTGGGTGGAGCCCGAGACGGCCCCGAACAGGGTGCAGGAGGCCGCGGTGCTCACCGCCAGCCCACCCTTCACGTGGCCGATGAAGGCCATCACCATGTTGATCAGCCGCTCGGCCGACTGGCCGCGGGTCATGATATCGGCGGAGAGGATGAACATCGGCACCGCGATCAGCGAGGCAGGCCGGATGCCCGCCATCATCTGCTGGATCAGGGTGTCCATCTGCCCCAGGCCGTTGAACATCATGTAGAAGCCGATCACCGCCGCGGTGATCAGCGGGATCATCATGGGAAAGCCCAGCAGCAGCAGGACTATCATCGTGGTGACCATTATGGTTGTCATGGTGTGCTCTCCTGGGCACCGGACCCTGCGTCAGACTTCCGTTTCCGTATCCTTGTAGCCGTCGAGCACGCTCGTCGACAGATAGACGTCACGCGAGGTCATGTTCTTGATGGCCGTGAGGAAGTACTGGATGCCCGTGATCAGGAAGCCCAGGGGGACCCAGACATAGATGATCCAGATGGGTAGCGCCAGGGCCGGCAGAACGCGTCCCTTGGCGTAGAGACTGGCGATATAGATGATCGAGTAGTAGAGCAGGAAGAACATCACCAGGGAGGTGAATAGCGAGATCAGGATCATCAAGGCACGCCGGCCACCCGTCGGCAGGGCATCATAGATCGCCGACATGCGGATGTGGCGGCCGTGGCGGGCCGCGTAGCCGATACCGGCAAAGGTGATCATGATGATCAGGATGCGGTTGATTTCACCGGAGAAGAAGATGCTGGAGCCGAAGACGAAGCGGCCTATCACATTGGCGACGGTATTGACTGCCATCAGCAGTACGCCGAGCGCCAGGATCACCGCCTCTACCTTGCTGATGAAGGTATCGATCGGTCCCAAGGGGCCGGGCAGCGTCGACCGGTAGTGCTTTTCGGATTCTTCTTCAGTCATGTGACCAGACTCCTGAGGGTTTTCCCCGAGAGAGATGAGTTGCCGTCTTGCTCATTCTCAAGGGTACGCAACGGGTGGCCGGACCCCGTGCCGGCTCTTCAACGCTGAATGGCCGGGCCCAACGCCAAGGGGGCAGCCGGACGGCTGCCCCCTTGGCGTGCTTGCGGCGGAGCGGCCCTGAGGCTTACTCGCCGTTCACGGCTTCCAGGTCGGCCTTGAACTGCTCGAGCAGCTGTGCGCCGGTCTCGTCGGTCATCTCGAGGAAGCGCTCCTCGACCTGGGGCGCCCGCTCGCGGAAGGCCTGGATCTGCTCCTCGGTCAGGCGCGTCACGGTGACCTCGTCGGAGGCCTCCTGGATCTTGGCCAGCGACTCCTCGGCCAGGCCCTGGATGTGCTCGATGGTGTGGTCGTAGGCCGCATCGGCGGCATCGCGGATCAGCTGCTGGTCTTCCTCGGGAAGGCCCTCGTAGAAGTCCTGGTTGGCCATCATGGCGGTGGTGAACCAGCCGTGACTGGTGAAGGTCAGGTGGGGCGAGACCTCATAGAGGCCACCGGATTCGATCCAGAAGATCGGGTTCTCCTGGCCGTCGATGATGCCGGTCTGCAGCCCGCCGTAGACCTCGCCCCAGGGCAGCGGCGTGGCCGTGGCACCGAAGGCGTTGTAGGTCTCCGCCAGCAGCGGGTTGGTCATCACCCGGATCTTCTTGTTGTCGAAATCCGCCGGAGTGGTGATCGGCTCGTCGGCGGTGACCACCATTTCCCCTTCCGGATACATCTTGAGCAGTTCCAGTCCATGCTCGGCATAGATCTTGGGGAACATCTCGTTGATGGCCTTGCTCTCGTCGAAGAACTCGAGCACCGACTCCATGTCGGTAGGCATCAGATAGGGGATGAAAAAGATCTGCGCCGAGGGGATCAGGGCGCCGGTGAAGCCGGGGGACTGGTTGACGAACTGCAGGATACCGTTCTGCGTCTGCTCCATGATGTCGTCGGACTCGCCCAACTCACCGAAGCGATAGACCTGAACGCTATGATCGGAGTTTTCCTCGATGTAGTCCTTGAAGGCGTAGGCGAAGACGTCTTGCACATCGCCCTCGAACTCCTCGTGGGCATAACGCCACTCGGCGGAATGGGCCGCGGCGGACAGGCCGAACAGCAGTGCGCCGACAGTGGCCGTGGTCAACAGCTTGGTTGCCTTCATTCTTGTGTTCCCCTCGCAGGTTGGACTGGTCAAGATCGGATGATATTGCCAGGTAACGAGCAGGTAAAAATCCTGCACGGCTAGTTTCAGGCTAGCGTGGGCCTCGGGAGGGGTCAAGCGAGCCTTCTAGCCTTTGCAGGGCAGAAAGATGCGATTTTTTCTGTAGTTGCAGATAGTCCGCGAGATGTTCTTTCAACCCCGGATCGGCTGACGGAAGTGATATCGGGCGGCAGTCGGCGGTGAGTGCCTCCAGGCGGGTGAGGGTCTCCCGCTCGGCCGCGAGCTCGGCTCGCTGGAGCGTGCGGCGCAGGGCGGCGACAGCGGGGCGAGTCGCCGCCTCGGCCTTCAGGGTGCGGCGCAGCCGGCGCAGCGGCGTAGTGACCTCCTGCTGCCAGCGCCGGATCTCGTCCAGGCCGGCGGGCTCGTCGGCCGGCTGGAGTCCGTGGTGGAACAGCCAGCAGCGCCACAGCAGTTCGCAGACGTCCAGCCCGGCGTCGTCCTGCAGGTGCAGGCAGGCGGCCTCGACGCCTTCCCGGGCGTAGAGCGCCAGGGCGAAGTCCCAGAGTGGCCTGGCGGTGAGTCGGGCCCGCAGAGCGGGCGGCAATTCGGTAGAATCGGGAGTCATCATCGGCTGTCGTCGTGTCGCGGCGGCAGTCTCACGCACCGTCGAGTGGAGCCAGCATGATCGCACTGCGCCAAGTTTCCCTGCAACGCGGCACCCAGCGACTGTTCGAGGGGGCCGACCTGACCCTGCATGCGGGGCACAAGGCGGGAATCGTCGGCCCCAATGGCGCCGGCAAATCGAGCCTGTTCGGCCTGCTGCTGGGCCAGCTGGCGCCGGACGCCGGCCAGGTGGAGATGAGCGGCGGTCAGCGCATCGCCCATATGGCCCAGGAGGTGGAGGCGCTGGATCGCCCCATCGTCGACTATGTGCTCGATGGCGATCACGAGCTGCGGCGTGCCGAGGCCGCCCTGGAGGCGGCCCGCGAGCGCGACGACGCGCATCGCGAGGCCGAGCTTCACGGCATCATCGAGGCCCTGGATGGCTACAGCGCTCCGGCCCGGGCGGCCCAGCTGCTGGTGGGGCTGGGCTTCGCCCAGGCCGATCTCGAGCGGCCGCTGGCGGACTTCTCCGGTGGCTGGCGCATGCGCGCCAACCTAGCCCGTACCCTGTTCATGCCCTCCGACCTGCTGCTGCTCGACGAGCCCACCAACCACCTGGACCTCGATGCCCTGCTGTGGCTCGAGCAGTGGCTGGTGCGCTACCCGGGCACCCTGCTGCTGATCTCCCACGACCGCGACTTCCTGGATGCGGTCTGTGACCATATCGTGCACTTCGACCGCCAGCGGCTCGCGCTCTACCGCGGCAACTACACCACCTTCGAGCGCACCCGGGCCGAGAAGCTGGCGCTGCAGCAGGCGGAGGCCGCCAAGCAGCAGGCCCGCAAAGCGGAGATCGAGCAGTTCGTGGCGCGTTTCCGCTACAAGGCGACCAAGGCGCGCCAGGCCCAGAGCCGCCTGAAGATGCTCGAGCGCATGGGCGACATCGCCATGGCCCATGCCGACTCGCCCTTCCATTTCACCCTGCCCTCTGCCGACAAGACCTCCCACCCGCTGCTGGTGCTGGACGAGGCGCGGCTCGGCTACCGTGACGAGGCGGGGCGCGAGACGGTCCAGCTCGGCGGGGTGAAGCTCACCCTGCTGCCGGGCCAGCGGATCGGCCTGCTGGGCCCCAATGGCGCCGGCAAGTCGACCCTGATCAAGTCGCTCACCGGCGAGCTGCCACTGCTGGCCGGCAAGCGTGTGCCCGGCGAACACCTGGCCATCGGCTATTTCGCCCAGCACCAGCTCGAGGGGCTCGATCTCGATGCCTCGCCCTTCATGCACGTGCAGCGTCTCTCGCCCACCGCCAGCGACCAGGAGATCCGCAACTTCCTCGGCGGCTTCGGCTTCAAGGGCGACGATGCCTTCGCCCAGGTGGGTAGCTTCTCCGGCGGCGAGAAGGCGCGCCTGGCGCTGGCCCTGGTAGCCTGGCACAGGCCCAACCTGCTGCTGCTCGACGAGCCGACCAACCACTTGGACCTGGAGATGCGCGAGGCGCTCACCGAGGCGCTGGCGAGCTTCGAGGGCACGGTGATCCTGGTCTCCCACGACCGTCACCTGCTGCGCGCCACGGTGGATGAGTTCTGGCGGGTGGCCGATCAACGGGTCGAGCCCTTCGATGGCGACCTCGAGGATTACCGCGCCTGGCTCAAGGCCCGCCTCGAGGGCGAGCGGCGCGAGGCCCGGGCCGACAAGGCCGAACGCCAGACCGGGAACACGGCGCCGAAGGAGGATCGCAAGGCGACCCGGCGGGCCGCCGCCGAGCTGCGCGAGCAGCTGCGCCCGCTCAAGCGCGAGCGCGACCGGGCCGAGAAGGCGATGGAGAAGGTCCAGGCCGAGCTCACCGCCGTGGAGGAGGCGCTGGGCGAGGCCGAGCTCTACACCGACGCCTCGCGCAAGGCCGAACTCACCAAGCAGCTGGCGCGTCAGGGGGAGCTCAAGTCGCGCCTTGAGGAACTCGAGCTGGCGTGGCTCGCCGCCGAGGAGGCGCTGGATGAGATGGAAGCGGAGCTGCTGGCGGCGGGAGATTGAGCGGGAACTTTCTAGTGTGGTGGTCGTGCCGACCTACTGAGCAGAGCCGGTGAGGTTCGAAAGCGACATTTACCCAAGGGCGCTGACGCAAGCGTAGCGGCGCGCGGTGACCGACAGGGATGTCGGGCGAGCCGCACTCGTGAGGGATTATGTTGTGCGGCGACGCGCAGGCCGCGAGCGAAGCGTCAGGGTTTCGCCCTTGGGGTCGCTTCGGGCCTCACCGGCGGTGCCTTGAGTTCGGTGGCCTGGCTGATGTCTCTCGGCGCTAGCTTTCCAGCAGAAACGTCACCGGCCCGTCGTTGACCAGCTCGACCTGCATGTTCGCCGCGAACTCGCCGCTCTCGACCTTCGGCCAGGCCTCGCGGGCACGGTCGAGCAGGTAGTGGAAGAGGCGCTCGCCCTCGGTGGGCGGGGCGGCGCTGGAGAAACCGGGCCTGAGCCCCTTGCGGGTATCGGCGGCCAGGGTGAACTGGGAGACCAGCAGCAGGCCCCCCTCGACCTGCTGGAGATCGAGGTTCATCCTGCCGGCGTCATCGCCGAACACCCGGTAGTGCAGCAGCTTGTACAGCAGCCGGTCGGCGGCGGCCTCGTCGTCTCCCCTCTCGACGCCCACCAGGGCCAGCAGGCCCTGGCCGATGGCGCCGACTTCCCGGCCTTCCACCTCCACGCTGGCGCGCCGTACGCGCTGAATCAGGGCTCGCATGCCGTCTCCCTCGTCGTTCGACCGAAACGCGGCAAAGGGTATCACGGCCCGCGGGCCCGGGCTCACCAGGCGCGGCAGAGCATGATGTCGCAGTGGGGCTCGGCCAGCAGCTGCTCGGTGATCTGGCTCTGGCGGCCCAGCTGCCCGCGGCTGCCCAGCGCCAGCAGGTCCGGCGGCAGGCGGCGCAGGCGGGTCATCAGCACCTCGAGGGGGTCGCCCTGTTCCAGTACCAGCTCCAGCTCCGGGACGTCGTCGAGCTCGCTCATCAACTGCTCGGTCTCGCGCTCGAGCTGGGTGCGCAGCCGCGCCACTTCCCGGTCGCGCCAGCGGGCGTAGTCGCTGTCGGAGCCGAGCTCCCGCTCGCCGGGGATGTCCCAGGCATGCAGCAGGGTGAGGCGGGCGTCGGGGAAGCGCTTCAAGGTCTCGCGCAGGGTGTGGCGCGAGGTCAGCGAGAAGTCCACCGGGACCAGGATATCCTGCCACTCCTGGGTGGCCAGGTGGCTCACCGAGAGCACCGGGCAGGGGGCGCTGCGCAGCACTCGCGCCAGGGTGGTACCGGCGACGAGATCCGGCTGGCCGCGCTTGCGATGGGCACCGAGGATGATCATGTCCACTTCGCGCTCGTGGGCCTCGCGGATGATCTCGGCATAGGCCGACCCGGCCACCGTCTGGATCAGCGTCTTCGGCTCGGGCAGGGCATAGTCCTCGCGGATGTCGGTGAGGATGGCCTTCATGTCGGCGACCACCGCCTCCTCCAGATCGTGCAGCACCCGGTGCGGTAGATAGGGGTCGAGCACATGGATCACGTCGAGGCGCGCACCGTGCTCCACCGCCAGGCGGACGGCGCGGGCATAGGCGGCACGGTTCTCGGCGGAAAGATCGCAGGCGAACAGCAGGGTCTGGGTCATGACGCATCCCTCCGGTGCATGAAGGCGCCGGGCGGCGATCCCGGCGGGTCGGACCTTCAGGATGGGTGGGGCTCGGCCGGGCTGCAAGCCGAATCGGCGACCGCGCGCTTACCACCAGGCATGAAAGTGGTGTACCGGGCCGTGGCCCCGCCCCACCGCGAGGCGGCGGCTCTCGGCCAGCGCGGTGGCGAGCCAGGCCTTGGCGGTGGTGACCGCGCCGGCGAGGTCGTCACCCTGGGCCAGGCGGGCGGTGATCGCCGAGGAGAGGGTGCAGCCGGTGCCGTGGAGGTTGTCGGTGGCGATCCGCGCCCCCTCCAGCCAGTGCCGGGACTCGGGCGTGATCAACAGGTCCGGGCAGGCATCGCCGGCCAGGTGGCCACCCTTGAGCAGTACCGCGCCGGCGCCCAGCGCGCGCAGCCCGGGAGTCAGGGCCGCCATGGCCTCACGGTCGCGGGGTTCCGCGCACCCGAGCAGGACGGCGGCCTCCGGCAGGTTGGGCGTGATCAGGTCGGCCAGCGGCACCAGTACCTCGCGCACCGCGCGGATGCCGGCGTCGTCGACCAGGGTATCGCCGCTCTTGGCCACCATCACCGGGTCGAGCACGATCCAGCGCGGGCGTCGGCGTTCGAGGAGGGTGCGCAGGGTCTCGGCCACCTCGCGGCTCGCCACCATGCCGATCTTCACGGCAGCGATGTCGATGTCGGCCAGTAGCGTCTCGAGTTGTGCGGCGATAAAGTCCGCCGGCACTGGGTGCACGCCGGTGACGCCGCGGGTGTTCTGGGCGGTGAGGGCGGTGATCACGCTGGTACCATAGGCGCCCAGCGCCGAGAAGGTCTTGAGGTCGGCCTGGATGCCGGCGCCGCCGCTGGGGTCGGAGCCGGCGATGGTCAGCACATTGGGGATGGGTCGAGGGAGCGTCATGGCGTCATCGTATCGCAAGGGAGTGTCGGTTGCTCGGCGGGCGGCATGCTGAGCCTGTTCGTGGTCGCCCTGCTCAGCGCCACCCTGCTGCCCGGTGGCTCCGAGGTGTGGCTGGCCCGGCTCTGGTGCCTGGGCGAGCCGGGGCCGATGCTATGGGCGGTGGCCACCGCCGGCAATACCCTGGGCAGCCTGATCAATGTCTGGCTGGGCCGCTACGCCCGGCGCTTCCAGGATCGCCGCTGGTTCCCCGCCTCGCGGGAGGGGCTGGCCCGGGCCGAGCGCTGGTACTTCCGCTTCGGCGAGTGGAGCCTGCTGGTGTCCTGGGCGCCGGTGGTCGGCGACCCGCTCACCGTGCTGGCCGGCATCTTCCGGCTGCCCTGGTGGCGGGCCATCCTGCTCATCTCCCTGGCCAAGGGGGCCCGCTACGCCCTCGTCCTCTACCTGGCCCAGAGCTGGCTGGCGCCCCTCTGCCAGTAAAGGGCAAGGGCCAGGCCCTCGCCTTCACAGCACCGAAGGCAGCCAGGTAGCGATGCCCGGGAACAGCGCCAGCACCAGCAGCATGGTCAACTGCAGCCCGATGAACGGGATCACCCCGCGGTAGATCGCCGAGGTCGGCACCGACTCCGGCGTCACGCCGCGCAGGTAGAAGAGCGCGAAGCCGAACGGCGGCGTGAGGAAGGAGGTCTGCAGGTTCACCGCGATCATGATGCCCAGCCAGATCGGGTCGAGCCCCATGGTCAGCAGCACCGGGCCGACGATCGGCACCACCACGAAGGTGATCTCGATGAAGTCGAGGATGAAGCCGAGCAGGAAGATCACCAGCATCACCACCAGGGTGGCGCCGACCACGCCGCCGGGCAGCGACTCGAACAGCTCGATGACCAGCTCCTCGCCGCCGAAGGCGCGGAACACCAGCGAGAAGAGGGTGGCGCCGATCAGGATCAGGAACACCATGCTGGTGACCTGGGTGGTGGAGTCCACCACTTCGCGCAGCATCGGCCGGCTCAACCGGCGGTTGGCCAGGGCCAGCAGGAAGGCGCCGGAGGCCCCCACCGCCGAGGCCTCGGTGGGCGTGGCGAAGCCGCCGAGGATCGAGCCCAGCACGGCGACGATCAGCAGCACCGGCGGGATCAGCCCCTTGACCAGCAGCGGCCAGAGGCTGCCGCTGTGCCCCAGCTCCTGCATCAGCGCCTGACGGTCGGCCGGCGGTGCCGTCTCCGGCTTCAGCCAGGCGATGATCATCAGATAGACGATATAGGCCGCCACCAGCAGCAGGCCGGGTACCAGGGCACCGATGAACAGGTCGCCCACCGAGAGGGTCTTGGGGCTCCATACCCCCATGGCCAGCTGGGCCTGCTGGTAGGCGTTGGAGAGCACGTCGCCGAGCAGCACCAGGGCGATGGAGGGCGGGATGATCTGGCCCAGGGTGCCGGTGGCGCAGATGGTGCCGGTGGCGAGCGCCGGCGAGTAGCCGCGCTTGAGCATGGTCGGCAGCGACAGCAGGCCCATGGTCACCACGGTGGCGCCGACGATGCCGGTGGAGGCCGCCAGCAGCATGCCGACCAGCACCACGGCGATGCCGAGCCCGCCGCGCAGGGCACCGAAGGCCAGGGCCATGGCATCGAGCAGGGTCTCGGCGACCCGCGACTTCTCCAGCAGCACGCCCATCAGCACGAACAGTGGCACGGCCAGCAGGGTCTGGTTGGTCATGATGCCGTAGAGCCGGTTGGGCATGGCACTCAGGTAGCGCGTCTCGAAGGGCATCGGCACGCCCATCTGCGTCAGTGCATAACCGAGGCCGGCGAAGATCAGCGCGGTGCCGGCCAGCGACAGGGCCACCGGGTAGCCCAGCATCAGCACGCCGCAGACGGCGGCGAACAGCGCCAGCGGCATGAGTTCGAGGAGGGTCACGAGCACTAGAGGACCTCCTCGTGGCCGGGGGCGTGGCCCGGCAGGCGGCCGCGCAGGATCAGCACCTGACGGATCACTTGGGCGATGGCCTGGATCAGCAGCAGCGCCACCATCACCAGGATCAGGCTCTTGAGCAGGAAGACGGCGGGAAGGCCGCCGTCGGGGGAGCGCTCGAGGATCGCCCAACTGCTCTTCACGTAGCCGAGGCTGGCGAGCGCGATGAACACCATCACCGGGATCAGCAGGAAGAGGGTGCCGCCGAGGTCGATCCAGGCGCGGCCGCGGGCGGACAGCTTGCGGTAGAAGATGTCCACGCGCACATGGCCGTCGTTGCGCAGGGTCCAGGCGGCGGCCAGCATGAACACCATGGCATGCATGTACATCACCGACTCCTGCATCACGATGCTGTGGATGCCGAAGACGTAGCGCATGACCGCGATGGCGAACTGCACCACCATCATGACGATGACCAGCCAGGCGATGCCGTGCCCGACCAGGTCGGTGAAGGCGTCGAGCCGCGCGAGCAGGGCCGGTTCGCGTTTCGCGGGATTCATGGGAACTCTCGTGATGAAGGACAACCGGAGGCGCATCATCGCCGATTCGGGGGCGAGCGTCATCCCACCCCTCAGCGCCGGCTCAGCGGGCCCCCCGTGGCGGCGACCCGAGCATGGCCTGGAGGCAGGCCGGCGGCAGGCGCACGTCCACGGCGATGGGCAGGTGGTCGGAGAAGAGGTGGTCGAGCACCCGCACCTCGCCGGCCTCCAGCGAGTCGGAGAGCAGGATGTGATCGAGGGCCCGGCGCGGCTGCCAGGAGGGGTAGCTGAGCAGCGGGCGTACCGGGTGCAGCGGCAGCGAGGCACGGAAGCGGGCGTGGGTGTGCAACTGCTCCGGGGTGCAGTTGAGGTCGCCCATCACCACCACATGGCGCAGCGGCTGGATGATCTCGCTCAGGTAGTCGAGCTGGCGGACCCGGCCGCGATGGCTCAGGGCCAGGTGGGCGACGAACAGGTGCAGGGCATCGGGCCCTGCACCGTAGCATGCATGGATGGCGCCGCGGCCGGGCAGGGTACCCGGCAGGCGGTGCTCCTCGATGCGGGTCGGGGTCAGGCGCGACAGCAGCCCGTTGCTGTGCTGGGCGATGCGGCCCAGGTTGCGGTTGAGCTGCTGGAAGTGGTGCGGGAAGCCGGCCCGGGTCGCCAGATACTCCACCTGATTGACGTGGCTCGAGCGGAAGCTGCCGCCGTCGACCTCCTGAAGGCCGACGATGTCGAAGCGACCGATCACCTCGCTCATCATGTCCAGTCGCCGCATGCGCTTGGGGTGGGGCAGCAGGTGCTGCCAGCTGCGGGTCAGGTAGTGATGATAGGCGGAGGTCTGGATGCCCACCTGCAGGTTGAAGGTGAGCAGCTTCAGGTGGCCGCCGTCGAGCAGCGGTATCCGGGCGTCGGCCAGCTGTGGCATGTCAGTCCGCACGCTCCTCGCGTACCTTCTCGACCAGTGCATCGACGATCTGCGGCATGTTGTCGAGGCTGCCGGCGCTGCTGGGAGTCACCAGGTAGCGGCCATCGACGATCAGGGCCGGCACCCCCATCAGGCGCATGGCGCGCATGCGGGCATGGGCCTGGTTGACCTGGCTCTTCACGCCGAAGGAGGTCAGGGCCTCGCGTGCCTCCTCTTCGCTGACCCCGTAGTCAGCGAAGAAGGCGGCGATGTCGTCGAGCTCGGTGAGGCGGCGGCCATTCTCGTGGATGGCGTCGAAGAAGTCTTCGTGTACCGCATCGAGAATGCCCAGCTCCTGGGCAGCATAGAAGGCCATGGCATGCTGGTTCCAGTCGCCTCCCATGGTGGCGGGCAGGCGCTGGAAGACGACGTCCTCGGGCTGCTCGGCGACCCAGGCATTGAGCGGGTCCTCGAGGTTGTAGCAGTGCGGGCAGCCGTACCAGAAGGCCTCGGTGACCTCGATCTGGCCCTCGTCGACGCGGGTCTCGACCGCCTCGGGGAGGACTTCGTAATGCTGGCCTTCCACCAGGGGGGCGGCCGAGGCCAGGGTCGACAGGCCGAGGCCTGCCAGGGCAACCATCAGGGTCTTGAACATCGGTGGGATACCTCTTCCTTGGGTGAACCGGTGCCACGGCCGGGCACGCGTCGCTGCCTTTGAGCCCGTATCGCTGCCGGGGTTCCCGGCGGGCCGGCGGCGGTCGTCGCCGGAGACGGCAAGGGCGGCCGCGGGGCCGCCCTTGCCGAGGTCCTGGCGGGTGACGGCGGCGGTGTCAGTGCAGGCCGAGGATGTAGTTGGCGACGGCTTGCATGTCGGCATCGCTCATCTTGGCGGCGATGTCGCGCATGATGTTGGCGGGGTCGTTGGCACGCTCGCCAGCGGCGAAGGCCTGCAGGGTGGCGACGGTGTAGTCGGTGTGCTGGCCGGAGAGTGCCGGGTAGCCGGCACTGCCGATGCCCTCGCCGGTGGGAGTGTGACAGGCGGCACAGGCCGGAATGCCCTTGGACATGTCACCGGAGCGATAGAGTTCGCGACCGCGGGCGATCAGCTCCTCGTCCGGGTCGGCCTGGCCGAGGGCCGGGTCCTGGTCGGCGAAATAGGCGGCCACGTCCCAGGCATCCTGGTCGGAGAAGTCGTCGACCTGCCCGGCCATCTGGGGGACCTCGCGGTTGCCGTCGCGGATGTCCATGATCTGCTTGGCCAGGTAGGAGGCCTGCTGGCCGGCCAGGTTGGGGAAGTTGCCGGACGGGCTGATGCCCTCCTGGCCGTGACAGGCGGCGCAGGCCTGCGCCTTCTCCTGTCCCGCCGCCGCGTCTGCGTCGGCTTCCAGATCCGCGTGGGCGGCGCTCACGGCGCCCATGGTGATAACCAGGCTTGCCAGTAACTTTCTCATCGCTGTTCCACTATGCCGTTACGTTATTGACCGGTACGTACCCTGGGTGCCGCCCGGATCGCGAAGCCTGCGGAACCGGACCAGGCTGCGGCTCGGCGGCCTGGCGGTTCGCGGACGGCGAGGGCGCGGTGGTACACTAGCCTGCCCCGGGTCGCAGATAAAAAGACACTGCATTATAACGAAACACCCCGGCCGCGGGAATGCAAGCCGCGGCCCTGCCACTCGACCATCGTCAGGATCAGCCCACCATGTCGCGACTCGACCATTCGCCCACCGCTCGCTTCAACTACCAGGCCGCCCGCTTCCTCACCAGCGCCCCGACGCTGGCGACCTGTCCGCCCGACAGCGGCGCCGAGGTGGCCTTCGCCGGGCGCTCCAACGCCGGCAAGTCCAGCGCCATCAATGCCCTGACCCGCCAGAAGGCCCTGGCGCGCACCTCCAAGACCCCGGGGCGTACCCAGCTGATCAACTTCTTCACCCTGGGCGACGACACCGAGCGCCGCCTGGTCGACCTGCCCGGCTACGGCTTCGCCAAGGTGCCGGAGTCGGTCAAGCTGGAGTGGCAGCGCCACCTCTCCGACTACCTGCAGCGCCGCGCCTCGCTGCGCGGCCTGGTGCTGGTGATGGACGTGCGCCACCCGCTCTCGGAGTTCGACCAGACCCTGCTCGGCTGGGCCGACGACAAGGCGATGCCGGTGCATATCCTGCTGACCAAGGCCGACAAGCTGAAGTCCGGCGCGGGCAAGAATGCCCTGCAGCAGGTGCGTAGCCGACTGCGCGAGTGGGAGGACCTGGTGAGCATCCAGCTGTTCTCGTCGCTCAAGGGCCAGGGCATCGAGGAGGTGCATCAGCGCCTCGATAGCTGGCTGCTCGATTAGTACCCAAGGCCTGTGCTGGCGACATGGCCCCTTTGGGAGCAGATCCTGAGCAATCCCCAGGAGTCTTGCTGAAAAATCAGTAGGCCCCTTTGGGGTCAGACCCCAAAGGGAACTTCGGCGCTCCTCCCCGCTGTCAGCGCCGCTTCTCCAACCACTCGATCAGCTCCGGCAGTTCCCTGATGTGCGCCAGGCGATGGACGCCCGTCGGCAGGCCGACGTCGGCGCCGGCGATCCAGACCGCCTGCATGCCCAGGCGCCGGGCCGGCAGCACGTCCTCCTTCCACGAATCCCCCACGTGCAGCGCCCGTGACGGGGCGGTGTCGAGCCGGGCCAGCGCCGCCAGGAAGGGGCGCGCATCGGGCTTGGGGGCGAACATCTCGCCGGCGGCGATGGCCACCGGGAAGTGGCGATGCAGCGCCAGGCGGCGGATATCGACATTGCCATTGGTGATACTGGCCAGCCGATAACGTCTTCCCAGTGCCTCGAGCATCGGCTCCACCTCTGGGTGGGGAGAGACTTCATGCCTTAGCGCCATAAAGCGCTGCATGGCCCGGGCGGCCCACAGGAGGGCGGCGCTGCGTGGCAGGCCGTAGCCCTCCAGCAGCGCCGCCAGGGCGCGTTCGCGCAGCCAGCTGAAGTCTCCTCGCCGCAGCGGGTATCGGCGGGCGAGGTCGAGGCGCCGGGCCTGGTAGGCGGCCAGCGGGAAGCGTTCGGCGAAGCGGGCTGCCGGCGCTTCGCCGCGCTGGCCCAGCCAGTCGGCCAGGGCCGCATCGAGCCAGGTATAGTGCCCCGTCTCGGTGCGCTCCATCACCCCATGGTTGTCCCACAGGGTGTCGTCGAGGTCGAAGGTGATGGCCTGGAGGAAGGCAGTCGTCATCGGTGGTCACCCTGGTCATCGGAACGGCGCCGGGCCCGCGGGTGGGCGGCGTCGTAGCTGGCGGCCAGGTGCTGCCAGTCGAGCCGGGTATAGACCTGGGTCGTGGAGAGGTTGGCGTGGCCGAGCAGCTCCTGCACGGCGCGCAGGTCTTGGCTGGATTCCAGCAGGTGGCTGGCGAAGGAGTGACGCAGCCGGTGCGGATGCAGATGCTCCGCCAGGCCGCGTTCCCTGGCCAACTGGGCCAGGCGTTTCTGGATGGCGCGGTGGCCGAGGCGCGCCCCCCGGGCGCCGACGAAGAGCGCCGGTTCGCCGGCGCCGGTCAGTTGGTCGCGAACCTCGAGCCAGGCGGCCAGGGCCTGGCGGGCGCGGCTGCCCACCGGCACCTGGCGCGGCTTGCGGCCCTTGCCGAGCACCCGCACGCGCTGGGGCTGCAGGTCGCCGAGGTCGAGGGCGGCGAGCTCGGCCAGGCGCAGGCCGCTGGAGTAGAAGAGCTCCAGCATCGCCTGGTCGCGCCGGCCCAGGGGCGAGCCGTCGTGGGGCGTGTCGAGGAAGCGGGCCAGCTGGTCGGCATCCAGGGGCTTCGGCAGGTGCCGGGGCTGGCGCGGGGCGCGGGTCAGGGCTACCGGGTTGTGCGAGAGGATGCCGGCCTGCAGCAGGTGCGCGGCGAACCGCGAGATCGCCGCGCGCCGCCGTGCCAGGCTCCGCGGGGCCTGGCCGCGGCTTCGCTCGCCGCCGAGGAAACGCCGCAGCAGGGTCAGGTCGAACCGGGCCCAGTCGTCGCAGCCTCCCTGCGCGAGAGAGCCGGCCAGGGCCTCCAGGTCGCGACGGTAGGCGCTCACCGTGGCCGGGCTGGCGGTGCGAGCGAGTCCCGCCAGGAAGGCCTCGACCTCCCGCATCAGCGGGTTATCGGCCTCCGGGCGCCTAGCCATGGGGGGCGTGGGCCAGGCGCACCAGCAGGCGGGCGACCACGTCACCGACATACTCGGTGAACAGGGTGTCCATGCTGGCGCGGAAGTGGTCGGGGTCGGGACTCGCCAGCACCAGGTAACCCAGCGGCTCGCCCAGGGTCAGGCGGGCGAGGGCGCAGGAGCCCGCCTTGCGTGGTGCCTGGGCATGGGGCAGCAGGCGCTTCCAGTCGGTGGGGGTGAGCCGCGTGCAGCGGCTGGCGCGGCCATCGAGCAGCGCGGCGAGGCGCTGGCCGGCGTGATCGTCGAGCACGTGGCGCGGCGGCTGGGGGGGGTGGGGTTCGGCATCGGTGAGGCTGGCCGGGCACCACAGCGCCACCGCCGAGGTGTGGAAGCGCTCGCTGAGCTGGGTGGCCAGCGCCTGGCCCAGGGCGTCGTTGTTCTCGGCTTCCAGCAGGGCCAGCACCAGCTCCCGGGTGCGACGGTACTGGGCCTCGTTGTGGCGGGCGGATTCCAGCAGCTGCTCGAGGCGCCATTCGGCCTGCTCGGCGCGGGAGCGCAGGTCATGGACCAGGCGCTCGAGCAGCGAGGTGGCGCCGCGGGCCTCCGGATGCGGCACCCTGAGCTGCTGGAGCAGCCCCTCGCGCCCGACGAAGAAGTCCGGATGCGTGGCCAGCCACTGGGCCACCCGGTCGGGGTCGAGGGTCTTGCGCGGTTCGGGGGCGACTCGTGACATGCTGGCTTCTCCTTTGGGGCACTTTTCCAGCTGAAGGCTCTTGTTGGCTGAAGGCTCTTGTTCTGCCGGGGTGCCGGCAGGCGTCAGCTCAGGACGATACGGCCGTCGAAGACGCGCACGGCGGGGCCGGTCATGGTCAGGTGGGCCTCGCCGCCGGCCCACTCGATGCGCAGGTCACCGCCGGGCAGGTGCACGGTGACCGGGCTCTCGAGCAGCCCCTGGCGGATGCCGCAGGCCACCGCGGCGCAGGCGCCGGTGCCGCAGGCGAGCGTCTCGCCGCTGCCTCGCTCATACACCCTGAGCCGGATCTCGTGGGGTGACACGATCTGCATGAAGCCGGCGTTGACCCGCCTGGGGAAGCGCGGGTGGGCCTCGATGGCCGGGCCCAGGCGCGCCACCGGGGCCGTGTCGACGTCCTCGACCCGCAGCACGGCATGGGGGTTGCCCAGGGAGACCACGCCGATCTCGAGCCGCTCGCCGGCCACCTCGAGCGCGTGGCGCAGGCGGTCCTCGGCGGCGTCGAAGGGCAGCGCCTCGGGGGCGAAGCGGGGCACGCCCATGTCCACGCGGACCTGGCCGTCGTCCTCCACCCGCAGCGTCAGCGGCCCGCCGGCGGTCTCGACGTGGATCTCGTGCTTGTGGGTCAGCCGCTGGTCACGCACGAAGCGGGCGAAGCAGCGTGCGCCGTTGCCGCAGTTCTCCACCTCGCTGCCGTCGGCATTGAAGATGCGGTAGCGGAAGTCCATGTCCGGATCGCGGGGCGGCTCGACGATCAGCAACTGATCGAAGCCGATGCCGAAGCGGCGGTCGGCGAGTCGGCGGATCTGCGCCTCCTCCAGCCGGGCGCGCTGGGTGACCAGGTCGACCACCATGAAGTCGTTGCCGAGGCCATGCATCTTGGTGAAGTGCAGCAGCATCAGGGTGCCTCCCCGTCATCGTCCGGCAGCAGCGCCTCGCCGGCCCAGAGGTCCTCGAGGCGCTCGCGTCGGCGTACCAGGTGCGCGACCTCGCCGTCGACCATCACCTCGGCCGGCCGCGCACGGCTGTTGTAGTTCGACGCCATGACGAATCCGTAGGCCCCGGCGGAGCGCACCGCCAGCAGGTCGCCTTCGGCGATGGCCAGTTCGCGCTCCTTGCCCAGGAAGTCGCCGGTCTCGCACACCGGGCCCACCACGTCGTAGGTGACGGTGTCACGGGCGCGGCGGGTGTCCACCGGCAGGATCGCCTGCCAGGCCTGGTAGAGCGCAGGGCGGATCAGGTCGTTCATGCCGGCGTCGACGATGGCGAAGTTCTTCGTCTCGCCGGGCTTGAGGAACTCGACCCGGGTCAGCAGCACCCCGGCGTTGGCGGCGATCGAGCGGCCCGGCTCGAACAGCAGGGTGAGCCGTTCGCTGCCTTCCCAGTGTGCGAGGCGCTCGAGCAGGGCGGTGGCGTAGTCGAAGGGCTGGGGCGGGCGCTCGTGGTGGTAGGGCACGCCGAGGCCGCCGCCCAGGTCGAGGTGCTCGACCTCGATGCCGCGCTCGCGCAGCCGCTCGAGCAGCACCAGCAGGCGGTCGAGGGCGTCGAGGAAGGGCGAGAGCTCGGTGAGCTGGGAGCCGATATGGCAATCGAGGCCCACCACCTCGAGGTTGGGCAGGCCGGCGGCCAGCTCGTAGGCGGCCAGCGCCTCGTCCACCGCGATGCCGAACTTGTTGTCCTTGAGCCCGGTGGAGATGTAGGGGTGGGTACCGGCGTCCACGTCTGGGTTGACCCGCAGCGACACCGGCGCCACCTTGCCGAGCCGCCCGGCCACGGCATCGAGCCGCTCGAGCTCGGGGCGCGACTCGACGTTGAAGCACTTGATGCCGACCTCCAGTGCCCGGGCCATCTCCGCTTCCTGCTTGGCCACGCCGGAGAACACCACCCGGGCGGGGTCGCCGCCGGCGACCAGTACCCGCTCCAGCTCGCCCATCGAGACGATGTCGAAGCCGGCGCCCATCCGGGCCAGCAGGCCGAGCACGGCCAGGTTGGAATTGGCCTTCACCGCGTAGCAGATCAGGTGCGGGTGGCTGCCCAGGGCCTCGGTGTAGGCGCGGAAGTGGCGCGCCAGGGTGGCCTTGGAATAGACGTAGCAGGGCGTGCCGATCTCGTCGGCGATGCGGGTCAGGGGCACGTCCTCGCCGTAGAGCACGCCGTCGCGGTATTCGAAATGATCCATGCCTAGCTCTCGTCGTCACTGGCGGTATCGTCGTCCTGCCGGGCCGCGTCGTCGTCCGACGCCTCGTGCTGGCCGGCAGGGTCGTAGCGTTCTGCGGCCGCCTCGTCGCCGGGCAGGTAGAGGGGGCCCTTCTGGCCGCAGCCGGCCAGCGCCACACCCAGCAGCAGGGCCAGCCACGGGGGAGTGGCGAACCGGGCGAGGCGCCGCATCAGGTGGCACCACCCAGGGCCGTCAGCGCCTCGCGGGCGCGACTCGCCGCGGCGCGCACCTGGTCCGGGGCGGTGCCGCCGATATGGTTGCGCGCGGCCACCGAGCCCTCCAGGGTCAGCACCTCGAAGACGTCCGCCTCGATGACGTCGGAGAACTGTCGGAGCTCCTCGAGGCTCATCTCGGAGAGGTCCTTCTTCTGGCGCAGGCCGTAGGCCACCGACTGGCCGACGATCTCGTGGGCGTCGCGGAAGGCCACGCCACGGCGCACCAGGTAGTCGGCGAGGTCGGTGGCGGTCGAGAAGCCGCGCCGCGCCGCCTCATGCATGCTCTCCTTGCGGGCCTCGATGGCCGGCACCATGTCGGCGAAGGCCTTGAGGCAGTCCTTGACCGTGTCCAGGGTGTCGAACAGCGGCTCCTTGTCCTCCTGGTTGTCCTTGTTGTAGGCCAGCGGCTGGGACTTCATCAGGGTCAGCAGGCCCATCAGGTGGCCGTAGACCCGGCCGGTCTTGCCGCGCACCAGCTCGGGCACGTCGGGGTTCTTCTTCTGCGGCATGATCGAGGAGCCGGTGCAGAAGCGGTCGGGCAGGTCGATGAAGTCGAACTGGGCGCTGGTCCACAGCACCAGTTCCTCGCTCATGCGCGACAGGTGCATCAGCAGCAGGCTGGCGAAGGCCGTGAACTCGATGGCGAAGTCGCGATCGCTGACCGCGTCCAGGGAGTTCTCGGCGGGACGCTCGAAACCGAGCAGTTCGGCGGTGACGTGGCGGTCGATCGGGTAGGTGGTGCCGGCCAGCGCCGCGGCCCCGAGCGGCAGCACGTTGACCCGGCCACGGCAGTCGAGCAGCCGCGCGTGGTCACGGGCCAGCATCTCCTGCCAGGCCAGCAGATGGTGGCCGAAGGTCACCGGCTGGGCGGTCTGCAGGTGGGTGAAGCCGGGCATGATGGTGTCGGCCTCGCGCTCGGCGAGCGTGATCAGCCCTTCGCGCAGCCGCGTCAGCTCGGCGGCGACCAGGTCGATCTCGTCGCGCAGGAAGAGGCGGATGTCGGTAGCCACCTGGTCGTTGCGCGAACGCCCGGTGTGCAGCTTCTTGCCGGTGATGCCGATCTTCTCGGTGAGCCGCGCCTCGATGTTCATGTGCACGTCTTCCAGCTGCACGGACCACTCGAAGGTGCCGGCCTCGATCTCGGCGCGGATCTCGCCGAGCCCGGCAACGATGGCGTCACGCTCCGCGTCGGTGAGCACGCCCACCCGGGCCAGCATGGTGGCATGGGCGACGGAGCCCTGGATGTCGTGGAGGGCGAGGCGCCGGTCGAAGCCGACCGAGGCGGTGAAACGCTCGACGAAGGCATCGGTGGGCTCGTTGAAGCGGCCGCCCCAGGACTGGTTGGTGCTATTGCTCGTCGGACTTGGGCTCATCGGGCTGGGCATCCTGCATGACTGTGCGGTGGGTGAGGTGCCGGTCGCAGCGCCGCCGTGAGCGCACCGCCGGGACATGGCAGAAGTGTACCAGAGTCGAGGGGGCTGGCGAGGGGCGCGCCCCACCGGGGTGTGGCGATCGGTCACGATTTTTCCTGCCCCGCCGGGTGCTTTATGATGAGGGCAGTCCATGTTCATTGCCGCCGGCCGCCAGGGCGGGCCCCCTGCCGAGCAGGGCCACCCGTCAGGACCCGGTACAGGGAGAATTTCGTGCACGCCATCACCACGCTGCGTATCGCCACCCGCAAGAGTCAACTGGCCATGTGGCAGGCCGAACATGTCCGTGACCGCCTGATGGCGGCTCACCCCGGCCTGAAGGTGGAACTGGTGGCCATGGCCACCCGCGGCGACAAGATCCTCGACACCCCCCTGGCCAAGGTTGGCGGCAAGGGGCTGTTCGTGAAGGAGCTCGAGGAGGCCATGCTCGATGGCCGCGCCGACATCGCCGTGCACTCCATGAAGGATGTGCCGATGCACTTTCCCGAGGGGCTCGGCCTGTCGGTGATTCTCGAGGGCGCCGAGCCCACCGACGCCTTCGTCTCCAACCACTATGCCACCCTCGACGAGTTGCCCGAGGGCGCGCGCATCGGCACCTCCAGCCTGCGCCGCGGCCTGCAGATGCGCGAGGCGCGCCCCGACCTCGAGATCCTCAACCTGCGCGGCAACGTCCAGACGCGGCTGGGCAAGCTCGATGCCGGCGAGTTCGACGCCATCCTGCTGGCCACCTCCGGCCTGCGGCGCCTGGGGCTGGGTGACCGCATCGCCATGGAACTGCCGCCGGAGGTCTGCCTGCCGGCCTGCGGTCAGGGCGCGCTGGGCATCGAGTGCCGCATGCACGACGCCGAGCTGATCGCGCTGCTGGCCCCGCTGGACGACCCGGCCACCGCGACCCGGGTGCGTGCCGAGCGGGCCATGAACACCCGCCTGGAGGGGGGCTGCCAGGTTCCCATCGCCGGCCATGCCATCTTCGAGGATGACGGCCAGACCCTCTGGCTGCGCGCCCTGGTGGGTACCCCCGACGGCACCCGGGTGCTGCGTGCCGAGGGGCGCGGCTCGCTCCACGAGCCCGAGGCCCTGGGCATCCGGGTCGCCGAGGAACTGCTCGACCAGGGCGCCGGCGAGATTCTCGCCGAGGTCTACGGCGCCGGTTGATGTCGGCCCGGCCGGTTCTGATCAGTCGCCCCGGTGCCCGGGGCGAGGTGCTGGCGGCGGCCGTCGCGGCCACCGGGTTGCCGGTGGCGCGGCTCGAGGCCATGCGCCTGGAGCCGCTCCCCGAGACCCCGGCGATGCGCACGGCCTGGCTGGACATCGATCATTTCCACAAGGTGGTGGTGGTGAGCCCCTTCGCCGCCGAGTGCCTGGCCGAGGCGCTCGACCGCTACTGGCCGCAGCTGCCGGTGGGCCTGGCCTTCTACGCGGTGGGTGCCGCCACCGCCGCCACCCTTCACCAACGACTCGGCGTGCGGGTCCGCCTGCCACCGCCGGAGGCCGGCGAGGACACCAGCGAGGCGCTGCTGCGCCTGGCCTCGCTGGCGTCGCTCCACGACCAGCGCGTGCTGCTGGTGGCCGGCGAGGGCGGGCGGGCCCTGCTCGCCGATACCCTGGCGTCCCGCGGTGCCCGGGTGACCCGCCTGGCGGTCTACCGCCGCCTGCCGCTCGACCCCTCGCCCGGCATGCGGCAGCGATTGGCCCGGGGCGATTACCGGGCACTGGTGGTCAGTAGCGGAGAAATCCTCGAACATCTGGCAAGATGGTGCGGTGACGCCGCTTTGAACCAACCGCTAATCGTTTCCAGCGCCAGGTTGGCTACACTGGCCGGCACACTGGGGTTTCGTGCCCCCGTCGTGGCGGCCGGTGCCACGCCGGACGCCCTCGCGGCGGCGGTGGCCGACGCCTGCGACCCGGAGGATGCCGATGTCGATCAAGACGATCTCGAAAAGGGCTAGCGACAGATGAGCAAGCAATCAAACGACCAGGACGAACCGCAGAAACCGTCCGGCGCAGCCCAGGGCGGCGCGAAATCGACGACCCCGGGCAACCAGACCGACACATCGGGGAAGGGGCGCTCGCGCCGCCGTGGCAAGGGCGGGCAGCCGGCGGCCACTGCCGCCGGGGGCTCATCTTCCTCGGCGGCCGCCGACAGCGCCACGCCATCCAGGGCGGAGAGTGCCGCCGGAGGGGCGACGACGTCCGGATCGGCGGCTGCCGCCTCGGGCCCCTCATCCGGCACCGGGGACGCCGGCAAGCGCGAGCCGTCGACGACGGCCGGGCCCGCCGGCAAGGCGGCCGGGGCGGGTACCGGCAAGGAGGCGCCGAAACCCGGCGGCGGGGCGGGTGGCGGTGCCAGGGCCGCCTCGGCCACCGGTGGCTCGGGTAACGGCAAGGGGAGCGGCAAGGCCGGCCTGCTGGCCCTGGTGCTGGTGATCGTGCTGGCGGTTGGCGTGGCGCTGCTCGGCTGGTTGGGCTGGCAGCAGCTCGATGCCCAGCGCCAGCGGCTGGCCGAGCTGGAGTCGCAGTCGGCGAGCCAGACCGCCCTGGCCGAACTGGAGAGCCGTCTCGACGCGGGCGAGAGCGAGCGTGACGCGGCCCTGGAGAGCGCCATCGGTGAGCTGCAGAGCGAGTTCGCCGGCTATCGCAGCGAGGTGGACGATACCCTGGATCGGGTGCTCGCCGAACTCGCCAGCGAGCAGGAGACCGACGAGCGCGACTGGCTGCACGCCGAGGCCGCCTACCTGCTGCGCCTGGCCAACCAGCGCCTGCAGCTGGAGCGCGATGTCCAGGGCGCCGCCGCCCTGCTGCGCACCGCCGACGACCGCCTGCGCGAGGCCGACAACCCGGCCCTGGTGCCGGTGCGCCGCGAGATCGCCGCCGAGCTGGCCGCCCTGGACGCGGTGCCGCGGGTCGATCGCACCGGCCTGTGGCTGGCGCTGAACGCCCAGCAGACGCAGATCGCCCGCCAGCCGCTGGGCCAGGACATCGAGGAACAGGTCGCCGGCTCGAGCCTCGAGCAGGCCCCCAGCGGCGGCTGGCAACAGCAGCTGTCGCGCTTCGGCCAGGAGCTCAAGGACCTGGTCACCGTTCGCCATCACGACGAGGCCCTCGAGGCCCTGATCACCCCGGAGCAGGAGTCCTACCTGCGCCAGAGCGTGCGCCTGGTGCTGGAGCAGGCCCAGCTGGCACTGCTCAAGGAGGAGCAGGCGCTCTATGAGGCCAGCCTCGACAAGGCACTGACGCTGATCAACGGCTACTACGACACCGACGCCAACGGCGTGCGCTCGGTGGTCACGCGCCTCGAGGCGCTCAAGGGTGAGGCGATCCGTCCCGAACTCCCCGACATCAGCGGTTCCCAGCAGGCCCTGGCCGGCTTCATCGAGCGCCGCTTCGAGTCGCGCAGCGCCAGCCAGGGCAACGGTGCCCGGGGAGATGACGCATGAGAAAGCTGATCCTGATCGTCGTCCTGGGCCTGGCGCTCGGTGCGCTGTTCGGCCAGCTGATGATGTCGGTGCCGGGCTACTGGCTGGTGCGGGTGGGTGACACCTCCTTCCAGACCTCCTTCTGGTTCGGCCTGGTCATCCTGCTGGCGGCCTTCGTGGTGCTGCACTTCGGCCTGCGAGTGCTGATGCGCCTGAGCCGGCCGATGAGCCGCTTCAAGGTGTGGAACAGCCGTACCCGCAACCGCAATGCCATGAAGCGTACCGTGCGCGGCCTGGTGGCGCTGGCCGAGGGGCGCTGGAAGCGCGCCGAGAGGTCGCTGGTCAAGGCCGCCGACGACTCCAGCACGCCACTGGTCAACTATCTCTCGGCGGCCCTGGCCGCCCATTACCAGGGGCACTATGACCAGGCCGACACCCTGCTCAAGCGGGCCCACCTGAGCACCGAGGGGGCCGACACGGCGGTGGGCATGATGCAGGCCCAGCTGATGCTCGACCGCCAGCAGTACGAGGAGGCGCTGGCGATTCTCACCCGCCTCGATCGCCAGCTGCCCAACCATCCCCAGGTGCTCAAGCAGCTCAAGCAGGCCTATCTCAGCGTCAGCGACTGGGACGGGCTGCGCCGCCTGATGCCCCGTCTCGGTGCCCAGCACCTGATCTCCCGCGAGGAGCGCGAGGAGCTCGAGCAGCGCGCCTACCGCGAGCTGATCATCCGTGAGGCGCGCGAGGGCGGCGACATCGAGCGGGTGCGCAACCTCTGGGCCGACATGCCCGATCACCTGCGCGGCCACATCGAGCTGATCGTGCTCTACGCCGAGGCGCTGGTGCGCGGCAACCAGGAGCCCATCGCCGAACGGCTGCTGCGTCACTCCCTCAAGGAGCACTGGGACAGCCGCCTGGTGCTGCGCTACGGCCTGCTCAACGTGGATGCGGCACGTCAGCTGGTCTACGCCGAGAAATGGCTTCAGGAGCGGCCCAACGATCCGGACCTGCTGCTCACCCTGGGGCGGCTGTCGCTGCGCAACGCCTACTGGGCCAAGGCCCAGGAGTACTTCGAGGCGAGTCAGCGCCAGCGTCCCAGCGGCGTGGTCTGCGCCGAGCTGGCAAGGCTCTACGCCAACCTCGGCGAGCATAACAAGAGCCAGCTCTACTACCGCCAGAGCGTCGAGTTGCTCGACAAATCGCTGCCCTCGCTGCCCCAGCCCAGCGAAGTGGGCGGGCCGGGCGCGAGCGGCGGCAAGTCTCGGGGCAAGGCGAAGGCGGGCGACGGCAAGGCCTGACCCGGGTGCCCGTCGCGCCCACCTGGCAGTGATCCCTCTTTTCCGGGGCGCCTTATCGGCGCCCTTTTTGCTGTCAGGGTGCCCGGTATCCAGTCATTATATCTTTTTGTATACCAATGTCGTACTCCGGGAGTTGTCCAATTGGTCAGGAATTGCCTACCCTAGGGTCGTGACCCGAAGGGCCATCGCCTGGTGATGCTGCCCTCACGGCTTTCGACAACGCGATTCGACAACAACAATGGGCCCTACCATGGAACAGACTTCAACAGTCCCGTCAGAACGTTACACTGGAGGCGGCGAGGAGCACTGGATCGGACGCTACTTCGGCGTGCGCCGCCGAGGCTCTACCTTGCGTACCGAAGTGCTCGCCGGTGTCGCCACTTTCCTGGCCTCGATGTATATCATCGTGGTCAATCCGGCGATTCTCAGCGACGCCGGCATCCCCTTCTCCGCGGCACTCTCGGCCACCGTGCTGATCAGCTTCATGAGCAGCCTGGCCATGGGGCTCTATGCCCGCAACCCCATCCTGGTGGCGCCGGGCATGGGCATGAATGCCCTGTTCACCTACACCCTGGTGCTGGGGGCCGGCCTGTCCTGGGAGGTGGCGCTGGGCTGCGTGTTCTGGTCGGGTGTGCTGTTCGCCACCCTGGCCATGTTCAACGTGCGCAAGGCGATCATCGAGGCGATCCCGGCCTCGCTGCGCTATGCCATCACCTGCGGCATCGGCCTGTTCATCACCTTCATCGGCTTCAAGAATGCCGGCTTCATCGTCGGCAGTGACGCGACCCTGGTGACCCTGGGCAGCTTCGATGCCAGCCTGCTGGTCTTCTTCGCGGGCCTGATGGCCACGGCGATCATGGTGGTGCTGCGCTTCAACGGCGCGCTGATCCTGGGCATCGCCCTGACCACCCTGCTGGCCGCGCCCATGGGGCGGCTGTGGGGCGAGGAGGAGATGGTGCAGTGGAGCGGCCTGGCCGCCTGGCCCGACTTCAGCGCGGTGATGCAGGTGGACATCTGGGGGGCGCTGAAGGTGGCCTACCTGCCGTTCATCTTCGTGATGCTGTTCACCAACTTCTTCGATGCGCTCTCCTGCTTCATGGCGCTCTCCGAGTCGGCGGACCTCAAGGACGAGGACGGCAACCCGCGCAACCTCAAGCGCTCCATGACCGTGGATGCCTTCGCCTCGATGATCGCCGCGCCGCTCGGCACCAGTGCCGCCCAGACCTTCATCGAGTCCGGTGCCGGCGTCGCCCAGGGCGGGCGCACCGGCCTGGTGGCGGTCACCATCGCGCTGCTCTTCCTGCCCTTCCTGTTCCTCTCGCCGCTGCTGTCGCTGGTGCCGGGCATCGCCACGGCCCCGGCCCTGGTGCTGGTGGGGCTGTTCATGCTGGCCCCGGTGGCGAAGATCGACTGGGCCCGGGCCGACGAGGCCTTCCCCGCCTTCCTGGCGATCATCCTGATGCCGCTGACCTACTCGATCACCCTGGGGATCGCCTTCGGCTTCCTCAGTTTCGTGGTGATCAAGCTCGGTACCGGCCGCTTCCAGGAGATCAGGCCGGCCATGTGGGTCTCGGCGGCGCTCAGCGTGGTGATGCTGGTGACCACGCATTGACGACGCCGGAGCGTCCGGTCCGCAACGACAGCGGGGCTGCCAGACGGCAGCCCCGCTGTCGTTGGTGAGGCTCCTGGCATCAGTCCTCGTCGAAGTCCCCCGTGAACTCGGGGTTGGGCTTGGCGCGCGGGTCGTCCTCCGACTCGCGGCTGCTCTCGCCGGAGCGGGGCTGGCCGCCCGGGCGCCCGTCGATGTCGAAGGGCTGCTGCATGACGCGCAGGTTGGCCGGGGGCGCCTCGGCCTCCTTGCCCACGCCGAAGTAGAGGGTGGTGTGGGGGAAGGGGATCTCGATGCCCTTGGCGTCGAAGTGCAGCTTGACCAGGCGGTTGAAGGCGCGGCCGGTGGCCCACTGGGTGCCCGGCGTGGTCTTGATGCGCACGCGGATGTTCACCGAGCTGTCGGCCAGGGCGACGACACCGGCGACCTCCAGCGGGGCGAGGATGTTCATCTTGTGGTCGTCGTCGGCCACCAGCTCGTCGAAGGCCTCGCGCAGTGCCACGATGGCGTCGTCGATGCTCTCGCGGTAAGCGATGCCGTACTCGCCGACATGGTAGGCGAAGTCGCGCATGTAGTTGGAGACCGTGTCGACGCTGGAGAAGGGCACGATGTGGTAGGTGCCGTTGAGGTCGCGGATGCCCACCGAGCGGATGCTGAGGCGCTCGGCGGTGCCGGTGATGCCGCCCACCGTGACCACGTCGCCGGTGTTCATGGCGTTCTCCACCTGGATGAAGATGCCGGTGATGATGTCCTGCACCAGCTTCTGGGCGCCGAAGCCGATGGCCAGGCCGAGCACGCCGGCACCGGCGATCAGCGGCCCGATGTTGATGCCGATCTCGGCCAGCACGATCATCGCCGTCATGGTGATGATGGTGATCGCCAGGGCGTTGCGGAAGAGGGCCAGCAGGGTCTGGGCGCGGGCCGAAGGCACGCCGCCACCGGTCTCGGGGTTGAGCTTGTGCTCGATCAGGCTGGCCAGGCCGAGCCAGGCGGCCACGGCGATTGCCAGGATCACCGCCACGCTGACCAGCTTGCCGACCAGGCCACGACCGGCCTCGGAGGCGTACCAGGCCGCCAGGTCGAAGGCGCCCCAGGCATTGAGTACCAGCATGACCACCACGATCAGGATGATCGTGCGGATCACCCGCAGGGCATTGGGCACGTAGCTGTTGAGGCGAGGCTCGAGCAGCGGCAGCTTGCGGCGCAGGTCCTCGGAGAGGGTGATGCGTCGGCCGATGGTCTGGCTCAGCAGGCTCGAGAGCAGCATGCCGACCACCACCGCGGCCAGGGTCTTGAGGGTGGCGAAGAGCACGAAGGGCAGGGCGTCGGCGGGCCGAGTGAGGGTCAGCACCAGTACCATCAGGAAGTAGGCCAGGGCGAACAGGTGCCAGGTGCGGGCGAACAGCTGCAGCGAGACCCGGCTGGCGGCCAGGGTCGCCTGGTTCGCCTTGACATTGATGGCGTCGCGCAGGCGCCGGCGGTTCTTGAGCACGACCGCCACGGCATAGAGGAAGGCGCCGAACATGATCAGGGTGCCGAGGCCCTGGCCCAGGGCGGGTGCGAGATAGACGTTGACCAGCGGTACCACCACCATCAGGCCGTAGCCGACCAGGCCGATCAGCCGGGCGATCCAGCGGTTCCAGTAGGCGGCCTCGTGGGCGGTGATCGGCAGCAGCCGCAGCCCCTCGTAGCGCGACGAGAAGAGCATGCGCACCGCGGCCTTGAGCAGCTCGATGACCAGGAAGGCGTTGAGGAACAGCGAGGCGCGGGTGGAGAGTTCACCGGTCTCGCCGATGGCGAAGGTGGCGATCAGGTTGCCGCCGACATAGGCCAGCGCCACCACCAGCACGTCCACCAGGGCGGCCAGGGCCACGCTGAGCACCAGGCGCAGCACCGGGGTCAGGCCGGCGCCGTTGAGCGACCACTGGCTGATGCCGGTGAACAGTGGCCTGGCCAGGCGCCGGAAGCCGACGAATAGCGCGAAGGTCGCCAGGATCACCAGGCCCAGGTTGATGGCCGCGCTGGAGAAGGCCGCCGTGTCGAAGGCGCTGCCCTCGCCGCTGAGCCCACCGGTGAAGAGGGCCCCGACCACGCCGATCAGGTTGTCGACCTGGTCGCCGACATCGCTGACGATGCGGCTGGTGGCCTCGGCCAGCTGGCGCGGCAGGGAAGGCTCCGCGTCGGGCGTGGCGGAAGGCGGCGTTGCTGTCTCGGGGCGGGGCGCTGGGCCGTCGTCGGCCAGGTCGCGCAGCCGGTCGATCAGTTGCTGGCGGGACTGCTCGTCCTCGAGCAGCTCGGCCAGGGTGGCGTAGGCGGCCGGGTCGCCGCTGCCCTCGGCCGGCTGGGCCTGGGCGGGGGCGGCGAACGCCACCAGGGCGATCAGTAGCCAGCCGAGGGTCAAGGATAGGGCTCGCATGGGATTCACGCTGTGACCTCCGTTTCTGGGCGTGGTGGCGATGGCGACATCAGGGGGTGGCGGTCCTGGGCGGGTTGCCGGGGGGTGTCGTCGTTGGTTTGTGGTCGCAAACCAGTATGATACGGACTTTGGACGATGATCACGACCGACGGCAAGGGCGACGCCTGACACGGCACAACCATGTACGATATTTGTACACTAACAGAAAGTTGTGCGATTATCGTAGGGCGGTCGTTGATTCGTACGACCCCTGCCAGGTAAGCATGCGATACACTTGGGCCACCCACTGGGGGTGGTCTTTTTTATTGGCGGGTGTCGGGGCAGGGAGGCACGCATGACGATCGGCCTGACGGGCTTGCTGCTGGTGGCGGGTGGCGGCGCCTTGGGCGGCATGGGGCGCCTGGCCCTCTCCAACCTGGTGGCTCGCCGTCTGGGGGCGGCCTTTCCCTGGGGAACCCTGGCGGTCAATCTCAGTGGTGCGCTGCTGATGGGGCTGCTGGCGGGCGTGCTGGGGCCGTCGGCACCCGGCGGCGCCGGGCCGGTGTGGCAGCTGCTGGCGATCGGTCTGCTCGGGGGCTATACCACGGTGTCGTCGCTCAGCCTGCAGACCCTGACGCTGTGGCAGCAGGGGCGTACCCATGCCGCCCTGGCCAATCTGCTGGTGACGCTCGTAGTGGGCCTGTTGGCGCTCGTGCTCGGCTGGTGGCTGGCGGGAGGCCCGGCATGATCGCCTGGCGCGCCTACGCCGCGGTGGGGGTCGGCAGTGCGCTCGGGACCTCGCTGCGCTACCTGGTCTCGCTGGCGATGCCGGGCATCGTCGGCCCCGCCTTTCCCTGGGCGACCCTGGCGGTGAATGCCCTCGGCTCCTGGCTGATCGCCGCCTTCGCCGCCTACGGCGCGCGGCGCACCACCGGGCGGGTGGCGCGCTGGCAACCCTTCCTGGTGGCCGGCTTCTGCGGCGGCTTCACCACCTTTTCGCTGTTCGGGCTCGAGACGCTCCGGCTGCTCGAGCAGGGCAGGGCGAGCCTGGCGCTCGCCTATGTGCTGCTCAGCGTGGTGCTCTGGCTGGCGGGGGCCTGGTCGGGCCACCGTGCCGGTAGGCGGGCCGCGGCGCGGGCCTGACGCCGCGGCTCGCCTACCGGCGACGGCTCAGCCTTTCCGGCCTCGCTTGCCGGCCTTGCCCCCGCTCGCCGTGGCGGTCGCAGCCGGCTCGAGTGCGGCGCCGCCATGCCCGAGCCTCTCTTCCTGGAAATGCCCCCGCACCAGGGCCAGCAGCCCCTGGGTCGAGGCATCGAAGTCCTGGCTGTGCTCGTCGATCCGCTCGCTGATCTCGCCGGCGATGCGCTTGCCGAGCTGCACGCCCCACTGGTCGAAGGAGTTGATGTTCCAGATCACCCCCTGGACGAACACCTTGTGCTCGTAGAGCGCGATCAGGGCGCCGAGGTTCTTCGGTGTCAGCTCGTCGAGCAGCAGCACGCTGGAGGGACGGTTGCCGGGGCAGCTGTAGGGGTCGAGCCGGCTGCCGCTCTGGCTGCCCTCCATGAAGGCGTTGGCCTGGGCGAGCATATTGGTGAGCAGCGCGAAGTGATGGTCTTCCACCCCCGGTTCGGGCTTCAGCGAGGCGATGAAGTCGATGGGCACGTAGCGGGTGCCCTGGTGCAGCAGCTGGAAGAAGGCGTGCTGGCCGTTGGAGCCGGTCTGCCCCCAGACGATGGGGCCGGTCTTGTAGTCCACCGGGTGGCCGAAGATGTCCACCGACTTGCCGTTGGACTCCATGTCGAGCTGCTGGAGGAAGGAGGGCAGCTGATGCAGCGCCTGGTCGTAGGGCACGATGGCCTGGGTCTCGGCGCCGACGAAGTTGATGTACCAGATGCCGATCAGCGCCATCAGCACCGGCATGTTCTCGCGGAAGGGGGCGGAGAGGAAGTGCTGGTCCATCTCGTAGGCGCCCTCGAGCATCTCCATGAAGCCGTCGAAGCCGATGGAGAGCGCGATGGGCAGGCCGATGGAGGACCACATGGAGTAGCGCCCGCCGACCCAGGCCCAGAACTCGAAGACGTTCTCCTCGCGGATGCCGAATTCCATGGCCGCCTGGCGGTTGGTGGAGGCGGCGATGAAGTGGGCGCCGACGTCGGCGTCCTCGCCGGCATTGTCGAGGAACCAGCGGCGTGCGGTCTTGGCGTTGAGCAGCGTCTCCTGGGTGGAGAAGGTCTTGGTGGAGACGATGAACAGGGTCGTGGCCGGGTCGAGGCGCTTGAGCACCTTCTGGATATGGGCGCCGTCGACATTGGAGACGAAGTGGAAGTTGAGCTCCGGGTGGCGGTACTTGAGCAGCGCCCGGCTGGCCATGTTGGGGCCCAGGTCGGAGCCACCGATGCCGATGTTGACCACGTCCTTGATGCGCTCGCCGCTGTAGCCCTTCCACTCGCCGCTGCGCACGGCCTCGGAGAAGGCGCGGATCTGCTCGCGGGTGCGCTGGATCTCCGGCATCACGTCCTGGCCGTCGACCATCAGCGGGCCCTCGCCGATGTTGCGCAGGGCGGTGTGCAGTACCGGGCGATTCTCGGTGACGTTGATGATGTCGCCGGAGAACATCTGGGCGCGGCGCTGCACCAGCGCCGAGTGGTCGGCCAGTTCGAGCAGCTTGTCGAGCACGGCGCCCGAGATGGCGTGCTTGGAATAGTCGAGGAACAGGCCACCGACGCGCAGGCTCATCTTCTCGAAGCGCTGCGGGTCGGCGGTGAAGTAGTCGCGGATACGGTCGTTGGCGGTCTGCTCGTGCAGGTCCTTCAGGGCCTGCCAGGTGACGCTGCGGGTGAGCTGGAACATGGTGGCCTCACATATCGTGGCGTTGATGCGTTGTCGTAATAAGGGTGTCACTCGCCGGCGCGGCTGGCGACCCAGGCCCCGGCATCGGGGATGGCCATCTCGTAGGCCTGGGTGAGCCAGGGCGAGCTGATCAGGAAGTCGGCGCTGGCCGCGTTGCACGCCACCGGGATGTTCCACAGGGCGGCCAGGCGCAGCAGTGCCTTGACGTCGGGGTCATGGGGCTGGGGGGCGAAGGGGTCCCAGAAGAAGATCAGCAGGTCGAGCTGCTGCTCGGTGATCAGGGCGCCGATCTGCTGGTCGCCGCCCAGCGGGCCGCTCATCAGCCCGGTCACCGGTAGCTCCAGGGTGTCCGCGACGCGCCGGGCGGTGGTGCCGGTGCCGATCAGCTCGTGATCGGTCAGGGTCTCGCGCCAGCGTGCGGCCCACTCCAGCAACTCCGCTTTCTTGCCGTCGTGGGCGATCAGCGCGATGCGCTTGCGCTCCGGCAGGGTACGGCGCACGCTGCGCCGTGGGCGTGGCTCAGTCATGGTCTCCCACCTCGAGGATCTTCAGGGTGTTGGTACCACCATGGGCGTTCATGTGGTCGCCCCGGGTCAGGATGACATGATCGCCGGGTTCGGCAATGCCTTTTTCCACCAGCAGCGCCAGCGCCCGGTCGTTGACCTCGGTGGGCACCATCTCGCTGGTGTCGAAGGGCAGCGAGACCACGCCGCGAT
>NZ_JAKVPY010000022.1:0-75970 GCF_022487945.1 Halomonas flagellata
TCAGGGATTCAAAAGCCTCGCACTATCAGAATCTCGCTGCTCGGTAGCGAGATGGTGGAGGAACTGGCTGAGCGTTGCTGAGATGCCGGAAGTGCCGCTCAGCAAAGGGCCTGATGAAAGAGGCGGGCTTCTGCCGTGCCAGCTCATGGAACACCTCACCAAGGTGCTTGCGTATCCTTCCGAAAATCATTTTCTTACGCTTTTTAGGTATAAAACAACATGATACCTGCAATTCCATGTCGTATGGGAAAGACTCTGGTACTCTCTCATTGGGAACATCCTATCTCTTGGCCGAGATTGGAGGCTCCCTGTGACCGCATCACACGGTCAAACCTCGGGTAGTCCCCCGGCAAAGCCGGGGGATTACCTTATTTATTTAAAAAATTGCAAGCTTTTCTCTCGGTATTTTTTAAGCTTTTTAACATGTTTTTCTGCTGGTCTGGCTGTTTTTAGTGCCTTTGAATAATTTTTTGATGGGAATTTAGTAGATCTTCCTCTACCAATCACCACTCTACTGGAACCACCATGTGCGGAATTGTCGGCGCCGTGAGCGCAACGGAATGTACTCCCTTTCTTATCACGGGCCTGAGAACCTTGGAATACCGCGGCTATGACTCGGCGGGGCTGGCCTTGCTGGATGATTCCGGTGCGTTGCGGCGTGCCCGCGCCAAGGGCCGCGTTTCCGAGCTGGAGGTTCGGGTGGCGGAGCAGGGCGTGGCGGGCCGGGTGGGCATCGCCCATACCCGTTGGGCCACCCACGGCGTGCCGGCGGAGCGCAATGCGCACCCCCATGTCTCCGGGGGCGTGGCCGTGGTGCATAACGGCATCATCGAGAACTACGCCGAGCTGAAACAGCAGCTGCAGGGCCTGGGCTATGAGTTCACTTCGGATACCGATACCGAGACCATCGCCCACCTGGTGCAGGCGTGTCTGAAAGGCCAGATCGGTGAGGCGGCGGGGGATCTCTTCGCCGCGGTGCGCTGTGCCGTGGCGCACCTGGAGGGCGCCTACGCCCTGGCGGTGGTGCGGGAAGAAGAACCGGACTGCCTGATCGTGGCTCGGGAGGGCTCGCCGCTGATGCTGGGCGTGGGCGAGCAGGGCCACTATGCCGCCTCGGATGCCTCGGCGCTGCTTTCGGCCACCCGGAAGATGATCTACCTGGAAAACGGCCACGTGGGCCGCCTGACCCGGGAGGCCATCGAGCTGGTCGACGGCAAGGGCCAACCGGTCACCCGCGAGGTGGTCACCTCCAGCCTTTCGGCGGACGCGGTGGAGCTGGGTGAGTATCGCCACTACATGCAGAAGGAGATCTTCGAGCAGCCCCAGGCCCTGGGCAATACCTTGGAGATGCTGGGCGGGGCAGGGCGCCTGCAGCCGGGCATCTTCGGCGCCGAGGCTGAGGCCATTGTCGCCGAGGTGGATTCCGTGCTGATCTTGGCCTGCGGCACCTCCAGCTATGCGGGGATGACCGCCCGCTACTGGATCGAGCAGCTGGCGGGCCTGCCCTGTAACGTCGAGATCGCCAGCGAGTACCGCTACCGCCAATCCGTGGCCAACCCTCATCGGCAGCTGGTGGTGGTGATTTCGCAGTCCGGGGAAACCGCCGATACCCTGGCCGCGCTGCACCACGCCAAGGGCATGGGCCACCCCCACACCCTGGCCATCTGCAACGTGCCGGAGTCCGCCATCGTGCGCGAGACGGCGCTGCGCTTTATCACCCAGGCAGGCCCGGAGATCGGCGTGGCCTCCACCAAGGCCTTTACCACCCAGCTGGCCGTGCTCTTCCTGCTCACCCTGCTGCTGGCCAAGGCCAGGGGGCGCCTGGCGGATGATAGTGCCAATGATGGACTGGACGACTCGCCGGAGCAGGCCTTCCTCGCCGAGCTGCGCCACCTGCCGGTGGCGGTGGAGAAGGTGCTGGCCCTGGAGCCCAAGATCGAGGCCTGGGCTTCGCGGACAAGCAGCACGCGCTCTTCCTGGGTCGTGGGCACCACTACCCCATTGCCCTGGAGGGGGCGCTCAAGCTCAAGGAGATTTCCTATATCCACGCCGAGGCCTACCCGGCGGGGGAGCTCAAGCATGGCCCCCTGGCCCTGGTGGATGCCGAGATGCCGGTGGTGGTGATCGCCCCCAACGACGAGTTGCTGGCGAAGCTCAAGGCCAACATGCAGGAGGTCAGCGCCCGGGGCGGCGAGCTCTACGTCTTCGCCGACGGCTGCAGCCGGGTGGAGGCAAGCGACGGCATCAATGTGCTCACCATGCCGGAACACTACGGCCTGCTCAGCCCGGTGCTGCACGTGGTGGCCCAGCAGCTGCTGGCCTATCACGTGGCGCTGGTGAAGGGCACCGATGTGGACAAGCCGAGGAATCTCGCCAAGAGCGTGACGGTGGAGTAGCACGGTTGGGCCGGGTTTGTTCTAGCGGCACGCTTCAGCGAGTGAACCGCTGTGCAGCAGTGGAAGGTGGTAGTGCGGGTGTGGACATTGCCGATGAGGGGGGCATTGTCGGTGTGCTTGATGGTGCCTTCGCTCGGCAAGCGAGTTCCTATAGGGTGAGATCTCGCCAAAGTGCATTGAGCTTTTTTGTGTCCCCATCAGGGGTAAGAATGGAGCACCTAGTATGGTGCTCGAAGTGTATAAGAAAAGGGGAAGAAAGTTGAACGTAAAAAAATTAAATATCAAGAGCGCAGGGAAATCACTGACGCTGGCCGGCATGGCCGTGACAGTTATTGATCTTTTACAACCATTGGCAGTGTTTTCAGCATATGCCATCATTATCTCACTGATGGCTGTTGCCGTCCTTTGGATTATCAAGAAAAAGGCTGCGAGCTGGCACGAGGACTGGGTGGCTGGTCTTTATTTCTTTAGTGGCGTGCTGGTGCTTTCATGTGTCGTCTATTTCTATCAAGTCCAAGATGTTGAGGCAGAAGATAAGGGTGTGCTTGCCTCAAGCTTTACAGTGGTAAATAATCTTCAGCAATCACTTGGGCTTGTTAATGAACGGTTGGAAAGTATAGACTCGGGTGTTGCTATCATATCGAAGAATATAGTAAATGTAAAAAAGGAGGTGAGCTCTGATCCAAGGAAGGAGCTAGCTAATATGGGGGTTTCCTGGAGCTTCGATAATTTTTACGAGTCTATCTATAATCACGACATGAAAGTTGTTGAGCTTTTTTTGAGTGGCGGCATGAAACTTAAAAGTTCGCATTTTTCTCGCTATGTTCACGATGATTTTTCAGAAGATACCTCGGAGCTTTTGGTGAGATTCGAGGGGGTTGAGAACAGCGATGGTTGCCCGACACGTAGCTTTGAACATCTTGGTTTTTATGGGTTTAAGCCCTACTATGTTGCAGCTAAAGATGAGGATAGGTTAAGGTTTGTCCGGCATGTTTGTGCAACAGATCAGTTTATCGAAATCTTGGATAAAAAGATTGAAGAAGAGAGTGTGAAGATACAGGAGGTGGTTGATTACAATAGCTCTATTGATGAAAATATTGAGCGTTGCGTGAGGGGGCTTGAAAGCAAGCCTAAAAAGTACTTCTTGGATAGCGCTCCAAAGTTCAGCATGTTTGGCGATAATGAAGGCTTGAGCCCACGTGAGGCTTCAGTTGTAGGAAATATTTATGTTGCATTGCTGTCTGGTGATCCAGATTACAGGCGTGACCCTTTTGGTTATGTAGATGTGGCTATAAATAAAGCCTGCATTGATATATTCCAGGAGCGGGAAGTTGATTCAAATGAGCTTAAAAAACTCAAAGAAGTTAAAGAGATTCTTGTTGGTGCCTGACCATAGCCAGTGAGCTTTACGTCGTTGATAACGGCAGTGCCAGTGTTGCGGGAGGAAAGTAGTGGGAGCGAACTTCAGTTCGCGAATGGTGGGGCCACTCAAGGCTTGGGCAACACCGCCTTCGCGCAGCAAGCTGCGCTCCCACGGCAAGCTGCGCTCCTGCTATCACCCGCTGGATAAGGACATTGCGTGCACCTGCTGATTCCGGTCTTCTTCAATGCTCCCCAGGGTGGCCTGCACGAGAATGTGCGGGCCACCGTGCTGTTCATGCTGGTGCGGCGGCACCGGGTCACGGTGGTGTGTCGCCCGGGGCCCTTCGCCGAGCAGATGCGCGAGCACGGGGCGGGGGTGATCGCGACCGACTACGCGGAGGGCTCCTTCGCCGCGGCGATGGCGAAAATCCGTGCGCTGCATGAGCGTGCGCCCATCGATCTGGTGCATGCGCATCCGTTCATGGCCCGTCGGTTGGGGATGATCGCCGCCCGGGTGCTGGGGCTGCCTTGCGTGGTGACCATGCACGGCAAGTACCTGGATTCGCTGCCCCGGACCATCGCGCAGCTGGATGCGGTGTTCACGGTCTCCGAGGGGATTCGCCACTACCTGCTGACCGAGGGGGAGGTGGGCCAACCGGAGAAGCTTCAGGTGGTGCCCAACACGCCGGATGCGCGGCTGTTCAAGGCGGTGAAGGTGGCGCCGCCTGAAGAGGCCGAGGGGCGGGTGGTGGTATCGCTGGTGACCCGGCTGGACCTGGACAAGGCCTTTATCCTGGATATCTTCTACCAGGCGGTGGCACATGCCGCCGAGCGCTACCCCGGGCGCATCCACTGGCAGGTGGTGGGCCAGGGCAAGCTGTGGGAGGCCTTTGCCGAGCGGGTGGAGGCGCTGCGCGGCGAGAACAGCGTGAGCTATACCGGCTGGCTGCAGGGCGAGGTGCTGCGCGACGCCTACTGCCGCAGCGCGGCGGTCATTGCCCCGGGGCGCTGTACCCTGGAGGCGATGAGCTGCGGCGTGCCGGCCATCGCCCTGGGCAGCAAGGGCTACAACGGCCTGGTGGACGGCGAGAACTGGCAGCAGGCGGTATTTACCAACTTCGGCGGCGTGGGTGAGAAACAGGCAGGCTACAAAGAGGGTTCGGTGGAGCGGGATCTCGACCGGCTGATGCGCTCCCGCGCCGAACGCCGTCGGCTGGGCCGCTTTGGCCGCCAGGTGGTGCGCCAGTGCTTCAACGCCCGCGAGATGCATCAGCGGTTGCTGGGCTTCTATCGTCTGGCGGTGGCGGCGTACAAGACCGCCCCGCGCCCGCAGGTGGCGGAGGCGGAGTTCCTCGAGCTGCGCCTGCGCGGGCTCAACCAGCGCCAGCTGAGCCCGGACCGGTTGGCCGTTCGCCTGGAGTGCGAGCACGCCGAGGAACTGCAGTTCGCCTGGTACCTGCTGCGCGACGGCGAGGTGATCGAGAAGCTGGGCTATGGCCCCGAGCCGCACCGCGAGATTCCTCTTCCCGGCCCGGGGCGCTATCGGGTGCGCTGCTATATCAAGGATGGAGAAGGGCGCAAGATCGCCTTTCTCAGCCCGGAGGTGGCGGGGCCGGACGAGTCAACCAGCGATAGCGTTACATCTGGAGCCTGAGACCACTATGCCCAAGACCTTTCTGATCACTGGTGGCGCCGGCTTCATCGGCTCCGCGGTGGTGCGCGAGCTGATCGCCAACACCGACCATAGTGTGGTCAACGTCGACAAGCTCACCTATGCCGGCAACCTGGAGTCGTTGGAGGAGGTGGCCGATAGTCCACGCTACGCCTTTATCCACGCCGATATCTGCGACGCGCCGGCCATGCATCGAGCCTTCGCCGAGCATCGGCCGGATGTGGTGATGCACCTGGCCGCGGAGAGCCATGTGGATCGCTCCATCGACGCCCCCGCCGAGTTTATCCAGACCAACGTGGTGGGCACCTCGGTGCTGCTGGAGGCCGCTCGCGGCTACTGGAAAGCGCTGCAGGAGAGCGATCCCGAGAAGGCCGCCGGCTTCCGCTTCCATCATGTCTCGACGGATGAAGTGTATGGGGATCTGGGCGAATGTGAGGAGAGAGGTGTGAGGAGTGAGGGGCAAAGCGGAGAGGAGAAACCCCTCGCCAGCGAAGCGCTCACCCCTCACACCTCACAAGCGCGTAGCGCGCTTACAAGCCCGCAGGGCGCTCACAAGCCCGCAGGGCGCTCACTCTTCACCGAGGAAACCCCCTACGCCCCAAGCTCCCCATATTCCGCCAGCAAGGCCGGCTCCGACTACCTGGTACGCGCCTGGCAACGAACTTTCGGTCTGCCCACGCTGCTTACCAATTGCTCCAATAACTACGGGCCCTACCAGTTCCCCGAGAAGCTGATTCCGCTGATGATCCTCAACGCCCTGGCCGGCAAGCCGCTGCCGGTCTACGGCGACGGCCAGCAGGTCCGGGACTGGCTCTACGTGGAAGACCATGCTCGTGCTCTGATCAAGGTGGCCACCGAGGGTCGGGTAGGGGAGACCTACAATATCGGTGGCCACAACGAGAAGGCCAACCTCGAGGTGGTGGAGGCGATCTGCGAGATTCTGGACGAGCTGGTGCTGGATGAGGGGAGAGGAGTGAGGAGTGAGGAGAATAACCCCTCACAAGCGAAGCGCTTACCCCTCACCCCTCACCGGGAACTAATCACCTTCGTCGCCGACCGCCCCGGTCACGACCGGCGCTATGCCATCGACGCCGGCAAGATCGAGCGCGAGCTGGGCTGGGTGCCCCAGGAGACCTTCGAGACCGGCCTGCGCAAGACGGTGGAGTGGTACCTCGACAACCGCGAGTGGTGGTAGCGCGTGCTGGATGGCAGCTACCAGGGGGAGCGGTTGGGATGAAGATCCTGATAACAGGCGGTAGCGGCCAGGTCGGCTTCGAGCTGCAGCGCCAGCTGTGCCTGCTGGGCAGGGTGCTGGCCCCCACGCGCCAGGAGCTCGATCTCGCCGACGCCGATGCGGTAGTGCAGTGGCTGGCTCAGCATCAGCCGGAGTTGATCGTCAATGCAGCGGCCTATACCGCGGTGGACAGGGCCGAGGAGGAGCCTGTGCTGGCGCGGCGGCTCAACGCCGAGCTGCCCGCCCAGCTGGCCGCATATAGTGCGAGCCGAGGCCAGTGGCTGGTGCACTACTCCAGCGATTACGTCTATCCCGGTAGCGGTGAAACGCCCTGGCAGGAGCAGGACGACACCGGCCCGCTCAACGTGTATGGCCACACCAAGGTTGAGGGGGACGAGGCGGTGCAGGCTAGCGGTTGTGCGCACCTGATCTTCCGCACCAGCTGGGTCTACAGCGCGCGCGGCCACAACTTCATGAAGACCATGCTGCGTCTGGGCCGTGAGCGCGATGCACTGAAGGTGGTCAGCGACCAGGTCGGCGCCCCCACCCCGGCTCGGCTGATCGCCCAGGTGACGGCACTGGCCCTGCATCGACTCTCCCTCACGCCTCACGCCTCGGCCCCAAACCCTTGCATCCCCCCGGGGATCTACCACCTGGCCCCGCGCGGTGAAACCAGCTGGCATGGCTTTGCCCGCGAGATCTTCCGGCAGCTGCGTGAGCAGGGAGAGCCGCTGGCAATTTCTCCCGCTGGCGTGGCACCCATTTCCAGCGCCGAGTATCCTGTGCCCGCAGCGAGGCCGCTGAACTCGCGGCTGGCACTGACCCGGCTGGAACAGGCGTTGGGGCTGCGTATGCCTGAATGGCAGGAGCAGCTGTCACTGACCCTGGCCGAGGTGCTGGCCAGCTAGCAGGAATACGCCTGGGTGCTGTCTGCCTGTCGGCCCAAAGGATGAACAGGGGAGTGTTCGCATGGAGCGAAAGGGTATTGTGCTGGCAGGAGGCTCTGGGTCTCGGCTCTATCCGCTTACGCTGGGGATCTCGAAGCACCTGCTGCCTGTCTACGACAAGCCGATGATCTATTACCCGCTTTCGGTGCTGATGCTGGCCGGGATTCGCGAGATCCTGATCATCACCACGCCGGAGGATCTGCCCCTCTTTCAGCGGCTGTTGGGTAACGGTGACGCCTTCGGTGTTCGCCTGGAGTATGCCGTTCAACCCAGCCCCAAGGGCCTGGCCCAGGCCTTTCTTATCGGCGAGGCGTTCCTCGGTGACTCGCCCGTTTGCCTGGTGCTGGGGGATAACCTCTTTCATGGCCAGCACTTCACTGGTCAGCTGAGGCAGGCGGCTGCCCAGCCCAGCGGTGCGACGGTGTTCGGCCACTATGTGAACGATCCTCGGCGCTTCGGGGTGGTGGAGTTTGATGAGTCCGGGCGCGCGGTGTCGATCGAGGAAAAACCGGCTCAGCCTCGCTCGCACCATGCCGTTACGGGGCTCTACTTCTACGACAATCGCATCGTCTCGCTGGCCCGAGAGGTTACGCCCTCGGCCCGTGGCGAGCTGGAGATCACCAGCCTGAACAACGCCTACCTGCAGATGGGGGAGCTGGAGGTGGCTAGCCTGGGGCGGGGCTTCGTGTGGCTGGATACCGGTACCCATGACAGCTTGCTCGAGGCGAGCCAGTACGTTCAGGCGATCGAGCATCGCCAGGGGCTCAAGATTGCCTGCCTGGAGGAGATCGCCTGGCAGCAGGGATGGATAACCCTCGACAGCCTGGCGGCACGCGGGCGGACGTTCCACAACACCGACTATGGCCGCTACTTGTTAAATGTGGCCGACAATGCCAGTCGATACGGTGCCAACCGATAAGGAGAAGGGAGTTGCCGATGCAGGTCGTTGCCCTGGATATACCCGATGTGAAGTTGCTGACGCCCGACGTCTTCGGTGATGCGCGTGGCTTCTTCATGGAAAGCTATAATCGGCGCACCTTCGCCGAGGTCATCGGCGAAGAGGTCTCCTTCGTTCAGGACAACCATTCCCGCTCCGCGCAGGGAGTGCTGCGCGGCTTGCATTACCAGGTCCAGCAGCCCCAGGGCAAGCTGCTGAGGGTACTGCAGGGCGAGATCCTCGATGTGGCGGTGGACCTTCGCCGCGAATCTCCCGACTTCGGCCGCTGGGTGAGTGTGCTGTTGGACGCCGAGGCCCATCAACAGCTGTGGGTACCGCCGGGGTTTGCCCATGGTTTCGTGGTGTTGAGCGACAGTGCCGATGTGTTCTACAAGACCACCGACTACTATGCGCCCCAGCATGAGCGGGCCATCCGCTGGGATGATGCCGTGCTGGGCATCGACTGGCGGCGTGAGCTATGGCAATGGGGAGGCGAGCCACTGCTGTCGCCGCGCGATGCCGCCGCGCCTTCTTTTCACGAACAGACCAACTGAACCGTTCTGATGCCTCAATCCTTGATGACCGATACCGCCATTGAGCGGCGTGTTTCCGAGCAGGTGCTGATTCCTCAGCTGTCGCTGCAGTCGATGTTCTGGCGGCCCAAGTTCACCGACGACTCTGCATGGTACCCACATGTGCCGGTGGCCTTCTGGCTGATCGAGGCTCACCACCCCCAGCGAGTCGTGGAACTGGGGTGTGATGAGCCGGTGGCGTATTTCGCGTTCTGTCAGGCGCTGGAGCGCCTTAACCCGCTGTGTGAAAGCCTGGCCTTTACCACCCAGCCGCCACGACGGGCCTGGCTCGACTATAACGACGCCCAGTATCAGGAATTCTCTTCACTGCAGCAGGCTACCGAACAGCAGGCCTTGCAGGCCCTGGATGACGGCGATGTTGACCTGATGCATGTCTCGCCGAGTGCCGCCGCCGCGGTGCTGGAGAACTGGGAGGCGTGGGAGCGCAAGCTGTCTCCCTCTGGGCTGGTGGTCATCAGCGAGGCCCAGGGCCGTACGGGGAGTCACCATGGCGCGGAGCTCTATCGCTATCTCAAGGGGTATTTTCCGCATTTCCTGTTTGCGCAAGGCGCTGGTCTTGGCATCGTGGCCGTCGGCGATCAACAGTCCGACGTCGTGTCGCGACTGCTGGCGTTCTCTCCACGCGACCCTTCTGCGCGGCTGATTCAACAGGTCTTTTCGCGCCTCGGGTTGGCCTGTGCCCCTGTCTCGGCCGGCGATTCGCCCGCCGCGGGCAGGCCGAGTGCAGAGCTCGCCCAGGCGATCGCCGAGCGAGATGAGCGCATCGGGGAGTTGGCAACCCTCACCCAGCTGCTTGAAAGCGCCGAACGGCGTGAACAGCAAGAGCGTCAGCAGCGTGAACAGGTAGAGCAGGCGAGGGCGCGTGCAGCCGAGGAGCGCCGGCTCCTGGAGCGGGCTCACGCCGAGCTCGAAACCCAGCTGAAGGCGGTGTCCGCCGAGCTGGCGGCCCTGAAGCAGGGGGCTGACAAGGCCCGAGCCGACCAGCAAGCGGAAGTGAAGGCGCTCAAGGCATCTCTGGATCAACGCAGCCAGGAAGTCGCTGAGCAGCAGGCAAAGCGGGAGCGAGCCGAGGCGCGACTGACAACGCTTGAGACTGAGCTCGGGAAGGAACGCGCCGCCAGGCAGGAGGTCGAGCGGGCTGCCGCGGTCGAGCGTGAGCAGGCGGAGCATCGCCTGACGGCACTGCGTGAGCGTGCCGACCAGCTGGGAGCCCAGAACAGTTACCTGCAGGCTGAGCAGGCGCAACGCTTCGATGAGATCGCGCAACTGACAAGGATGCTGGAGGAGCGCCCTCCCGAGGTGCATGACGAGGTCAAGGCGGAGCCTGACGCCAGGCAACCCCAGGTAGCTGAAGCGCCGGTTGCTTCCGGGGAGGCAAGGAAGCCGCGCCTGGTGGAACGCTTCGTCATGCGTGGCAAGGATGCCCGCAAGCTCAAGCGCCAAGCCCAACTGGTGCAGGGCTCCGGGCTGTTCGATGCCGAGTGGTACCTGGCGACATATTCCGACGTTCGAGAGGCTGGAATGCCGCCCCTGGAGCACTTCCTGCGCTTCGGTGGCCAGGAGGGAAGGTCGCCCGGGCCGAACTTCGATAGCCACTGGTACCTGACCGAGTACCTGGATGTCGCCGAGTCAGGCATGAACCCGTTGTTGCACTATCTGAAGTTTGGCCGCTCCGAGCAGCGGTTGCCGGTGCCGGGAGGCGTGCGCTGAGACCTCGGGAACCGCTGCAACGCTCCCGTTGGGGGAGTTTAAGCCGGCGACTGGTGGCGAGGCTTGGCCTAGCGAAGAAGTCGTCTGAAGGCCCTCCGCCCTGGTTCGATGGGAATTGGTATCTGGCCGAGTACCCCGACGTAGCCGCCGCCGGAATGGACCCGTGGGTTCACTATTGTCGTCACGGTAAGGCGGAGGGACGCCTGCCGCGTCGCAACCGTGCCCTGGCCTGGGAGCACCACCTTTGGCGCGGTGGCGAGGCGGTGATGGCGCCGCGGCTGTTGGGGCTTGTCGAGAGCGGTGAGGCCACGCCGGAAGAGCAGGTCTACGCCCGTTGGGCGCTGGGACGCTGGCATGCCTTCAAGGGCGATTGGGCGCAGGTAGTGGCCTATCTGATGCCAGAGTGCCAGCCGGTGGCGATGTCCGGGCAGCCCGGCATGTTGCTGCTGGCCCTGGAGGCGCTTTGCCGGTTGGCCAAGGGTGAACCTGAAGTTCACTCCCACAGGGGGCTCGTGGGCCATGGTGTTGAGGAGGGGATCCAGAGGGTGCTGGCCGAGCTGAAGCAACGCTTCCCGCAACTGGCCGATACCGAGCTTGCCGAGGCCAATACCCTGAGCGTACAGCCACGGAGTGATAGGCAGCGGCTGGCCCTCTGCAATCGGATGTTCTCCCGGTTCGGCCTGATGCCCGTGAAGCTGCAAGATCCGGCATGCCCCCTCGGCCTGGACAACCTGGCGGTGGCATCCTTCACCCCTCACGCTTCACCCCTAGCGACTCAATCGCCTCCCCTCGTCTCGGTGATCGTGCCGCTCTACAACGCCGAGGCAACGATTGCCACGGCGCTGCACAGCCTGTTTGCTCAGACCTGGCGGCCACTGGAGATCATCGTGGTCGACGATGCCAGCGAGGATAACGGAGCTTTCGTGGTAGAGCGCTTCGCGGGTGAGTGCCCCGAGGGCCTGAGCCTGCGTCTGTTGCGGCATGGCGAGAACCGCGGTGCTTATGCGGCACGCAACGTCGGCCTGGCAGAGGCCCAGGGTGGGCTCATTACCACCCACGATAGTGATGACTGGTCGCATCCGGAGAAGCTGGCGCGCCAGGTTGAGGCACTGCTTGCGGCCCCGCAGGCGCTGGGGTGTCTGTCGCACTGGGTGCGTACCACGCCGTCGCTTTTCTTCCACCTCTGGCGAACCGAGCTGGAAGGCTGGACCTACCGCAATATCTCCTCGCTGATGTTCCGCCGCCGGGTATTCGATGCATTGGGTTTCTGGGACGATGTCACGGTCAATGCGGATACCGAATTCCACCAGCGGGTGTTGGCCGCCTTTGGTGATTCGGCAGTGGTTGATGTGCTGCCTGGCGTACCGCTGGCCTTTGGGCGAGCCGATGAGGGCTCGCTGAGTCAGCACAGCACGACCCATCTGATCACCCAGTTTGTCGGGGGGCGCCACGACTATATGGCCAGTGCGCGGCGCTGGCATGCGTCGGCTACCCACCCATCCGATCTCCACCTTCCCCGCCGGCCTGGCTATCGCCCCTTCGCGGCACCTGCCGCTATGTGCCGCCAGGCGCTGCCCGTGCGCTTCACTCATCCCATGGATGAGCTGCAGGCCTGTGGGCTGTTCGATCCTGGCTGGTATTGCCGTACCCATATCGACCTTCAGCATCACCGCATCGAGCCGCTGGTGCACTATTGGGAGGTCGGGGCATCCGAAGGGCGTGACCCCGGCCCGAGCTTCAGTACCTCGGGCTATCTGGCTCGCTACCCGGATGTGGCGGATTGGCTGGCGGAGAGTCGGCTCACTCCTCTCCATCATTTTGTGCGACATGGCCGCGAGCTGGGTCATGAGCCGCTCCCGGTCTTTGAAGGCCGGCAGCCGCACCGTGAGGGCAGGCCGACACTGCTGCTGGTGGGCCATGCCGCCGGGAAGGCCCTGTATGGCGCGGAACGTAGCCTGCTGGATCTGGCGCGTGGCCTCGAGCACCTGGAGCTGAATCTCGTGGTGGCCTTGCCGTCGGCGGTGAATGGTGACTACCTGCGCTCGCTTCAGGCGGTGTCGCTGGCCGTTGCCGTCTTGCCTTATGGGTGGTGGCAGAACGGCAAGGTGCCCGAACCGGCTACGGTTGGCCATTTTCACGACTTGATGCATCGCTTCCGGGTCGACCTGGTGCATGCCAATACCATGGTGCTGGATGAGCCCCTGGTTGCCGCACATGGGTTGGGAGTGCCGGCCCTGGTGCATGGTCGCGAGTTGCCCGAGCACGACCCGGCGCTTTGCGAGACGCTGAATGCCACACCGGAGCGCCTGCGCAGGCGGGTGCGGGAGAGCGCCACCGGGGTCATCGCCAACTCCCGGCATGTTGCGAAGTGGCTCGGTGATGGAGTGCCCACGGCAGTGGTCCCCAACACGATCGATATGTCGGCGCTGCTGGCGCTTTCTGAACCGACACTTGATGGAAGCCCCCCTGCAGTAGGCATGCTGAGCAGCAACCTGCCGAAGAAAGGGCTTGATGACCTGGAGGCGATGGCAGGTCATCTCGAGCCCCTGGTGCCCGACGCTCGGATCATGATCTTTGGGCCCCACACCCCTGCCGTGGAGGCGCTGCTGCAGCGGCAGGCGGTAGGCGAGGCGCCGCGTAATATTGAATATTGTGGCTATGTCGATGATCCTGCCCAGGCATTGGCTGAACTTGACGTTGTGGTGAACCTGTCGCGTTTTCAGGAATCCTTCGGGCGCACGGTGCTTGAGGCAATGACCGCGGCCAGGCCTGTTGTGGCATATGCCTGGGGCGCCTTGCCGGAATTGGTAGAACACGAGGTGACCGGATGGCTGGTGCCTTTCGGGGATCATGCTGCGGCTGCTCGAGCGGTGTCTGGTCTGCTTCTTGATCACGCTCTGGTGCGCAAGATGGGAGCGGCCGGTCGACAGCGAGCCATGGAGAGCTATGGTGCCAGAGCCTTTGCAGAGGCGCTGTGTGCTGCCTATGCGCCCTGGTGGCCAAACCGATAAGTGAGTTCAATGGAATGCAGTATCAATCTTTCCCAGGTGTAAAAGGCAGCTCGGATTCCCTACGGAAGCTGGCAGCGCTGAGGTTGCCCAGTCTGGCCGGCAAGCGGTGCCTGGATGTCGGCTGTAATGAGGGGTTCTTTGCCGGCTATGCGATTTTCGATGGTGCCGCGCGAGCCGTTGGTATCGACCGCTCGGCGGCTGCGATCCGCAAGGCCCAGCGCCGCTTCCCCGAGGCAGAGTTTATCCAGCAGAGCTGGGAGACATTGCCGGAGGGCGAGTATGAACTGATTACCCTGCTGTCGGCCTTGCACTATGCAGATGACCAGGAGGCCTTGATCCATCGCCTGATGGAGCAGCTTTCGGATGATGGCTTGCTGGTGCTGGAAATCAGCATGGCACCCCAGGCCGAGGATGCCTGGATCCAGGTGGAGCGCTCCATCGATCGGCGCTTCTTCCCGACTCGACGCAAGCTGGCCAGAGTGCTTGAGCCCTATGCCTGGAAGGTGATCGGTCACAGCGTGAACCAGCCCGGGGATCCCCTGCAGCGCTATGTGGTGCATGTGCGGAAGCTCAAACCCTGTGCCTATCTGCTGATGGGGCGTCCGGGGTCGGGCAAGTCCACCTTGGCTCGCAAGCTGTTCAAGAAAGCCAGGGTGCCGGTGATTTCGGGCGATGCCTTCTATCAGCAGGTTGCACAGGGCAAGCATGATGCCCCTGCGCCACTTCAGGAGCTGATCAGTGCTGACTTCTCGACGGCTAGTATAGATAGCACGACGCGCAAGGTGTTTGAAGCTGGACACGCTCGCGATATGGCAAGGCTGTGGAGTGCCTCCGTCGGCTATGAAGATTTCGCGCTGGATACCTATGTGCCCGAGGCCTTCCAGCCAGCGGTATGCGATGCCTTCGCCGAGGTAGGGTACTTCCCGGTGCGTATGGAGTGGGGCCTGGGTGAAGGGCTGATGCCGAGGCAGGATGCCGAGTACAGAGCCGATGCCTATGCACAGTATCTGGCCACCAAGCGTTTGCCCGAGATGCCGTTGGCCCGGGTCACACGGCTGGCTCGAGGTGATGCCGCACAGCAGCAGTTACGTTGGCACCTGGACTCTCCCGTGACGGGGGAGGAGTTAGAGGCCGGGGCACCGGTGATGCTGGCTGGCTGGATACTGACGTTGGATGGAGCAGGCGGTGAGGCGGAAGTCTATCTCGATTTGCCTGGAGGGCGAGAGGTGCAGGCGTTCAACAAGCCCAGGGAGGATGCCCTGAAGCATGTGTTCGGTACTGCCGAGTCGGTTCCCGTCTTGTGGCAAGAGCAGCCTTGTGGCTTTCGCATCGAGGTACCCGTTTCGTTGCTGACGGAAGGGGTGGAGATTGGCATCCTGCTGGATGGACAGCCCCTCCCTCTGGCGCGAGTTTCTCTGGAGATGCCTGATCAATCCGATACGTCGGGCATTGCCGGCAGGCTGTTCAAGAAACTGACATCCCGGCCTGGTTCATGAGTCCAAGCTACCCGACAAGGACCTTTCGTTCTCTGGCATGGCGGCTTGACCGTTACCTGCCAGGAGGCAAGGGCAACGGTGACCAGGACGCCTTGCCGTTCTGGCACCGAGCCTCACCGTTGCACCCCCTGGCGCAGGTGGAGTGGCTTGAGGCGTCTGCGGCGTGGATGGCGGCGGGTGACTCGCCTTCCTTCGAGCTGAAAGGTCCGCAGCCTTGGCCGGGCTGGAACATGCTGGAACTCGATATCGAAAGCGAGGTGATGCGCGGCCTGGCCGAGCTTGACGTGGAAACCGCCAAGGGGCGTTTTTCCGTGTCACTGCCATTGCGCCCGGGCAGCCGGTCCAAGCGGCTGGTGTTCATCCCCCTGGGGGTGAAGCGCATCACCATGACCCTGTTGGATGCCCATGGCCGTTTCAGGCTGACGCGCCTGCGCTGGGTATGGTTGACCCCTTGGTTTGCCCACGACCGCCTCGCGCGGCGGCTGGCCAATGTGCTGCCGGCCTACCGGGGGATGTCGGTGGGGCGCGTGAAGCGTGCGCTGCACCGCGAGTCGGTGGCTAGGGGGCTGAGCTGGCGTCAGCTGGCGCTGGCCGAGTACACCCAGTCATTCTGGCGCGCCTGTGCCAACCGTCACTATCCGTACTGGGTCGAGGAAGTCGAGCCCGTGCGTTGCCGGGCCTGGCTGGCAGGCAGGGCGCTTGAGGCGCTTAAAGAGCAGCCGACGCTCTCGCTGCTGCTGCCGTTGGATGACGCCATCGAGCAGGTCGGCATCGAGGGTCTGCGGCAATCGCTGGCGTCGCTGCAGGCGCAGAGCTATCCACGCTGGGAGCTCTGCGTGGTGCATTCGCCCGCGCTGGATGCGCAACTGGTGGGTCTGGTGGCGGAATGTCTGGGAGAGGACCCCAGGTCTCGGCTGCTCGAGGGGCATCAGCGGAGCCTGGCTGGCCTGACCCATCAGGCCTTTGTGGCGTCCTGCGGGGAGGGCGTGATGACCTTCTCGGCAGGGGACACCTTGGCACCGGCGGCCCTGGAGCGCGTAGTACGCGCCTGGAACGATTTTCCCGCTAGCCAGCTCTTCTATGCAGACCAGGACGAGATCGATGCCTCGGGCAGGCGCCTACACCCATGCTTCAAGCCTCGCTGGAATCCGGATCTTCTGAAGGGCACCGGTTACCTGGGCCGATTTGCCGTCTATCGGCGTCGCCTGTTGTGGCAGCTCGAGTCGTATCGTGACATTGGCCGACAGTGTCGCGAGCGGCTGTCTGCCGAGGAACTGGACCATGCCATGGCGCTGCGTTTTCTCGCCTGGACGTCAGGGCATGCTGACACGGCTGAACTGCCGGTTTGCCACCTGCCGGGCGTTCTCTATCATCGTCACGTGAACAACCGTCATGCGGGGGCGGCCCGGTCAGAAGTGACCGTTTCTCTTGTTGGTGAGTTCGTCGCGCGTCTGGGCAAAGAGCACGACGTGACTGTCGAGCCAGGGCTTCTGCCCGGCAGCGCCCGACTGCGCTGGCCCGTTGCCGAACCGGCCCCTCTGGTCAGCCTGCTAGTCCCCACCCGGGATGGCATCGACATCCTCAAGCCCTGTGTGGAGGCGATCCTCGAGCGCACCGACTATCGCCATTTCGAGCTGCTGATCCTGGATAACCAGAGCCGTTGCCCGGAGACCCTGGCCTATCTGGAGGAGGTGGCCAGGCGTGATTCTCGCGTGAGGGTGCTGCGGTGGGATCAGCCCTTCAACTATTCGGCCATCAATAATTTCGGTGTCAGACAGGCTCGTGGAGAGATCCTGGGGCTGATCAATAACGATGTGGAGCCCGTCGATGGTGGCTGGTTGACCGAAATGGTCAGCCAGGCGCGCCGACCGGAGATCGGCTGCGTGGGGGCCAAGCTCTATTACCCGAACGACATGCTGCAGCACGCCGGCGTCGTCCTGGGGCTTGGTGGCGTAGCGGGCCATGTGCATCGTTTCTTTCCTCGCCAGGATGCGGGCTACTGCGGTCGACTGAAGCTGGTGCAGAACCTCTCCGCCGTGACGGCCGCGTGCCTGCTGGTGCGTCGTGCGGTGTTCGAGGCGGTGGGCGGGCTCAACGAGGCGGATCTTGCTGTGGCCTACAATGACGTGGACCTGTGTATCAAGGTACGCGAAGCCGGCTATCGCAACCTGTGGACGCCCCATGCCGAGCTTTACCACCATGAGTCCGTGTCACGGGGCGCCGATGACACCCCTGAGAAGCATGCCAGGTGGATGCGAGAGATGGCGTACATGAAGCGGACCTGGGGGGAGAAGCTGCGCGATGATCCCGCCTACAATCCCAACCTGACGCTTGTGCATGAGGATTTTTCATTGCGCTAATGGAGTGAGGAGCCCGGCTGTGCCGGGAGCTGTAAGCCGTGCGCTTGACGCTAGAAAAAGTGAGTCATGAATGCTAAGTGGTGAGCGCTGGCTGGTGCTGAGCGATGGGGCGCGGCCGACCGAGGATATCTACTTCCTCGCGTCGGTCGCGCCCCTTTTGCGTTTCGGGGGCGCCGATGTGGGGCGGCTGGACGTGCGTGGCTGGCGCTGGCGCATCGCCCGCTGGGTGCTGTCGCGCCAGCTGGGGGCCCATCTGGTGCTGTGTCGTACCTTGCCCATGCAGGCCCTGCGTTGGCTGGAGCGGGAGCGAGGCCATTTCGGGCGCATCGTCTACCTGATCGATGATGATCTGGATGCGGCGGCCGCGGATGAAACGTTGCCATTGGCCTATCGAGCGCGCATGGCGCGAGCCGCAGCCCAGCAGTCGCGCCTGCTGGCGCTGGCAGATGAGGTGGTGGCATGCAGCGGTCAGCTGGCCGATCGGCTGAGCGAGCGGCATGGCAATGTGCGGGTAATGACGCCACCGCTGATTTCGCCACTGCCTGAGCTTGCCCACTTCGAGCGTGGGCCTTCCGCTGAGCAGCCGTGGCGCATCGGTTTTCATGGCACCCGGGCCCACCTGGCGGACCTGGTCCACATTGCCCCGGCACTGAAGGCCCTGCAGCGCGAACGCGGCGATACCGAGTTGGAGCTGATGCTGGGCGAACACACGCCGGAGGCGTTGGTTGATCTGCCGCGGGTGGTGTGCCCTTCGCCGCTGCGGTGGGGCAGGTTCCGCGCCTACCAGGCGCGGCGGCGCGTCCATATCGGCCTGGCCCCGCTGCTCGATACACCCTTCAACTGCGGCAAGTCCTTCATCAAGTTTCTGGACATCGCCGCCATGGGCGGCGTGGGCATCTACTCGCGGCGCCCCCCCTACACCGAGATCGTCGAGGATGGCATGAATGGGCTCCTTGCCGATGACGACCCCGCCGAGTGGCAACGCTGCCTTGAATGGCTGTTGGTGCATCCCGAGGAGGCGCGAAGCATGGCCACCAGTGCTGCCTTCACTGCCTGCAGAGTTGGCAACCCTGAGGCGGCGGCTGATGTCTGGGGGTGCGGTCGGTGAAGGCGTCAGTCACTCGGTGTTAGATATCAAAAGGTGTAGGTGACCCCGGCGGTGAACAGGTCAAGGTCACTGTCGCTTCCATTGTCACTCTGGCCGAAGCCCCCCAGGTAGCGATAGTCGAGCCGTAGACCGAGATGGGCCCCGAACTGGTACCAGGCGCCGATGCCGAGGATACCGACGGTGTCCTCGAAGTGATGCTCGACAGTGTCTCGGGAAGACATCGGCTCGCCGAGCACCTCGCCACTGCGTGTCGTCACCGCCGTGATGTCGGTGTCGATGCGGGCCACCCCGGCGGTGAAGGTACCGTTAAGCGCCTCTGTGATGGGGAGCAGCAGCTTGCCGTTCAGCCCCCAGCCGCGCGCCTTCACATCGGTCACCGTTCGCGAGCTGAGTTGCTGGGACGGAGCAGTGAGCGCGCCCCTTGTCTCGAACTGATAGGACCCCAGGTGGTAGTAGGCCAGTTCGAGGGCCAGATAGCGGAAGGGCTGGATTCCCACCCCGATGGTACCGGCACCGCTCTGGTCATCGACGTCCCTCAGGGCGACGCCGCCGTTGTCGGTAATGCTCTCCGCCATTCGCTGGTGTCTTCTGTCCAGGGTATCCATGTCGGGCTCGGCGAGCCCTGCGTCCGCAAAGAGATAGATATCCGCCGCTGAGGCGTTGACCGCCAAGGCCGGCGTGGTCAAGAGCCAGGTCATGGCAAGGACGGTGTGCCTTTTCATCGACACCTCCCGAGAGCGAGTAGGGTGAAGGACTCGTCACTGATGCCAGGCCCTTTCAACCGTCTTTGTTACTCGAAGGCCTGAGTGATGTTGCTTATGAAAGACGCTAGCAACATTCTGTAACATGATGTTGCAAAAAAGGATTTTTTGGCGAAATATCAGTAGGATGGGTGACAAGTCTGGTGCTTTTCTTCAGCGATAATGGGGGTGCTTCTGCTGAAAAAGTTTGAGGGATATCATCCCTATCGACGGCGTGGAGAAGCTGCGGTACCGCCCTTGGGCAAGTGAGCGTCGTGCGGCAAGTATCTTGCACACAGGGGCGTACGCCCCTGTTGGTTGCCCGGCCGGACAGTGGGCTTGCTTAGTCGCACAAGGGCAGGGCCAGGGTGGGCAAGCAGGAAGGGAAGGGAATCTAGTTGGTAGGGGAGGCGGCCGACTCGGCCATGGCGAACCTCAGGGCCTCGAGGGTGCCGTCGACCTGTTTCTCGCTGTGTTCGCAGGAGAGGAAGAAGCGCAGGCGCGCGCTCTTCTCGGGTACGGCGGGGTGGAGAATCGGCTGGACATTGATGCCGCGTTGGAAGAGGTCGTGGGAAAGTCTCGCGGCAAGCGGTGAGCTCCCCACGATCACCGGCACGACGGCGGCGCCGATGCTATGGCCGGTATCCAATCCCATATGGCGGGCCTGCTCCAGGAAATAGCGCGAGATGGCATGCAGTTTCTGCACGCGCTCGGGTTCCTCGTCCATCAGCTCCAGCGCCTTGAGCGAGGGGGCGGCAACTTGGACGGGGAGGCCCACGCTGTAGAGAAAGCCGGGCGCGAGGTAGCGCAGCGTTTCCACGAGTTCGCGGCAGCCGGCGATATAGCCGCCGCAGCCGGCCAGGCTCTTGCTCAGGGTGCCCATCCAGATATCCACGTCGCCGGTGGGCACAGCGAAGTGCTCGCTCAGGCCCAGGCCGTGGTCACCCAGCACGCCGAAGGAGTGCGCCTCGTCGACCATCAGCCACGCCTGGTGGCGCCGCTTGAGCTCAACGAAGCGCGGCAGGTCGGGCACGTCGCCGTCCATGCTGTAGAGGCCTTCGATGACGATCAGCACCCGCTCGAACTGACCGCGGTGGCGGGTCAGCAGGGCATCCAGGGCACTGGCGTCATTGTGCGGGAAGGAGATGCGCCGTGAGCCGGAGAGCTGGGCGCCGACCAGTGAGCTGTTGTGGATGTACTCGTCGTGCAGCACCAGGTCCTTCGGCCCCATCAGGTAGCCAAGGGTAGAGACATTGGTGGCGTGGCCACTGACGAAGGCCACGGCGTCCTCGACCCCGTAGGCCGCCGCCAGGGCGCGCTCCAGTTCACCATGGATCGGCCGTTCGCCGGAGACCACACGGCTGGCCGAGACCGAGGTGCCGTAGCGCTCCACGGCATCCCGGGCCGCCCGGTTGACGCGTGGGTCGCCGGAAAAGCCGAGGTAGTTGTAGCTGGCGAAATTCAGGCATTGGCGGCCATCGATCACCGAGGTCGCCCCGGCGTTGCCGTCATGCACCTTGAAGAAGGGGTCGGTCAGGCCCAGCTGGGCGGCCCCTTGGCGCATCATGGCGATCTGCTGGTAGCCCGGGTGGGCATCGAAGCGCGTGAAACGCTCCGGTATCGCGCCGCGAGGGCCCATACCGGCGGGCATCTCCTCGGTGGTGCTGGGTGCGGCCGCGCGTGGCTTGCCTTGCTTGAGAGCCCGAGCCAGCAGCTGCTGCTTGAGGTCGGTGCGACGCTCATTCATGGTGTGGCGTTCTCCACGGTCTCTTCGGTGGCCTCGAGCCCCTCGGCGCCGTGGCGGGCGGCGAGGGCCGCCATGTCGTCGGCGCTCGTTTCCCCGTCATCGCGGGCGTGCTGCTGAAGCTTCTGGATCAGCACACCGGCCAGCTTGTCGAGGGTCGAGGCTTCGCTGAGCACCATCACCGGCACCTGGACGCCCAGGCGCGCTTCGATGGCGGTCATCAGCTCCACGCCCATCAGCGAGTCGAACCCCATGTCGTAGACCGAGCGGTGCACGTCGATCTTCTCCTCGTCGAGCAACAAGATGCCGGCCAGTTCGGCCCGTAGCAGGTCGGTCACCGCGCCGTGCAGCTCCTCCGGGGAGAGAGACGCGAACAGATCGGCGAGATTGTCGCCGCCATCGCCCGCGCGGCCGTCGTCCTCGGCCGCGCGGGCGATCTCGTGGAAGCGCGGGCTCGACGCCGTGGGCAGGAAGCGTGCCAGGGCACTCCAGTCGAGCTCCAGCACACCGAGGTTGCGACCTCCCCGCTCCCCCTGCACCAGCAGCTGTTCGAGTACGTCCAAGGCGTCGTCTGAGTGCAAGGCGGAGCCGCCCAGGCGCTCCTGCAAGGCATCTCGGGTGCGAGTGTGTCGGGCCAGGAAGCCGACGTCCTCGATGGCGCCCCAACGCAGGCAGGTCGCCGGCAGGCCCTGGCGGCGCCGGGCGGTGGCCAGCGCCTCTAGCCAGTGGTTGGCCGCCACATAGTTGGCCTGGCCGGGATTGCCGAAGAGCGTGGTGGCCGAGGAGTACATGACGAAGAAGTCGAGCTCGGCGTTTCGCGTCAGGGCGTCGAGGTGGCGGGCACCGTCGATCTTCGGCGACAGCACGCGGCGGATGCGTTCGGCATCGAGGTTACGGATCAGGCCATCGTCGATCAGCGTGGCGGCGTGCACCACGCCGCGTAGCGGCGGAAGCGTCTCACGGCACTCGTCGAGCAGGGCGGCAAGGGCCGTGCGATCGGTGACATCGCAGGCGGCGGCTTTCACCGTCACGCCCCGGGCTTCCAGCTTGGCCACGCCGGCCCGGGCCTCGTCACTTGTCGCGCCGCGGCGGCCGACCAGGATCAAGTGACGCGCGCCACGCTCGGCCAGCCATTGGGCGGTCTTCAGCCCGAAGCCGCCGAGGCCGCCGGTGACCAGGTAGCTGGCCTCGGCGGGCAGTGCCAGGGTGTCGCGTGACAGGCCGGTAGAGGAGTCGGCCGGGATGAGGGGTTGCTCGTGGGTCACGACCACCTTGCCGATCTGGCGCGCCTGCTGCATGAAGCGGAATGCCTCGACCACCTGCTGGGTTGGGAAGGCGGTGTAGGGCAGGGCGCTGAAGGTGCCGTCGTCGAACAGCGCCATCATCTCGCCGAATAGCTGGCCGGTGAGCTCGGGCTGTTCCTTCATCAGCTGGTCGGAGTCGATGCCGAAGTAGCTCAAGTTGTTGCGGAATGGGCGCAGGCCGATGTGGGTGTTCTCATAGAAGTCCCGCTTGCCGAGTTCCAGGAAACGCCCGAACGGGCGCAGGGCGCGCAGGTTCTGGTTGATCGCCTCGCCGGCCAGCGAGTTGAGCACCACGTCGACACCCCGGCCGTCGGTGGCGTCGAGAATCTCCTCGGCGAAGGTCAGCGAGCGGGAGTCGTAGAGATGCTCGATGCCCATCAGGCGCAGGAAGTCGCGCTTTTCGGCGGAGCCCACGGTGGCGTGGATCTCGGCGCCCAGCCACTGGGCGACCTGGATGGCGGCGATGCCCACGCCGCCGGCGGCACCATGGATCAGCACCTTCTCGCCCGGTGCGAGCCGGGCCAGATGCTTCAGCGCGTAGTAGACGGTGAAGAAGGTGGTGGGAATGGTCGCGGCGGCCGCGAAGCCCACGCCGTCGGGAAGCGGCGCGATGGCGTGCCGGTTGGCGATCAACCGGTCGCTGAAGCTTGCCGGGCCAAAGCCGACCACGGCATCGCCCACGTCCACGTCGCTTGCGCCTGGCCCCACCGCCTCGACGATGCCGGAGAACTCCAGGCCCAGGGTGGGGCCGGCGAAGCCGTTCTCGATGGCTTCATCGGAGAGCAGCCCGAGGGTGTACATCACGTCACGGAAGTTCAGGCCGGTGGCCTGCACCTTGATGGCCACCTCGCCCTCGGCGGGCTGGGGCAGGGGCACGGCGGTCCAGGTCAGGTGGCGCAGCTGGCCGGGCATGGCGAAACCCAGCGTCATGGCATGCTGCGATGACCCGCCTTCCTCCGTTGCGGCACCGGGGGCCGGCAGGGTGCGCAACCGCGTCGCATAACGGTGGCCTTGCGCGTCCAGCACGACCTCGGTTTCGGCATCGGGCTGGCTCAACTCGTCGAGCAGCGCCGCGATCAGGGTGTCGTCGAGGTCACCCTCGGGCAGATCGAGCAGCCGCACCGGGTAGCCGGCGGATTCGTTGGCCAGCGAGCGGCCAAAGCCCCATAGCGCGGCATCCGGGCCAGGCAACCCCTCACCACTCACTCCTGGCCACTCACCACTCACCCATTCACTACTCACCCACATGCCGGCCACGCCCCGGGTGATCAGCCATAACGCGCCTTGATCACCGAGCGGCTCGAGATCCCGCGCCCACTGTATGGCCTGTTCGCAGCGTGCTTCACCCTGGCGAAGATCGACGATCCGAACCGGGGAGTGGCCTTCGTTCGCGAAGGCGTCAACGACGCGGGCCTGCTGGCCGCGCTCGATCAGGCCGGCGGCAAGCCGGTCGGCCAGCGGGCGTGTGCCGGCATCCGCCACCAGCTGGACCGTGCCTAAGTCCCCTGTGGGGTCTGACCCCAAATTTTGCTGTGGGGTTTGACCCCACTGGGCGTGGATCAGGTAGGCACCGCGGGTCTCGTCTTCCAGCGGGATCGGCTGGATGTGGGTGGCCCCGAAGCGCTCGAGCGTGGCGATGGCCTCGGCCTGTTCCGTGGCGAGCAGGGGGGGGCCGTCGTCCTCGAGGCCAGGCGTGGCCAGCAGGGTGTCGAGCCAAGCGCCGGGGTGCACGCCGAGCAGCAACAGCTGGGCGCCCGGGGCCAGGCGCGTGGTCAGCGCCTCCAGCAGGCGGCGATTGCGCTGGCGGTGGCCCATCTCGAGGCTGATCAGGGCGAGCTGGGCCGGCGCGGCCTCGGCGGCCAGGGCCTCGAGACGCTCGATGTCGATCAGCGGGTGGCGCTCCTGGAGCTGTTCGGCCTGGTGCCAGGCGCCATCGCCCACCGCCAGGATGCGGTAATCGCAGCGGTCGGGGTCGAGCAGGTCGCTGAGCCGCTCACCCAGCGCCGGGGCCGCGGGGCCGGCTTCCAGCAGGCGCAGGCGTTGGCCGGCAGGCATGCCGTCGAGGACGCCTCGCAAGGCGTCGTGTAGCCCCTCGGCCAGCGCTTGCCAGCCCCGCGCGTCGATCAGCTGGCGGCTGAGCGGGGCCAGCGCATTGGCGTCGAGACCCAGCGTTTTGGCGTTCTCCTGGCCCGTCAGCAGCGCCGGCAGGTGCAGGCCGAAGCGGCCCAGGCGCTGTACCGGAGCGAAATAGTCCGGGTAGTCGCGCACCAGCAGCTGCCAGATGGTGGCGGCCGCGACGGCGTCGTCATCCTCGATCAGCGCCCAGCCCTGGTCGCTTTCCACCAGTCGCTCGTTGTTGATGAGCAGGCCGATCAGCTGGTCGAGCAGCGGCTGGCTGGCGAAATGGGTGTGCGTCAGTTCTCGATAGCGAGCATGGCTGAGGTGTTCGCCGCCGGCCAGTGCCTGCAGGGCTTGAGCGGCGAAGGCGTCGGTCAGGCTATCTAGCAGCGGGTCGACCTCGCCGGCGAAGCGCCGGCCAGTGCAGCGGGCGAAGTCGTCTAGCAGCCGCGGCATCGCGGCATACAGCGGGCTCAGGTCGAGCGCGGCGGCGTCGCTTTGGCGCGGGGTCGGGGTCAGCTCGACATCCAGGTAACTCAAACGCTGGTGGTGTTGGCGCTTGAGACGAACCGCCTTGAAACGGGTCTCGCTGAGCACGGCGATGGCGCGGCCCTGGGCGTCGAACAGCGCGAAATCGGCGGTGAAGGAGTGAGGCGAGCGCTTGCCCAGACGGGCCTGGGCGAGCGTCGGGGTGCCGGCGCCGGGCAGGAACTGCACGCGGCCGACACGGACCGGCACGAAGGCCAGGCCGTCGTCGTCGCGGCCCTGGGCGCGGGCTTCGAGCGCCAGCAGCGGGATGAACAGCTGGAAGGCGCTGTCGAGGATGCCAGGGTGCAGATGCAGTGCCTCGAGGCTCGCGTTCAGTGTCTCGTTCAGCGTGATCTCGCCGATCACGCTGTCACCTGCGACCCAGGCGTGGCGGATGGCCTGGCAGGCGGGGCCATAGTGCAGCCCGAGGTGCTCGGCCATCGCCAAGTGCTCGGCAAGCGTGACATCGGGGGCGCGAGCCGGCCGGACCGGGGCCTGGCGGCGCAGCAGGAAGCCACGGCTCTGTGCCATGACGCGCGCCACGGCGTTGAGCTGCCAGTCGCTGCCGGTGACCGGCTCGCGGGAATGGATCTCCACACGGCCATCCTGCGGGGCCAGGTGCACCCGCACGCGACGTCCGTTGGCGGCATCGAGCAGCAGCGGGGCATGGATCTCGAGCTCTTCGATATCGACGAGCGGCGCTTCCTTGCCGTGCTGGGCGGCGGCCAGGGCCAGTTCGACGAAGCCGGCGCCCGGGAACACCGCTCCCTCGCCGACCACATGGTCGGCCAGCCACGGCACGCGGCCGATATCCAGCTGGCTCTCCCAGGTATTGGCCTGCTGGGCCAGTCGGTAGCCGAGCAGGGGGTGTTCGTAGTAGCGGTCGAGCAGGCCCTGGCCGTCGGTGGTGCCTTGAACCCAGTAGGGGTCGCGCTGCCAAGGATAGCGGGGCAGTTCGACGACGTGCCCCGCGACCGGGAAGTGACGCGAGACGTCGAAGGCGATGCCGGAGAGCAGGACCTGGCCAACCGCCTGAGTCATGCAGTGGGCGGCGGGCGTGTCACGCTCCAGGGTGCCGATGACCTGGCCGTCGCGCGCGCTCGCGCGCAGCATGTCGGTCAGGTAGCGGCGCAGGATCGGGTGGGCGCCGATTTCGACGAAGACGTTGATGCCGTCGTCGATCAACGCCTGAATGGCCGATTCGAATCGCACCGGCTGGCGAATGTTGTGCCACCAGTACTCGGCGCCGAGCTCGCTGCCGGCCAGTTCACCCCCCGATACCGTGGAGATGTAGGGCAGCGTCGTCTCGTGGGGGGCGATGCCAGCGAGCGAAGCGAGCACGCCGGCCTGGATGGGGTCCATGGCCGGGCTGTGGAAGGCGTAATCGAGCGGCAGGCGCTTGGCGAAGGTGCCCAGGTCGCCGAGCCGCTGCTCCAGGCGAGCAAGCGCGGCCGGGTCGCCGGCGAGTGTCACGCCGTTGGCGCTGTTGATGCCGGCGAGGTGCACGCCTTGATACTCGGGGGCGGCGAGCAGCTCGCCGACCGCCCCGGCGCCCATCGCCACGGCAGTCATCTTGCCCTGGCCTCGGGTCTTGCCTTGGTAGTGGCTGCGGTAATAGATCACCTTGACGGCATCGGCGAGGTCGAGCGCCCCGGCGGCCCAGGCGGCGGCCACTTCTCCGACGCTGTGGCCGGTCACGGCAATCGGCTCGATGCCGTGGTCACGCAGCAGGGCGGTGATGCCGACCTGCACGGCGAACAGCGCCGGCTGGGCGATCTCGGTCAGTGCGAGGCGGCTGCCGCCATCCGCCAGGGCGTCGTTGCGGCCCTCGAGCTCGGCGCGCAGCGGGAAGTTGCCGAGGCGCTGGAACAGCGCGTCGACCTCGTCCACGGCGGCGGCGAATACCGGAGCGCTTTTGAGCAGCGCGGCCCCCATGGTGTCCCACTGGCAGCCGTTGCCGGTATAGACGAAGGCCGGCCCCTTGGCGTTCTCCAGGTGCTGGCCTCGGGCCAGGCCGGCGGGCAAGTCAGCAGGTTGCACCGCGGTATCGGGAGCGGCCCAGGCGGCGAGGATCTCGGCGGCTTGCTGTTTGGTATCGGCGAACAGCAGGGCGCCGTCGCGGTGCGCTTCACGATGGGCGTGCAGCGTATGAGCGATGTCGTAGAGGCTGGCCTCGGTGCGGGTCAGCCACTCGGCGAGCTCGCCGGCCATGGCCTTGAGCGCCGGCTCACCGCGCGCGGACAGCCGAAGCGGCAGCGCCCCGGCCGGCACGTTCTGGTACTTGTCGGGGGCGGCGCGTTCGGGTGGGCTTTCGAGAATGACGTGGGCGTTGGCGCCACCGAAGCCGAAGGAGTTGACGCCGATCACCAGGCGGCCTTGCGGCCTGAGCGGCTGTGCCTGGGTCACCACGCGCAGGTTCCACTCGTCGAACTTGATACGCGGGTTGAGGGTCTTGATGCCGATCGTGGCCGGCACCTCGCGGTGGCGAATGCTGTACAGCGCCTTGGCCAGGCCCGCCACGCCGGAGGCGGTTTCCAGGTGGCCGACGTTGCTCTTCACCGAGCCGATGGGCAGCGGCGTGGCGCGGTGCTTGCCCAGCGCCTCGCCGATGGCGCGGGCCTCGATGGGGTCGCCCACCGCCGTGCCGGTGCCGTGGGCTTCCAGGTAGTCGATCTCGTCGGGCGAAATGCCGGCCTGTGCGTAGGCCTGGCGCATCAGCGCGATCTGCGCCGTGGGGTTGGGCACGGTCAGCCCCGACTTGTGGCCGTCGGTGTTGACGGAGGAGCCCGCCACCACGGCCAGGATGTTGTCGCCATCGGCCACCGCACAGTCGTAGTCCTTGAGCAGGAACAGGCCGGCGCCCTCGGAGCGCACGTAGCCGTTGCCGGCCTCGTCGAACACCTGGCAGCGGCCAGTGGGCGAGAGCATGCTGGCCTTGGAGAAGATGATGAACCCATAGGGGTGCAGGTGCAGGCTGATGCCACCCGCCAGGGCCATGTCGGTCTCGCCGGCGCGGATCGCCTGGCACGCCTGGTGGAAGGCCACCAGCGAGGAGGAGCAGGCGGTGTCCAGCGACATGCTCGGACCGTGCAGGTCGAAGACATAGGAGAGTCGGTTCGAGGCGATGCTGGAGGTATTGCCGGTGGCCGTCGATGCATCGATGGCGTCGAGATCATCGGCCAGGCGATAGGAGTAGTCGAGGCTCGCCACGCCTAGAAATACGCCGCACTGGCTGCCGCGCAGCCGCGAGGGCGGCACGCCAGCGCTCTCCATGGCTTCCCAGGCGAGCTCCAGCAGCATGCGCTGCTGCGGATCCATATGGGCGGCCTCACGTGGCGAGATGCCAAAGAACGCTGCATCGAAGCCGCTGATGTCACCTAGGCTGCCGGCGGCGAAGGTCACGCTGGTGCCGGGGTGGTGCTTGTCAGGATGCTGATAGGCTCGCTGGCTCCAGCGGTCTTCGGGGACCTGGCTCACCAGGTCGCGGCCTGCCATGAGGTCGGTCCAGAAGGTCTCCGGGGTGGTGCCGGGCAGCCGGTGGGCGGCACCCACGATGGCAACGCGTCGTGTCATTCCTGCTCCTGAGTGTGACGACTGGGCGTCGCGTTCTTTTCGAAATGGTGACCCCCTGCCGGGGCAAGGGCGTTGCGCTCGGCATGGGCGTGGATCCAGCCAAGCAGCTCGACGGCCAGCCGTGAGACCTCACGTTCCACCGGGGGAGGTCCGAGGGCAGTGTCGTGACGGGTCGACCAGATCAGGTAGTCGGTCATGCCGTCCGGCTCCCCCAGTCTTTGGTAGGCCTGGTCCAGGATCGGCACATGGTCCCCGTACCAGCACAGCAGGCCGTCACGTGGGCTTTCGGCGAGCCGACGGCTGAGGTCGTCCAGCATGCGGTCGGCATTGGCCAGGTGACGCAGGTAGACCTGCAGGTCACGGTAGTGGGCCTGGTGGGCCGCCGCTTGACAGGCGGGCGACAGGCGCCGTGCATCGGCCTCGCCCGGGGTCTCCAGATGCAAGGGGCCATGGTTCTCCATGGTGATGACAAAGAGAAACAGGGGCGCATTGTCCCTGTCATCGAGCAGGCTTCCAACCCGGCGGGCCAGAGCGGCATCGCCGATGTATTGCCCGTCACGGTCGGCGGGGTCGAAGTCGCTGATGTCCAGAAAGTGATCGATGCCCAGAGCCGGCAGAACACGGTCGCGTAGATAGAAGCTGGCCGGCCAGGGATGCAGGGCCACGGTGCGATAGCCAAGCCGGCGAGCGCTGGCCAGCAGGTTAGGCATGGGCTGGCGGGCGAGCTGGTGATAGGGGTTGAAGCGGTGGATGCCCAGCTCCCCGGGGCCGAGGCCGGTGAGGAAGGCCGCCTCGCTGCGCACGGTATTGGCGCCCCAGGCGGGCACGCGGAGCGGGCCATGGGCGAGGCTCCCAGTGGAGAGGCGGTCCCAGTGGTTCAGAATGTCCGGGTGGACATGATCGCTCCAGCGGCGCGGATCGAAGAAAGACTCGCTCTGTACCACCACCACATCGGGCAGCGCCTCGGGGTCAGGTGCGGTGGCTGGCTGGCGAAATTCGGGCGGCGAAAGCCGGCTGTCCAGCGGGCGTCTTGCCTGACGCCCATAGCTCCACAGGAAGGCGTAGAGGCCGAGCGGGGACAGATCCTGCGTCGGCACCAGCGTGACCGGCGGCAGGCGCCGAAGTCCTGCCATGAGCAGGGCAGCGCCGACCACGCCCTCGAGGACGAGGGCGAGCAGCCCCTTCCCTGGAGTGAGTCTGGTGAATAGCCACGGCTCGAGCCAGAGGAAGGCGGCGATGGCGACAGCACCGGCGAGCATGGCCCCGGCGGCGAGCCAGAGGCCGAAGAAGGGCAGGTAAAGTCGCGGGTGACGGACGGCGTCCAGGAAGTAGTCGAAGTCCTGGTAGAGGAAGGGTTCCTTGAGCGAGCGCCACTTGGTCAGGCTGGTCTGGATGACCACCAGTTGGAGACTGAGGATGAAGGCGCTGGCGAACCAGGGGCGTTGGAGCACGGCGAGGAAGGCCGCATGCAGCAGGCACCAGCTGCCCAGGTGGACCAGCAGGGCCGCCGTGGGGCGACGCCACGGAGCCGCCACCCGCGGGCGGAGGAGCCCTTCGAGTGCAAAACTGGCCATGCCGCCGAGCAACAGAGCGAGCGCCATGACTATCATCGTGGTGCCCCGTAGCCGAACCAGCGCACCAGGCGCTGGGAAAGGCCCGCCGGCAGCACGCCGAGCCACCAGCTGCCGACGTTCAATGGAAAGGGGAAGCTGATCCGCGCCAGGTCTTGCTCGATGCCACGGCGGATGACGCGGGCGGCACGCTCGGCCGACCACTGCCAGGGCTTGGGGCCGGGCATGGCCGCGGCCATGGGGGAGGCCACATAGCCGGGCATGACAACGCTGACACCGACCCCGTAGGGGGCGAGCCATCCACGCAGGGCTTCGCCATAAGCCTTGATGCCGGCCTTGCTGGCGCTGTAGCTGGGCGTGACGGGCAGGCCATGCCAGGCCGCCAGCGAGCTGATGAATACCAGCTGGCCGCTGCCGCGTGCCTTCATGCGCGGGGCCAGGACATTGGCCATGGCCATGGGGGCTCGCAGGTTCAGTGCCAGCAACTGCGCCGACTGCTCCCAGGATTCCCCGGCGCCGTCCCGGCCGATATCGATATTCATGCCGGCGCAGGCGATGACCAGGTCGGGCAGGGTGTCATGGTGAAGTTCCTCGAGCCAGTTGTGTAGCTGGTGGTCGTCAGTCAGCTCCACGCTCGTCAGCTCGGTGTGGGCGCCAAGAGCGCTGCAGCGGTCAGCTACGGCCCGGAGCGCCGTGGCGTTCCGGCCATGCAGCAGCAGTTGCACGCCGGGCTCGGCATAGGCGCAGGCCAGGGCTCCCCCGATGGCGCCGCTGGCCCCGGTGATCAGGATCAGGCGGCGATGGGCAGGCATGTCAGCAGCTCTTCCAGCGGGGAGTGGTCCGCTTCCAGGCGGTGCCGGGTGTTTTCCACGGCGAGCTCGGTTCCGGTGGCACAGTAGAAGCCGCCGTTGATTTGGACGGAGTGCAGCAGGGTCGTGCGGAAGGCCTGGACCAGGGCGGCCTGCGGTGGCGTGCCAGCTCGCCAGAAGTCATCCAGCCGGCCCTGGAACGTCAGGCCCCGCATGGCATAGATGGGCGTGCTGAGCGTCAGCGTTGGGCAACCCTGCTCCAGGGCCACCAGGCCCGCCGTGCTGTTGACCGTGACCAGTCCGGCGGCACGGGGCAGCAGGCGATTGAGGTCACCGGTTTCCAGGTAGTCGACTCGGCCACCGATGCCAAAACCCTCTGCCAGTCGATCGATCACCCCTAGGTAGTCGACCAGGCCCATGTCGAGGGGGTGGTTCTTGATCACCAAGTGTGCGTTGGCGGGGGCATGTCGGGTGAAGGAGGCCATCACGTGTTCGATGACCTCCTCCATGCCGGCGAACGGGGAGTGGTCGCGGATCTGGGCGTCGCTGTTGAGCTGCAGCGGCAGCACATAGTAGGGCGCGTTGCCGCCCGCCAGGCGCTCGATGCAGCGAGCGTCATGGGCGTGGCGGCGTTGCAGACGCAACTGAAGGAAGCGCTTGAGGTAGCCGGCATACTCCACCGGTGCGGTGACCGGGGCATGGTTGCGGTAGCGGGGAAACCCCACCGGATTGGTCAGGCCGGCCAGGTGATAGGCCACATCATGGGCCGCGCGGACCTTGAACGAGGAGCGAAAGCGGACCGCGGGCGGCGGCGGGCCCAGGCGCGCGGCGGCCTCACGGAACCAGTCGGGGTCGCGAGGTAGCAGCGAGTGGCCGTTGACGCCCTCGCGCTCCAGGGTGATCCAGAACGGCCGCAGGTAGCCCTCCTCGAAGATATGGTTGCGGATGCCGCGGCTCGCGGCGCCCTCGATGGCGGGCCGGTGTACCGCGCGGCGGTCACCGAACATCAGCTGGTCGGTGATGCCGAGGCGCTCCCATATGCCCTCCAGGAAAGCCGGCAATTCGCTCGGCCGGCCGCGAAAGGCATAGGACGGGAGGCCGCGGCGATAGGCGCGGTCGCCGCCGTTGAAGTCCACGAGGGTGACGCGGTGCCCCTGGTCGGCCAGGCGCAGGGCGAGGCGTCGGAAGAAGGGCGTGCAGGGCCCCTGCAGCAGAAGAAAGGATCGTCCTTGATCGTGCATCTAGTGCCTTCCGATGAAAGAGTTGCGATACCAGCGATAGAGCCGACGCGAAAGGGGCAGCCGAGAGCGCTGCTCGCGATGCCGTTCCAGCCAGTCCACCACCGTTTCCGCGTTGACCAGCTGCCGTGAGCGCGGGTCGACGTAGAGGGGATAGAGAATCAGGCAGCCGGCGACCAGCTCGTCAAGGCTAAGCTGCCGTTGCCGCCGGGGGCAGGCTGGCCCCCGCTCCTCGGTGAGCCCCCAGCCGGCATAGAAGGGCAAGCCGTAGGTGACCACGTGGCAGCCGCGCAACAGGGCCTCGAAGCCGGCCAGGGAGCTCATGGTATGAAGCTCGGCCACCTGGGGTAGCAGATCAGTAATGCTGACGTCGGTAATTTGCTCATCATACAGCGGTTCGGTGTCAGCTTCGAGTCGACCCAGGCGGGCACCGCTGACCACGTCCGGGTGGGGCTTGTAGATCACCCGGGCATCCGGAGCGGCGGCACGAACCCGGCGCAGCAGCTCGCCGTTGGTGGTGACGTGCGGGGAACCGAAGCGAACCGAGGCGTCGCTCTCCACCTGGCCGACCACGAGCAGGCTGCGGCGATCGCCGGGCCGCTGGGGCTGGGGAGCTCGGGAGGTGCCGACGTTGTATTTCGAGAGCCCGCTGTCGACCAGCCGTTCGCGCAGCCCGCGTGCCCGTTCCAGCAGGTGGGGCGAAAATGTTTGCGTGGCTAGCAGATGTTCCAGGTCACTGGGCTGGCGTGGGTCATAGTGGATACCGCGGCTATCCAGCGCCAAGGATAGCGGTTTGACCAGGTCGACGCCGAGGCCGATGGAGCGGATAAAGCCATCCTCCATTCGCCACAGCGGGGCGGTGCGAGCCGAATCTGGCAGCCCTTCGAATGTCTCCTGCTGGCTGGACCAGAGCAGCAGCCGTTCGCTGTGGGCGGGCTGGGCACGGGCGGGGCGCGATGCGTGGCGCAGCTTGGCCTGCTCCCCCAGAAAGTCGCCGACGAAGCCGCGTTTCCAGGATGAGAAGCCCATGCCTAGCCAGTCACCGGCCAGTTGCGCCTGACGGCGCGTCTGGTCGGCGATCAGGTCGATGGTGGCCTCGAGGCTGGAAGCCTGACCGGTATAGGGGTTGGCATAGCGTGCGTAGCGAAGGTAGGCGGCGGCGAACAGCTGCAAAAGGCTGCGTGGCTGATGGCGTCGCGCGCAGTGAGTGCGGTCTTCTGTCAGTCCCCAGCCGGCATAGAAGGGCATGCCGTGGCAGGTGACTGGCTTGCCCGCGAGCAGGGCCTCGAAGCCGAGTTGACTGGTGACCACGTGGACCGCCTCGACGGTGTCGAACAGGCACCAGGGGTTGAGGTCCTCGGCGATCAGCCGGCAGCGAGGGTGCTGTCTGGCAGCGTCCAGCAAGTGACCTTGCTTGCGGCCGGCCACGACATCCGGGTGGACCTTGACCAGGATCTCGGCCTCGGGATGCTCATCCAGCGCCACTTGGAGCATGGAGCGAAAGCGTTCGGTATCGGCCAGGCCATAGTGGATCGAGGCATCGCCAGCTGTCTGATCGACCACCAGCACCCGCTTTTTCTGGCTAACTGGCAATGAGCGATCAGGTGCATGGTTGTACTTCGAGAGCCGGTAGTGCCGGATCAGCGCCATGCAATGGTCTGCGCGCTTCAGTTCATCCCCGCTGAACGGTGCGTCAAGTATCAGCTGCTCGAGGTCGGAGGGACGTGTGGCGTCGTAGTAGATGCCCGTGGTGTCCACGATCAGGCTGTGAGGCTGATAGCCGTTGACGCCCAGTCCCCAGGAGCGCAGGAAACCATCTTCCAGTGAGACATAAGGAATGCCCCGTTGCCCAGCCAGCTGCCTGGCTTTCAGGCTGGTCGGCTTAAGCCCCCATCCCAAGGTGACATCGGGACGCTGCCAGGGCTTCAGCGGGGTAAAGCCTTGGTACTCACTGAGACAGGCGGGGAGGATGGATAGCCTGCAGATGCCACGGGAGGCACAGGCAGCAAAAGGGAGTCCCATACGGCTAGCGCTTTCCATGCGACCTCTGGCGTAGTACTGGTACGGCGGCATGAAGCAGAGGCGACCAGTAGCGGGAGAATCAACGACGAGGGCACATGATGCCCGAAGGATGCGCGAGTATGAAGCAGGCTTAGCCGCCTGGTAGTAAGTGACAGTACATAAGATTTATCTAGACTGGCTGTCAGCTTCAGTATTTTCGAAGTGGAAGCATGTCAGCCATAAAACAGGCCAGCAGTTGATGGTAGAAATCCACACGTAGACTAAAGGTGCATTTGAGCGCGTCGGCGACGAGCTCTAGCGTTCTGGGGTGTCCTGGGCGATTGGTGTCGGCGATGGCACTGCCGTAGGCTTGAGTCTCTTGTGAGGTGAGCAGCGTGTGGTGCCGGCAGGTTTCGCAGAAGGCAGTACGTATTAGTGAAAGCTTCTTCTCAGTCGGGGCATCAATGTTCCCGGCATTATGAAATGCCAGCACCAGTTGGCTCTCAGCCGCGGATCGCTGCTCCAGAAAAGCGAAGGTCAGGGGAAGGTCCAGCTTCATTGGCTGGTGGGTATTGATTCCTGCAAGGAAGCTTTTTGCTTCTTGCAGCCACTTCGCCCCATTGGTGCCATTCACGACAGGCTCGGTTGGAACGACCTCCTCGAGAAGGTCCGTAAACCCCTTGGCCCTGGCTGCCTCATGGATGTTTGCCTTGATCATTTCGGCAATGCGAGGCGTCACGCCATCCTGGCAGGCCTTCCGGAGAGTCTTCAGGTCCGGCTTGCCCAGCCCCTGTTCCTCCTGCATCCAGTAGAGAGGCGTATGCAACCCTTTGGGAGCGCCCAGCCAGCTCATGAGCTCAGAAACCGGCGGAATGAAGGGGAACGGGCTATCCGGAATATCGATCCTCACCTTCTCTTTCGCCATGCCGCCTCATGTGGGCACTGTCCCCTGTGGTTCTTCGCTCAACCTTGCCATTTCTGGCTTTGGTAGGCCATGTCAATCCTTGTTAGCCCTCTAACCTATGACTAAACTGCCCAGGATTGAACTCTTTTGACAGGCCGGGCAAGGGATGACAGAGCAGATCATGACCATCAAGGAGGTGGCAGGCTACCTCAAGGTCCACGAGCGGACTGTCTACCGGCTCGCCGCCAAGGGCGAGCTGCCGGCCTTCAAGGTCGCCAACGCCTGGCGTTTCCGCCTTCAGGATATCGATCACTGGATCAGCCAGCAGACTGGCTCACCAGCTGGTGCCGCCCGCGGTGCTGAGGCAGGTCAGGGTGGTGAGTCATGAGTATGGCCACCCACTGGAAGCAGATCACTCCCTCCGACTACGCCTGGGAGCGCGAGGCGCTGGAGTTCCTGCGCGAGTCGCTGCCGGATCACGATCCCTACCGGGCCTGGTCGAATTTCGAGTTCATCGCTCAGGATGGCTCCATCAACGAGATCGATCTGCTGGTCCTGACGCCCAAGGGCTGCTTCCTGGTTGAGGTGAAATCGCACAGCGGTGAGCTGAGCGGCGATGCCAGCACCTGGGTCCAGGTAAAGCGGGACGGTCGCCGGCAGTCGTTCGACAACCCGCGCCTGCTGGCCGACCGCAAGGCCAAGAAGCTGGCGTCACTGCTGCAGGCGCAGGCCTCCAGCCGCAGAACCAACAAGGAACGGATCCCCTTCATCACCTCCATGGTGTTCCTCTCGTCGGAGAACCTGACCACTCGCCTGGAGGGTCCGGCGCGCATCAATGTCTGCACGCGCAACGACGTGCTGGCGACGCTGACCGAGATGCACGAAGACTGGCCGCATCGGGTCATGACGCGCCCGGTGGCTACGTTGCTGTCGCGGGCCATGGAGGAGGCGGGGATCAAGGAATCTAAGCGGCTGCGACGCGTCGGCCAGTATGAGCTGACCGAGCTGTTCGACGAGTCGGACTACTACCAGGAGTGGCTGGCTCGGCACCTCGATGTGGGCATGGCCCGCAAGGTGCGCATCTATCTGACCCAGCACCGTCCGGCGGAGGAGGCCAGGCGGCTGCAGAAGGCCGCCGAGCTGGAGTTCCGCATCCTGGAAGGCATCGAGCACCCCGGCATCCTGCGCGCGCTGGACCTTCAGCAGCATGACCACGGGCCGGCGCTGGTCTATGAGCACGACCCTGAAGCCTTCCGCCTGGACCTGCTGCTGCGTAACAACATGCGTCGCCTGGACACGCTCCAGGCCATCGACCTGATAAGACAGATCGCCGAGGCGGTGAAGTTCGCCCATGGGCAGCGTCTCTACCATCGCGCCCTCAGCCCGCAGAACGTCTACGTCAAGCAGCTCCCCGATGGCGAGCTGCGCTGCAAGATCGCCAACTGGTCCACGGCGACCCGCATCTTCGAAAGCGACACCCAGCAACTGAGCGTGCTGAGCCACCTGACCTACCTGGTGCGCGAGGAAGCTGGGCCCTACGTGGCGCTGGAGGCTCACCAGGGCCAGGGCGACGGGGTCCAGATGGATGTCTTCTCCCTGGGGGCCATCGCCTACCACTTGTTCACCGGCAGCAAGCCGGCAGAGAGCGACCTGGAGCTGCAGGACAAGCTGAGCCACGGCAAGGGGCTGCAGGTCACCGATGCGCTTAACGGGGCCAGCCCCGAGATGCAGTATCTGGTGCAGTACGCCACTCATCCCAACGCCAGCAGCCGCATCGACTCCGTGGAGGAGTTCCTTGAGCTGCTCGACACGCTGGAGCAGTCGCTCGCCCATGCCGAGGGGGAAGTGCCGGTATCACCCACCGAGGCTCAACCCGAGCAGCTGCTGGCCGAGGGCATTCGCGTCATCAAGCGGCTAGGGAAGGGCGCGTCGTCGGTGGTGTTCCTGGTGGATTACCGGGGGCAGGAGCGGGTGCTCAAGCTGGCGGTGACGCCGGACCACAATACGCGTCTGCAGCAGGAGGCCAATACCCTGGCCAGCCTGCGTCACCAAGCTATCGTCGGCTATCACGAGAGGGTCGAGCTGGATGGGCATGTCGGCCTGGTACTCGACTATGCCGACAAAGGAACATTGGCGCAGCGCCTGCGGCGCGAAGGAGCCGTGCCGCTTGGGATGCTCGAGCGTTTCGGCGAGGACCTGCTGGGTGCCCTGGTGCACCTGGAAGACCACGCCATCTTCCACCGCGATATCAAGCCGGAGAACCTGGGGCTGCTCAAGCTGGGCGGCAGCCAGCTGCACTTGGTGATGTTCGACTTTTCGCTCTCCAATGCGGGTGCCGACAATATCACCGCTGGCACCCTGGCCTATATGGACCCCTTCATCCGGGATCCTGGCCGGCGCCGCTGGGACGACTATGCCGAGCGCTTCGCCGCTGCGTTGACGCTCTATGAAATGGCGGCGGGCAGCTTGCCGGGCTGGGCTGGGGATAGCGGGCTTCCTGCGCTGATCGAGGGTCAGCTTCAGATCGACAGCACGGTGTTTGATCCCAACGTGCGCGATCGGCTAACGACCTTCTTCCACAAGGCCTTGACCCGCGATGTGCGCAAGCGCTTCGCCAATGCCGAGGAGATGCTCAAGGAGTGGCGGCTGGTCTTTCTCAATGCCCAGCCCGCCACACAGTTCCCTCGCGTCGAGGCATCCGGCACCTGTCCCTTCGACGAGGCCTCGCTCGATACTCAGATCGGCCTGCTGCCGCTCTCCGCCGCCGCCCTGGATGCGCTTACCCGCCGCGGTGTGAACACCGTCTCCGACCTGATTGGGCTGAACCGCAGCAAGGTGAGGGTGTGGGTCGGCGCCAGCAGCCAGACCCGTGCGGATCTTTCCGAGGCGATCGGCACCCTGCAGGAACGGCTGCAGACCGAGCAGCAGTCTCGCGAGCAGGTCCAGAGCAGCGATGAGCACGCTAGCATCGATCGCCTGTTCGGCATGGTGATGCCCTCCCGGCGTGCCGACCCCCAACGAGAGCAGTTCCTGAACGAGTACCTGGGGCGCCTGGATGGCGACAAGCCCAGCGACAGCCACTCGGTGCACTGGCCGACCATGCTCAGCATCAGCGCCCACACTGGCCTCGAAACCAGTGAGGTGCGCGCCTTCCAGGAGAAGGTGATTGCCCTGTGGAGCAAGAACAAGGCGATCACCGAGGTCCGCGACGAGATCGCCGAGATTCTGGCCGACAACGGCGGCGTGATCACCGCACTGGAGATCTCCGAAGCGCTGCTGCTGCGCCGTGGTTCCCTGCAGGAGAGCCCCCAGCGGGAGCGCTGGGCCCAGGCCGTGGCGCGTGCCGCTGTGGACACCGAGCTCGCCAAGCAGGAGCCGCGCTGGATCATCCGCCGCATCGGCCGGCGCCTGGTGCTGGCCGACAATGTGCTGGGGCGCGGCGAGGAGCTCGCCGATTACGCCGAGGCGCTGGGGCAGCTGGCCGACGAGTGCGCGGAGCAAGAGACCCTGCTGTCGCCCAGTCGTACCCTCGACAAGGTGCGCAGCGTGCCCGCACCCGAAATCTCCATGGGCCTGAGCAATGCCCGCCTGCTGCGCCTGGCGGCAGCGGCATCGCAGAGGGCGGCCCTCTCCAGCCGGGCCGAGTTCTATCCCATCGGCATGAAGGCCCAGCGTGCGCTGGAGCTGGCTCAAGGGGCGCTGCTCGGCAGCAAGGCGTTGACCATGAAGGAAGTGCAGGAGCGCGTGCAGGGTCGCTATCCCATGGCTGAACCCCTGCCGGGCAGGCCCCAGTTGGACGACCTGATTCGCAGCCTGGACATGGGCTTCGACTGGGATGGTGACTACGAGATTCCCGGCAAGCGGCGGGGCGCCTACTGCCTGCCGCTGGCCAATTTCAGCACCAGCGGCAGCCGCAGCCTGAGCCAGAGCCACCTCAGCAGCAGCGACGAAGGTCCTGGTGTCACCCTGCAGGACGTCAAGGCCCTGGAGCAGTCGATCGACAACGCCCTGGAAGGGGCTCGCTTCCTGGCGCTGACCGTACGGCCGCGTCAGTGGGAGCAGGCCAAGGCCAAGCTGCGGGCCAACTACCCCCTGACGCTGATCAGCTTCGACGAGCTGCTGCTGCGCCATCTACATCAGCTGTGCGACGGCATGAAGCGCCCGCCGGACTGGTCCGTGGTGCTCAAGGCCGATGCTGCCGAGCGTACCAGCCGCGACTGGCAGAACCTGCAGCGCCTGGTGGCCCGGGTGCTACCGGCCATGGCCGATGAGATCCGTCAGGCCGGCCAACCGGTGCTGCTCACCGAGCCAGGCCTGCTGGCCCGCTATGAGCTGGTCACCACCTGGCTCAACGACCTGCGTCAGCAGCTGGTGACCTCTGCTGGCGATGGCACCACCACTCATGCCTTGCTGCTGTTGATCGCCGCCGATGCCCAGCACGATGGCGCCACCATCGATGGCGTGACCGTTCCGCGTGGGGCCGGCACGCGTGAATGGGCAAGGATTCCCAGCGTCTGGCTGGAGAGTGACACCATGGCCAGCGTGGCTGTGGCCTAAGGAGCGAGGCAATGAAAGTCACACAGCTATCGCTGGAGAACTTCCGGCACCTCGCCCACTTCGAGACCACGCTGGATGAGCGCTTGACGGTACTGGTGGCCCGCAATGGCCAGGGCAAGACCACCGTGCTGGATGCCCTCGCCGTTCTGCTGGGCTCCTTCGTCGGCGCCTTCGACATGGGCAAGGGGCGTCATATCGAGCGTTCCGATGCGCGGTATCGGCGTCAGGGCGAGGATGCCGAGCAGGAGCAGCAATATCCGGTACGCGTGGCGGCTACGCTCACCGGCCTGGAAGACGATCAGTCGACCTTGATTGCCCGTGAGCTAACTGGCCCCAAGAACCGCACCACCGTGAAGGATGCCGCTCCCCTGGCACAACACGGCAAGAGGCTGATGCAGCAGGTGCGTGACCTGGAATCGGTCACCCTGCCCCTGGTGAGCTACTACGGTACCGGTCGGTTGTGGCGGACCCACAAGAACCTCAAGCGCAAGGCGGTGCTCAGCGAGAGCCGTACCCTGGGCTACGAGGACTGCCTGACCTCGGCCTCCAACTACCTGCAGCTGCAGGAGTGGATGGGCAAGGCCACCCTGGCCACCCTGCAGCAGAATGAGCTCAAGAAGGGCGAACCCTCGCGGCTGGTCGGTCAGCTCAACGCGGTGCTGCGTGCCGTCGACAAGGTACTCGAGGCCGAGGGCTGGTCCGGCATCCACTACAGCCTGACCCACGAAGAGCTGGCCATGCAGCAGGCAGGGCAGGGCATCCTGCCGGTCAGCCTGCTCAGCGACGGCGTGCGCACCATGGTCTCCATGGTCGCCGACATGGCCTGGCGCTGCGCCAAGCTCAACCCCCACCTCGGCGCCGACGCCGCGGGGGAAACGCCGGGCATCGTGCTAATCGACGAAGTCGACCTGCACCTGCATCCGGCCTGGCAGCAACGGGTTATCCAGAGCCTCGCCTCCACCTTCCCTAAGGTGCAATTCATCGTCACCACCCACAGCCCCCAGGTGCTGACCACGGTCTCCCGAGAGTGCATCCGCCTGATCGATACCCAGTGGGATGAAGCGCGCGAGGAGTGGGCCTGGACGGCCATCGAGCCGGACTTCCAGACCCGCGGCGTGTCCAGCGTGGAAACGCTCTCGCGGATCATGGGCATCTACCCGGTCCCCGATGTGAAGGAAGCCCGACTGCTGGACGACTATCGCCAGATGATCGAGCAGGGCCAGGAGGAGAGTCAGCCAGCGCAAGAGCTCTACACACAGCTCATCGCGCATTTCGGCGCGGACCATCCGGTGATGATTGAGTGTGAGCGGCTGCAGCGTTTTCAATCGATGAAGCGGAGGATGAAAGGCAGGGAGCCCGCATCGGATGCATAAGCTGGAAAGACCCGCAGCACCAGGCTGCCTTGCCCGCTACCAGCAGGGTCCGCAGGACTGGCGGCGCATCAGCGTGGCGGAGAAACGCGAGATATGGCAGCAGTTGGATGCCATGCAGGGACAACGCTGCGCCTACTGCGAGTCTGGCCTTCCCGAAGGTCGACGCCATATCGAGCACTTCCGCCAGCGCTCCCGCTACCCTCAGGGAACCTTCCAGTGGGACAACCTGTTTGGTTCTTGCGATAAGAGCGATAGCTGTGGCCGGCGCAAAGACAGAACCACCTATCGTGATGGCGATATCCTCAAGCCCGATGTCGACGATCCGGATAACTATCTGCAGTTTCTGGCTGATGGCCGCATCGTGCCGCGCAACGACCTGACAGAAAGGCAGCGCCACCGCTCCGAAGAGACGCTGCGTGTGTTCAACCTCGATCATGAGCGCGGCGCCCTGCGCCAGATGCGCCGGTCGGCAGTGCAGGGCTACCTCGGAACGGTGGAGGACCTGCTGGAATGCACTGAGCTGGACGAAGATCTGTACTTCGAGTACCTCCACGAAGAACTCGAGGCGATCGCCGGGCAACCGTTCGAGACGGCCATCCGGCATCTGCTGACGGCGCACTGAGTGCTGCACAACGACTACGTAGGGAACAGGGAATGATTGATCGCGAGAAGCTGCTGAGCGACCTCAAGGGCGAGCTACCCAAGATCGAAGAGGATATCCTCCAGTACAGCGAGCGCCACGTAGAGCTGGGCCAGCACCTGAAGGAGGAGTACGACAAGGCCGTACAGGCCGGCCGTACCGCCGAGCACTTCATCGCCTGGCGGGAGGCGCAGATCACCCAGGCCGCAGCGGCCTGGGTGTTGACCTGTGTGTTCGTGCGCTTCCTGGAGGACAACGGCCTGCTGGATGAGCCGGTGCTCTCCGGTCCGGTATCCCGCGAGGATGGTAGCCGCCCGCTGGCCCATGCCAAGGAGCGCATCACCCACCACTTCAGCGAGTACCCTGCCCACGCCGAGCGCGAGTACCTGCGTGACTTGTTTCGCGAGCTCGACCAGTACCCGGTGATCGATGCGCTGCTGGACCCGCGGCATAACCCCCTATGGCAGATCCCGGTCTCCGACGACGGTGCCAAGCGCCTGGTGGACTTCTTTCAGCGCATCGACCCGGAGAGCGGCGAGCTGGTGCACGACTTCACCGACCCCGAGTGGGACACCCGCTTTCTGGGTGACCTCTACCAGGACCTCTCCGAGGCAGTGCGCAAGCGCTATGCGCTGCTGCAAACGCCGGAGTTCGTGGAGGAGTTCATCCTCGACTACACCTTAAAGCCGGCAATGGAAGCCTTTCGCTTAGAAGAGCTTCGCCTAATCGATCCGACCTGTGGTAGTGGCCACTTTCTGCTTACCACCTTCGAGCGAGTGTTCGACGCCTGGCAGCGCCAGGAGCCGGCCACCAACGCTCGCCACCTAGCGCAGCGGGCCCTGGATGTGGTGCATGGGGTGGATATCAACCCCTACGCCATCGCCGTGGCCAAGTTCCGCCTGCTGATCGCCGCGCTCAAGGCCGCAGGCTCAAACAAGATCCGCAACGCCCCGGACTTCGATTTCCACTTGGCGGTGGGTGACTCGCTGCTGCACGGCAAGCGTCATGAGACCCAAGGCCAGGGCCTGCAGCTGGATACCTTCGATGACTCGCTCAAGCACGCCTTCGAGACGGAGGATCTGACCAAGCTGAACCAGATTCTTGGGCAGCGCTATCATGTGGTGGTGGGCAACCCGCCCTATATCGTGGTCAGGGATCAGGCGCTGAATGCGGCCTATCGAGCGCTTTATCCGACCTGCCATCGGCAGTATTCTCTGGGCGTCCCCTTCACGGAGCGTTTCTTTGATCTTACGTTACCCGCGGAAGGCAGCCGGCCAGCAGGCTATATGGGCATGATCACTTCCAACAGCTTTATGAAGCGGGAGTTCGGCAAGAAACTGATCGAAGAGTACCTGCCGAAGAAGGATCTAACGCACGTCATCGACACGTCGGGTGCCTATATCCCGGGGCATGGCACCCCGACGGTGATTCTCTTTGCGCGAAACCGGCAGTCCAGGCTTGATCAGATTCGAGCCGTCTTGGGCATAAGAGGCGAGCCCAGCACTCCTGAGGACGCGGCACAGGGCAATGTATGGCAATCCATTGTAGAGTTGCTGAACAAGCCTGGCAGTGAGAATGACTATGTGAGTTCTACAGAGCAGGGACGAGCGCTCTATGCGACGCATCCCTGGAGTGTTGGTGGTGGAGGTGCTTTAGAGATAAAAGAATTGATAGAATCTAAAAGCTCCAGTCAGCTCGATAGTTATTTATTGGCGATTGGGTTTGTGTGTATCACCAAGCAAGATGATGTTTTTGTTCAAAATAAAGAAACATTCCGGCGCTTCGGTGTTTTTGAAGAATTAAGAAGAAATTTTGGAGTTGGTGAAGAGGTAAGGGATTGGGGGCATGAATCGTCTTTAGAAGTGATATTTCCCTACGACAATAATGTCTCTACCTTGCATCCGAGAAGGCTTCAGTCTGCTATAGTCTTCATGTGGCCTTATCGTGAAATACTTTATTCAAGAAAAGTTTTCGGTGGTCAAACGTATCGAGAAGCAAATAAGCCATGGTATGAGTTTGGTCAAATACCTGTTGAAAGGTTCAAGATTCCACGTTCTATCGTTTTTGCGGAGGTCGCTAGCCATAATCATTTTTATTTCGATCGTGGTGGTAAGGTCTTCAACCGTACCGCACCAGTAATAAAGTTGCCAGCGGATGCATCAGAAGACGACCACCTGTTTCTGCTGGGATTGCTTAATAGCTCTACGGCGTGTTTTTACATGAAGCAGGTTAGCCACCAGAAGCAAATGACTGGTGGAGATGGTGTTCGTGTTGACTCCAAGGCAAAAGTGCCGTTCCAGTTTGCTGGGACTCAGCTAAAAAACCTGCCGATACCCACATGCATCGACGATAAAAATTTTCATAAATTCTTGCGGACTTTGACTAGGCATGCTGATCAAATCTCACAGGCCATCACTAGACTTTCTGCGAAAAGTGTACTGAATAAAGCCATTCAAGAAGGGGGGTCACCTAAAAAAGCTTGGCAGGAGGCACTTGCAGAGCGGATCGCTTTGCGGAGCCGTTTGATTCTGATACAGGAAGAGCTCGACTGGCGGCTGTACTGTGCATATGGGATTTGCGATGAATCGCTTATTTCTAATATTATCGGTTGGATGGATTCTGAGCTGGCACCTGGTGAGCGGCCCTTTGAAATCCTTTCTGGATTCAATCAGGAAGGATTTGATGTGCCCGATGGCATACCCAGCTATTGGCCACAAGACATGCAGGATAAGTGGCATCAGCGGATGCAGGCGATTCGCGATAATAAATCTCTGCGTGTGGTTGAGGATCCCCTATACAAGCGCCGCTGGATTGGCCGTCAGGGACTCTTCAACCATTCCGCTCGATCAGATGAGTTAAGAGTTGCCTGTAAAGAATGGCTATTAGATTCTCTGGAGGAAGAATCCAAGGCTCTTGGCCCCGAGCTGATCACCGGCGCCCAGTTGACCGACCGCGTGCGCCACGATGACAAGTTCCAGCAGGTCGCCGAGCTCTACACCGACAACCCGCTCTTTGATGCCCAGCAGCTGGTCACCGAGCTGATCGCCGTCGACGAGGTGCCGCAGATGGCCCCGGCGCGCCTCAAGCCTGCGGCAATGAAGAAGTTTCGTGCCTGGCAGGAGACATGGGACAAGCAGCGCCAGGAAGACGCCATCGATGCCGAGTTCGGCGTGGCCGAGCCGCTGAGCCCCGAAGACGCCGAGAATGCCGAGAAGGTGAAGGCCCATGAGACTGCCAAGAAGCAGGCCGAGGCCAAAAAGGCTGCAGAGGTGGGCACCATCCCGGTGCCACCCAAATATGCCGCCACCGACTTCCGCAGGGGCAGCTACTGGTCGCTGCGCGGCAAGCTTGATGTGCCCAAGGAGCGTTTCTTCAGCCTGCCCGGCTGCGAGAAGCCCGGTGATAGCACACCGGTCATCGGCTGGGCCGGCCTGGATCACCTGCAGCGTGCCCAGTCCATCGCCGGCTGGTACATGGAGCGCAAGGACCAGGACGGCTGGGAGGCCGATAAGCTGATGCCTATGCTGGTGGCCCTGGAAGAGTTGATTCCCTGGCTCAAGCAGTGGCACAACGAGCTGGACCCTGAGTATGGCGAGCGCATGGGCGACTTCTACGAGGGCTTCCTGTTCGAGGAGCTGCGTCAGCTCGAACTCACTCGCGACGACCTGCTGGCCTGGCAGCCCCCGGCCGCCAAGCGTGGCCGCCGTCGCAAGACCACCAGCGCCTGACAGGGAAGGAAAGGTACCGATGACACTGATCAAAGAGCTGATCGAGATCCCCGAGAAGGTCCAGCGTGGGGATTTCGTGCTCAACCTCTCCCAGGGGCTGGAGGGCGACGCCGTTCACCAGACCCTGGCCCAGTATGTGGTGACCCCGCAGCTGGCCAAGGCCTTCGATGAGGCCCTGGCCTTCATTAAGAGCACCGTGGCGGACAACCAGAATCGCCAGAAGGGCGCTTACCTCCACGGCAGTTTCGGTAGCGGTAAGTCGCACTTCATGGCGGTGCTGCACCTGCTGCTGCAGGGCAACACCGAGGCGCGGGCGATCAAGGAACTGGCGCCTACTATCAGCCGGCACGACGACTGGCTGCAGCAGCACAACATCCTGCTGGTGCCCTACCACATGATCGGAGCGCCGAGCATCGAGGCCGGTATCCTCGGTGGCTATGTGCGCTACATCAAGAAGCGCCATCCGGAGGCTCCCCAGCCGGGCTTCTATCTGAGCGACCGCCTGTTTCGTGATGCCGAGGGCATGCGTAGAAGACTGGGCGACGACCAGTTCTTTGAGCTCCTCAACCAGGAAGACGCTGGCCCAGCTAATGACGATGGCTGGGGTGAGGTGGGCGACGAGCGCTGGACGCCTCAGAGCTTCGAGGCGGTACTGCAGGGGCGGGCCAGCATGGAGGACCACACCGCGTTGGTCTCCGCACTGGTGGGCACCTTCTTCCAATCCATGAGCGACTTGGCCAACGCCTCCAGCGACGAGCTGAAGTCAGGCGAGAAGGTCGGCTACGTCGACTTCGACGAGGGTCTGCGCATCATGACCCAGCACGCCAAGTCGCTGGGCTACGATGCGGTGGTGCTGTTCCTCGATGAGCTGATCCTGTGGCTGGCCAGCCATATCTCCGATCATCAGTTCATTGCCAACAACATCCAGAAGGTCGTGAAGCTGGTCGAGCCCAGCGAGCCCCGTGCGCTGCCCGTGGCCAGCTTTATCGCCCGCCAGCGCGACCTGCGCGAGTTCGTCGGCGATCAGGCGGTGGGGGCGAGCCAGGTAGCACTGAGTGACTCCCTGAAGTACTGGGAGGGGCGCTTCCACACCATCACCCTGGAAGACCGCAACCTGCCGGTGATTGCCCAGCGGCGCCTGCTCAAGCCCAAGGATGAAGCCGCACGTCAGCAGATCCAGCAGGCCTTTGATGCCATCGACAAGAGCCTGCGCGAGGATGTGCACAACATCTTGCTGACCACCCAGGGCGATCGGGAGATGTTCCGTGAGCTCTATCCCTTCAGCCCGGCGCTGATCCAGGCCCTGGTGGCGCTCTCCTCGGCGCTGCAGCGCGAGCGGACCGCCCTGAAGGTGATGCTGATGCTGCTGGTGGAGCAGCGCGACACCCTGGAGCTGGGCGGGGTGATCCCGGTGGGGGATCTCTACGACGTGATCGCCTCCGAGGCGGAGCCCTTCTCCGAGCAGATGCGTGCTCACTTCGAGAACGCCAAGCAGCTGTTCGAGCGCAAGCTGATCCCGCTTCTCGAAGCCGAGCACGAGATCAGCTACGCCGAGTTCAAGGCGCTGCCGGTGGGAGATGCCAAGGCCCGGGCGTTCAACAACGACCTGCGGCTGCTCAAGACGCTGCTGTTGGCGGCGCTGGTGCCGGAAGTGGAGTGCTTCAAGCAGCTGACGGCCAACAAGCTGGCCGCCCTCAACCACGGCACCATCAAGTCACCGATTCCCGGCCGTGAGGCCCAGGCAGTGATGACCCGCTGCAGGAAATGGGGAGGCCAGGTCGGTGAAATCAAGATCACCGACAATAGCAATAACCCGACCATCGCCATTCAGATCGCCGGGGTCGATACCGAGAGCATCCTCGAGCAGGCGCAGATCCACGACAACGACGGCTCACGCCGCAAGATGATCAAGGATCTCGTCTACGAGGCCTTTGGTATTAATGCAGAAGGCCAGCTTTTCATCGAGCATCGCTGGCTGTGGCGGGGTACCTGGCGACACGTCGACGTGCTGTTCCAGAACGTCTGGGAGATCGACGACTTTAACATCTTCGAGGCCAATGGCGACGACTGGAAGCTGATTGTCGACTTCCCCTTCGATACCGGTGGCCACACGCCGGCGGACGATCGTGCTCGCGTCCAGGACTATCTTGATACTGGCAATACCACTCGTACTCTATGCTGGTTGCCCTCTTTTCTCAGCCGGTCGGCCCAGCGCGACCTTGGCATCCTGGTGCGGCTCGACTACGTGCTCAAGAGCGATGACCGCTTCAGCTCCTTCAGCAAACACCTGACGCCGGTGGACCGGGCCCAGGCCCGCACCCTGTTGGAGAACCAGCGTAGCCAGCTGCAGCAGCGCTTAAAAGACTGTTTGCTTGGTGCTTATGGTGCTAGCAGCCCCGTGCCAGGCAGCCTTGATGAGTCTACGACCCTCGATGAGCAGGTGATGTCGCTGGAGCCGAGCTTCAAGCCGCGCCTGCCCCACGGCGTTAACCTCGGCCAGGCCTTCGAGCAGCTGCTCGATCAGGCGCTGCGCTTCCAGTACCCCGAGCACCCCGAGTTCAAAACTGAGGTGCGGGTGAACGACCTGGGCAAGGTGCTGGCGGAGATGCGGCGTGCGGTGCATGCACCCAACGGGCGCATCGACGTGGAGGGCTCGCTGCGTGGCTTGATGGAGAAGATCGCCGAGCCGCTGGGGCTCGGCACCATGCACGAACGTCATTTTGTCTTCAAGGACACCTGGCCCAATCTGCTGCGCACCAACCTGGCAAAGATGGGGCAGGGCAACACCTCTCTGAATGTGGCTCAGCTACGCAGTGCCATCGATCACCTCGAGCCCAAGGGCCTGCCAGTCGAGGTGCAGAACCTGCTCATCCTGGTGTTCATGGAGCACGGCCACTATGCCTGTCAGCTACATGGCCAAGAGTACGACCCTGGCCTCAAGGGCAAGGAGTTGCCGGATAACCTGGTGCTGAGCAAGCAGGAGCTGGCCGAGCCCGCGGTGTGGAAGGGTGCACTCGACAAGGCCGGCGCGATCCTCGGGATAACACTGCGCAGTCAGCTGCGGACCGCCAACCATCAGAATGAGCTGGTCAAGCAAGTGCGTGAGGAGGCAGAGGCCTATGTGCCCAGCGCCGAGGCGCTGGTCGAGGTGCTGCGTCACCGGCTTGCCCAGCTTGGCGTCAGCGATCAGGGGCAGCGATTGGCCACGGCAGAGTACGCCCTGTCGCTGATGAACGAGCTGCATGACTGTGAAGGTACGGCGCTCATCGAGGCACTGGCCGATTGCCAGGCGCCCAGCTCGGATCAGGCACTGGGGCGCAGCCTCAAGACCGCCCAGGAGGTAGCCAGCCGGGTCAAGCATAACAACTGGACCCTGCTGGAAAAGATCTGGAAGGGGGGCAACGCAGAGGCGCAGGCCATCGAGGAGCGTGTGATCGAGGCGCTCAAGGCGGACGAACTGGCCAAGGCGATCGGGCCGGTGCTGGAGCGGGCCCAGGAGGATGCCACTGCGCTGATTGCGCCGACGCCACCCGTGATTGATCCGCCGAAGCCGCCTGGTGGTGGAGACGGCGGCACGGGGACGGGGCCCACCAAGCGTGTGGTACGCCAGGAGCAGCGCCGCGGGCTGACTCGCCAGCAGGCCAAGCAGCTGTTTGCCGAGCTCGAGGCCGAGCTGTCGGATGACCAGGTCCTGGATGTGGACTTTACGATCACGACCCGTGAAGGATGCGATGTCTGATGCCGGCCACGCGACTCACTCGACACGCCGATACGCTGCCTGGTGCGATCTACAACCAGCTGCAGGCTATCCTTCAGCGTGATCCCTGCGCTGATAGGGTGGCGCTGATGTGGCGCGACCCACTGCAACCTGAGGTGCAGACTCGTCAGGTTGGTTCCCAGGAGGTCAAGCTCGTTTGGTGCCCCTCCGAGCTCGCCATACGTGAAGCGCTGGTCTCCCATGAAGGGCCAGAGAAGGAGGGGCCCGAGAAGCTGGTGATCCTGGCCAACCTGGATCAAAGCCAGTTGGGCAAGGATGTGCTGGCTCGTCTGTGGAAGAACGAGCCGCAACGCATCAGCCCCTGGCGAACCCTGGAACAGCTGGCTCAGGTGAAGTACATCGATCCCCGGCTGCAACGCCACCACCGCTGGATGGCCGACGCTCTCCTGAACGGCTTCAATCGTTTTCAGGGTCATATCGTGTTCGGCGAAGTGCTGGATCAGGAGACGGCGTGGCAGGCGCTGGCCTGGGGCTTTCTGGATTACACCGAAGCGAAGCCTGAGCTGCCGGCACTGTTCCGCTGGTCACTGCAGGACACTGCCAAGCCTCGAGTCGAGGCCTTGCCCGAGAGCGTTCGTGAGCACCTGGGGGAATGGCTAGCACCCCAGTTGCCGCTCGTGGGCGCGGTAGTAGAGACGCTGCTGCGAGAGTGCCATGCCCATGAGCTGCTGGCCGTGGGCCTGGCCTGCAGCGTGATGTACGCGAAAGAGCTGGAAGGCGCCGAGGAGATGACCGCCCCGGTGATCTATTCGGGGCGCGGGCGGTTCATCGAGCGCTACCTGGATGGGCGAAAGTTCTCCCCAGAGGTGCTTAAGGCTTTCGGCAGCGAGGCGCTGGAAACGGCGCAGTCGCTGCTTCGCCAGCAGGGGCTGATAACGGTCAGCGCGAGCCTGAGCCAGGCGGAGCAGATCCTGGCCAGCCTGGATTTCATGCCGGCCCTGCGGATCTCGCCTCTGTTGCCGGGGGCGCTGACGCAGCGCCTAGATGCCTTTGCGTTGAAGCTCGAGAAGGCCCTGGAAAAAGGCGCTAAGCCGCCGCTAGTGGCCCAGGCCGAACTGGCTTGGGAGCGCCTCCAGGCCCATACGCTGGCCCATGAAACCCAGCGCCATGACCAGATGCGCCGCGCCGAGATGGCGCTGCGGCTGCTGCGCTGGCTGGGAAAGACACCCTCCGCCGTAAACGGGACAGCGCCGCAGATGCTCAGCCAGTACATCACTGACGGGAGTTTCGTCGACTGGGCACGTACCCAGCTCTGGGCAGGGGAAGATCACGAGGCCCTGGCACGTGTTTACGCCGCGCTCTCCGAGGCTGTCACCCAGCGCCGTGAACAGCAGAACCGCGGCTTTGCCCGGCATCTCCCGGCCGTTGCCCGTGGAGACACCTTGCCTCCGGCCCTAGTACCAGTAGAGCGCGCTCTGGAGAGGGTCGTAGCACCGATCCTGGCCGAGAAGAAGCCGACGCTGCTTCTGGTATTGGATGGGATGAACGAGGCGGTCTACCGAGAGCTGCAGGAGGATCTGACCGCCTATGGGTGGATTGAGGTCAGTGAACAGGCCGACCCTCCGTCGCGCTGTCTGGTCTCCGCGCTACCTTCGGCCACTGAGTTCAGCCGCTGCTCGCTGCTGTCCGGTGCGTTGGCGAGAGGCAATGCGGCTCAGGAGAAACAGGCCTTCGCCGGCCACAACAAGCTGAGACAGCAACTGTCGACCCGCTTCCCGCCGGTGCTACTGCACAAGCAGGACATTCAGCAGCCGGGGAGTGGTGGACTGGCAGCCGAGGCCAGAGCTCGCATCGCCGGTACCGAACACAAGATGGTCGGGGTGGTGATCAACGCCATCGATGATCAGCTCTCCAGCAGTTCCCAGGTCGTGGTGCACTGGAACCTGCAATCGACCCTTCCCATGCTGCGCCAAGTGTTGGAGGCCGCGCGAGAGGGTGGACGCGCCGTGGTCATCACCAGTGATCATGGCCACGTGCTGGATCATGACTCCCAGTTTGCCCAGACCCAGGTCGAGACCCACAACGGCGAGCGCTACCGCGAGGAGGGCGCCGCGCCCAGCGAGCAGGAGGTCGAGGTCAGCGGGTCCCGCGTCCTGACCGCATCTCAGCGTGCCGTGGTGCCCTGGTCGGAGAAGCTGCGCTACACCAAGAGCCGCAACCGTGGCTATCACGGCGGCGGCAGTTTGCAGGAAGTGGTGATTCCCCTGGGCATCTATATCAGTGCCAGCGACCCGGCGGGCATGCCAGGGTGGCGCGAGTTGCCGCGACGCCTACCGAGCTGGTGGCAGAACGAGCTACAGGGTGGCGAAGCGATTGGCTCAGGGATCGAGTCACCTGCCGAAGCGTCGGCGAGGCCTGCCAAGACGGGGCGCAAGACGAAGAAGCTCGCCGAGCCCGATACCTCCATGCCGGATCTGTTCGAAGAGGCATCACCGGTGTATAGCGCTCCTGTCGAGGAGCCGGAGCATCGTCTCTCCGTCGAGCCTGTGGGAACACGCAGCTGGATCGATGACCTGTTTGCGTCACCGGTCTTCGAGCAGAGCTTCCAGCGTGCTGGGCGGGTGCCGGTGACCAATGAACAGATACGCCGCCTGCTGGAGCTGCTCGACCAGGGCAAGGGCAGTGCCATGGAGACTCAGGTGGCCAAGCACCTGGCGATTCCCAGCATCCGCCTGCGCGGCTTCCTCTCCGCGGTGCAGAAGATTCTCAACGTGGATGGCTACCCGGTGCTGAAGACTGACCGGGAAAGTCGTACCGTGGTGTTGGACAAGGAATCGCTCAAACTTCAGTTTGAGCTGTAAGGAGTACGCCGTGAGTATCAGCCGCCAGCGCCGCCAGGACATCATCGATGCGTTACGCCGGGGCACCGTGCCCCAATACGGCCTGGATGCCCTGGCGGTGGGGTTGGGCCATCTGGAGCAGGCCTTCGAGGATGAGCTGGCCAAGGTGGCTCGAGGCGGTGCCGTGTTCAAGGCGATCCGCGGCGAGTATGGCAGCGGCAAGACCTTCGTCAGCCGCTGGCTGCGCGAGCGAGCCCATGGCCTCGGCTTCGCGTGTGCCGAGGTGCAGGTCTCCGAGACCGAGACCCCGCTGCATCGCCTGGAGACCGTCTATCGCCGGCTGATGGAGCGACTGACCACAGCAGACTCACCCACGGGAGCCTTCCGCAGCATCATCGAATCCTGGTTCTATACCCTGGAAGAGGACGTGCTGTCCCAGCAGTCGATCGACCCGGATGACGTGGAAGCCCTGGTCGAGGCCACCGACCGGTTGATGGAGCAGCGCCTAGGTGAGGTGGTGCGTTCGGCGCCGGCCTTCTCCCTGACGCTGCGCGCCTACCGCAAGGCGCTGCTGGAGGGCGAAGAGGAGATCGCCGATGGGCTGCTGGCCTGGATGGCGGGGCAGCCCAACATTGCCGCCGCGGTCAAACGCTATGCGCGCATCAAGGGCGACATCGATCACTTCGGTGCCCTGAGCTTCCTGCAGGGCATCCTGACCATTCTCAAGGACTCCGGGCATCCCGGGCTGCTGCTGGTACTCGATGAGGTCGAAACGCTGCAGCGCATGCGGGGAGACGTGCGCGACAAGAGCCTCAACGCGCTGCGACAGCTGATGGACGAGATAGACAGCGGTCGTTTCCCTGGGCTCTACCTGGTGATGACCGGCACTACGGCATTTTTCGAAGGACCCATGGGCGTGCAGCGCCTGCCGCCTCTTGCCCAGCGTCTGGCGGTGGACTTCGCAACGGACGCTCGCTTCGAAAACCCGCGGGCCGTGCAGATCCGGCTGAAGGGCTTCGACACCGACCTGCTCCAGGAGGTGGGCTGCAAGGTACGCGACCTTTATGCCGCCAACAGCGAGGTGCCTGAGCGTATCCGTACTCGGGCCGATGATGCCTACGTCGAGAGCCTGGCGATGGCGGTGACTGGTGACCTAGGAGGCAAGATCGGCATCGCCCCACGGATCTTCCTCAAGAAGCTGGTAGGGGAGGTGCTGGACCGCATCGACCAGTTCGACGAGTTCGACCCGCGACAGCACTATGCCCTGACGATTTCCGACACCGAGCTGTCGCCTGTCGAGCGAGCGGCCCGGCGGGCCGACTCGACGGATGATATCGAGCTGGATCTATGAGTGCGTTCGACCGGCTGCATCCGGCGCTTCAGCACCATATCGTCAATAGCCTGGGCTGGCCGCGTCTTCGGCCCTTGCAGGAGGCGACCATCGAGCCGGTACTGAGCGGGGAGCATGCCATCCTCCTGGCACCCACGGCGGGCGGTAAGACCGAAGCGGCGTGCTTTCCTGTCCTCTCACGCATGCTCTCGGAAAACTGGGACGGTATCAGCGTCCTCTACCTCTGCCCGATCAAGGCGCTGCTCAACAACCTGCTGCCACGCCTTGAGTACTACGCTGGGTTGCTGGGTCGCAGCGTGGCGCTCTGGCATGGCGACATCAGTGCGTCGCGCAAGGCGAAGATTGTCGCGGAGCCCCCGGATATCCTGCTGACCACGCCGGAGTCGCTGGAGGCGATGCTGGTCTCATCTCGCATCGACCACCGTTGGCTGCTGGGTCGGGTACGTAGCGTGATCGTGGATGAGGTGCATGCCTTCGCCGGGGATGACCGAGGCTGGCATTTGCTTTCCCTCATCGAACGTATCCAGGGCCTGTCGGGCCAGGAAGTCCAGCGGCTTGGTCTTTCTGCGACGGTCGGCAATCCAGAAGGGTTGTGTGAGTGGCTGGCTGGTGGCTGTAGCGCTCGGCGCAGTGTCATCAATCCGTTGGCGGAGGTAACAAAATCGTCAGAGGTGGAGCTCGATTGGGTCGGCTCACTCAAGAACGCCGCCATCGTCATCTCTCGCCTGCACCGGGGTGAGAAGCGGCTGGTATTCGTCGATAGCCGATCTCGGGTGGAACTGCTGGCCATGGAGCTGCGTGGCCTGGGCGTCAACACCTTCGTCTCACACAGTAGCCTCAGCCTCGAGGAGCGCAAAGCTGCAGAGAGCGCCTTTGCCGAGGGGGCGAACTGCGTCATCGTGGCAACCAGCACCCTGGAGCTGGGTATCGATGTCGGCGATCTGGACCGAGTGATTCAGGTCGATGCACCTTTTAGCGTTAGCTCATTCCTGCAGCGCATCGGACGCACCGGGCGCAGAGCCGATGTGGCACGGAACTGCCTGTTTCTGGCGACAACCGAAGAGGCCTTCCTCAGAAGCATCGGATTGCTCTCACTCTGGCGTTCGGGCTTTGTGGAACCCGTTGAGCCACCCCCGCTCCCTTTGCACATTTATGCCCAGCAGATCATGGCGCTGTGTCTGCAGGAGCGTGGCATCATCAAGGCGGATATCGAGCGCTGGATCGGTAAGATGCCCGGCTTCGAGCGGATTGCCCCTGAGCAGCGCAACGCCGTGCAGCGCTACATGCTGGAGACCGGCATCCTGCACAGTGACGGTGGCCTGCTGGGGATCGGCGATCGCGGTGAACGGACATTCGGCTATCAGCACTTCATGGAGCTGGTCTCCGTCTTCACGACTCCCCCGATGGTGAAGGTGTTCCACGGCAAGCAAGAGCTCGGCGAGGTGCATGAGCTGACGTTTGCGGTGGGCGACTCAGAAAGTCCGACGCTGCTCACTCTGGGAGGAAGGAACTGGTCTACCACCTACGTGGACTGGCCAAGACGACGAGCCTTCGTGGAGCCCACGGAACTAAAGGGCCGCTCACAGTGGCTAGGCTCGGGACAACCCATGCACTTTTCCCTTTGCCAAGCCATCGAAGCCGAGCTGCTCTCTGAAGAAATCCCTGATGGGTACTCAAAGCGTGCCGAGGGGCTGCTTGACCAGCTGCGTGAGGAATTCGGCTGGCTGGAGTCGGGGCAGACCACGGTACTGATCGATAACGATCGGAATGCTACCTGGTGGACCTTCACAGGGGCTGTATTCAATGCGGCCATGGCCAACGCCTTGGGTGACCTGGCTGACAAGGTCAGCTCCGATAACCTGGCGATTTCGCTCAGCAAGGTCGTCGATACTGCTAGGTTAAAGGAGCGAATCTTGAAATTGCTGGATGCCAACGGAAAGGAAGGAGTGAAGGTGCCGCTGGATGTAGGATTTATACAGGAGTTGAAGTTTGCGGAGTGCTTGCCTCAGGATCTAACAGATGCAGAGCTATCCACGCGGTACTCCTGCGCGTGTCAACACGAAAAGCTTTCTGCGAGGCGGATGGTCATGATCAATTCCTATATTCATGCTGGGAATACCTCATCATGACATCAGGTAAATGATACGTTGGTTTGTGAAGCGAGAACGATAACGAGCAGGGAGAAGGCATGTGGACGGGATATGGTTCATTATCTTCACCATTGGGGGGATCTGGTTCCTAAGCCGCTTGTTCGGGGGGACGCGTAAAGGTGGAAACGGACCCCCTGGAACCCGCTCATCGTCCCGGGGACACTCAGACCCGATGCCGCGCTTCACTATCGAGGTGCGCTATGGCCAACATGACGAGGACGACGATCACTTGCCGAACGCGAATGTTACCGCGCAGAGCTGCTGGGTGCCAGCCGGCACCAGTAGAACTGTGTGCGGCGTTACGATTACGCGGGGCCGCATCTTTATGGGTAGTGGGCTTGCCGCGGGGAACGGCTTTAGCGTCGAACCGGCACTAGTAAACCCTGACTTAACGGTAGACTCGGGAAGAACCGACCTCCAAGATTTCGAGCTTGGATATTGGCCTCAGTACCATCGCATCGGACCCCAGGCGCGAGCGGGCTATCTGCAGTACCTGGCAACTGACCGTGACGATCCCGAGGCCCCTATGGGCTTTGTGTTCCTGTATTTCTACGGATTGGAGAGGCGTCTGCTCGTTGATGCCATAGACCCAGGGTTCGATGAGGCGGAATATCGTGATCTGATTGCCGAGATCGAGCGATTGCTGACTGTCTACGACCACAGTCGTAGCTTCCGAGGGTATGCGAACGGTCTGCTCGACTTCCTTCGGATCAGAGGAGTGTCGTTGGACCAGCCAGGCGAGCCTCCAGTAGTAAATGAGTATGCTCCCCACGTGCCTCTCTCCTTGCAGGTTGATCTGGGGATATTCTCGATTAATCAGCGGCCTATCACTGCTGAGTGGGCCTACGCATGGATTATGCAAGATCCGCAGTTCCAGTTTCGGCAGCGCAAGGTCGCCGAACGCTGTACCGGTGAGCTCCGAGAGCTATTCAGAGCTCTCTATCGTGAGCGCCATGGCGATGGGATCGTCGTGAAGCCAAACAAGACAATGATCAAGGCTGAATACCATCCCGCTAGTCCCGGACTGAGGCATGTTTCTGAGCCTTTGGAACTGCCAAACATCTCTATCCTGAAAGGACCCACCAAAAAGCTGGCCACGTTGATCGACACCTGTTGTGAGCAGCTGGCCTCTTATAGCCGCTTCATTGGCCGTTCCCCTGAACGTAAGGAGAGTCTCGAGGCCCTTTCACTGCTGCCGGCAGAGCTTGCCGCCTTGAGAAAGTCCGATGACGTGGCAGTCTTGGAGAGTACGTTGAGACAGCGTCTGGATGGTCAGGCTTTTTGTCGAGTGCCTTTCTCTGAGTTGACGCTAGACGAAGCTTTTTCCAGTGCCAGCAAGCCAAGCGCGAAAAGCATGCGTGGGTTGACCAGCTTCCTAGAACAATCTGGCATTGGTTTGGAGCCGGATGTGCGCTATACCGGTGCGGTGCCCGATCTAGAAGGCGATTGCATCCTCTTTGCGGTTCAGGGAGCGAGCGAGCTTCCGCCGAGTGAGGATTTCGAGCACGCTGCCGTGGTCATGCGGCTTGCGGGTTTTGTGCTGTACGGTCAGGCCGATAGCCTGACCGATCGACATACCGCCGTCATCGATGACTTCTTAGGTGGATTCAGTTCGCTGACATCATTGGAGACACAGCATCTCAAGGCTTATTTCTTCTGGGAGATGGGAAGGAAGTCGACCCTCGCTGGTATGCGTAAACGCGTGGATGGCATGAGCCATGAGGATCGGACCGAGCTCGAGCAGGTGCTTGTGAGGTTGGCCAGTGCAGATGGTGTCGTCGATACCCATGAGCTCAAGAAGCTCAGGCGCACTGCGAGTCTGCTGGGCCGGGATCCGGAGGCCTTGTATTCGCAAATCCACTCAGCGATGGCGGAACCTACCTTGGTTCGGCCAGCCAGCGTCAACGCTACGGGGTTCCGTATTCCTGCTCCTCCGGCTGAGCCAGACCCGGCATCATCGAAGCGAAAGCCCCTGGATGCGGAGGCCATACAACACAAACGCCAGGAAACTGAGCACATATCCGACGTGCTGCATGGAATTTTCGGTGAACAAGCTTCGCCAAGGGAAGGTGACAGAACAGCTGCGCCTCGTGGGGAGAAGCCTCAGGAAATACTGGACGGAGCGTCCGAGGCACCGGCCGAGGAGGACAGCACGACCGCTGGGCACATGGGCGGGCTCGACGCCGCGCATCTTTCCCTCCTGGTGGCGATCGCCCAACAAGCGGACGGGCTACCTCGAGGAGAGGCCGAAGCCATGGCCGCGGAGCTGAAGTTGATGCTGGCTGGTGCCCTGGACCGCATTAACGAGGCCGCTTTCGAGTTGACCGATGCCCCTGTTATCGAAGAGGCCGGTGGGGCACTGGTGGTAGACAATGAGATTCTGGAGGAGATGAGAGGGTGAGTCGATTACGTGAGCGTGAAAGGCAAGCGATCCTGAATTCCCTGCGGACAGGGGTCGTGCCTCGTGTTGGGCAACAGCATATCCAGGTTGGGCGAGCTGCAGAACTCAAGGCCCTGATTTCAGATATCGCCACTCTCGCCGATGGGGGCTCGGCGGTCCGCTTCATCATCGGGGAGTATGGCTCGGGCAAGACCTTCTTTCTCAACTTGGTGGGGTCGATTGCCCGAGAGAAGAAACTGGTTACAGTGTCGGCAGATCTTTCTCCCGACCGGCGCCTGCATGCCACCGGCGGGCAGGGGAGGGCGCTGTACGCCATGCTGATGCGCAATATGGCGACTCGGGCCAAGCCTGACGGTGGAGCCTTGGCGAGTGTCACCGAGCGCTTTGTCACCCAGGCCCTGCAGCAGGCCGACCAAGCGGGCATCAGTCCTGAGGCGGCGATCAAGGTGGGCCTCGACAGTCTAATGGAGATGCATGGCGGCTATGCCTTCGCCGAGGTGGTGCAAGCCTATTGGCGGGGCCATGACACTGGAAATGTCGAGCTTCAGCAGGCGGCGATCCAGTGGCTGCGCGGGGAGTTCAGCACCAAGACCGAGGCGCGTCAGGCGCTGGGGGTGAGGACCATCATCGACGATGCCAACGTCTACCAGAGCCTGAAGCTGATGGCCCGGTTTGTTCGCTTGGCGGGCTTCGAGGGGCTGCTGGTCACTCTTGATGAGATGGTTAACCTCTACAAGCTCTCCAATAGCCAGGCCCGCAACGCCAATTACGAGCAGATTCTCGGCATCGTCAACGATGCCCTGCAGGGCAGTACCGAAGGGTTAGGTGTGATGTTCGGTGGGACCCCTGAGTTTCTGATGGACCCTCGTCGGGGGCTCTACAGTTATGAAGCGCTCCAGTCGCGTCTTGCCGAGAACCGCTTCGCCCGCGACGGGCTGGTGGATCTATCTGGGCCGGTGATCCGTCTCACCAACCTCACCCAGGAAGACCTCTACCTGCTGTTGGTCAACATTCGCCGGGTGTTCGCCCGCGGCGAGTCGGGCAAGGACCTGCTGCCTGACGAGGGCCTCGAGGCTTTCCTTGACCATTGCCATAGCCAGATCGGCGACGCCTACTTCAAGACGCCTCGCAACTCGGTGAAGGAGTTCACTCAGTTCCTCTCCCTGCTCGAGCAGAATCCCGGTGTGAGCTGGGACAGCTTGGTCAAGAGGGTGGAGGTGGCGTCGGAGTCGCCCGACCAGATCCCCGAGGCGCCTTCATCGCAAAGTGGCTCACCTTCACCTGAGGTGCCCCCAGCACCGGCGCCCGCCAGCGAGGTTGCCAGTCAGGGGGATGAAGATGAGGACGATGACAGCTTTGCGACATTCAAGTTGTAGGAAAGACAGAGCATGAGCGAGGCCGCCTCCAGCAGTTTCACTCGCCTGGATCCGCGTATCCAACGCTGGATATGGCGCCAGCAGTGGGATCAGTTGCGCGACGTGCAGGAACAGGCCATTCCGGTCGTGCTGGCGGGCGAGCGGGATGTGCTGATTGGTGCCGCCACGGCATCCGGCAAGACCGAGGCTGCCTTCTTCCCCGCGCTGACCGGACTGCTCCAAGCCCGGGATTCGGGTCATGCTCCGGCGCCTTTGCTGCTCTATGTGGCGCCCCTCAAGGCCCTGATTAATGACCAAGTTGGCCGGCTGGAGCTGCTGACCGAGGGCACTGAGTTGGCGCTGACGCCCTGGCACGGCGATGTCTCGACGAGCCGCAAGACCCGTTTTGGCAAGAAGCCTGGGGGCGTGTTGCTTATTACCCCCGAGTCTCTCGAAGCGATGTTCGTTCGGCGGGGAACGGAGATAGCACGGCTGTTCGGCGGGCTTCGACAGATTATCATCGATGAGTGGCATGCCTTCATCGGCACCGAGCGCGGGATCCAACTGCAGTCCCAGATGAATCGTTTGGAGGTCGTCCTGCAGCGACGTATCCCCCGTGTCGGGCTCAGCGCCACCTTGGGGGACATGTCACTCGCCGCGAACGAATTGCGGCCGGGCGAAGGGGATACCGTCATCCCCATCGTCTCGACCCATGGTGAGCAGGCCTTGCACGTCCAGTTGCGGGGTTACGAGCGACTACCCCCCAAGACAGCCCCTAAGGAGGCTGAGACGCTCAGTCGACAAGGTAAGGATGTCCCGATTGAGGATGTCACCCATGGCGATGAGTTGGACATCCGTGATCACTTGTTCAAGCACTTGCGTGGGAAATCGAATCTAATCTTTGCCAATCGCAAGCGAGACGTCGAGCTCTATGCCGAGCTACTCAGGCGTAAGAGTCAGGATCAGCGTCTCCCCGAGGAGTTCTTCGTACATCATGGCTCGCTATCGCGGGATCTTCGTCACCATGTCGAGCAGTCGCTGAAAGCGGGGAAGCCTCTGAGCGTGGTCTGTACCTCGACGCTCGAGATGGGCGTGGATATCGGCAGTGTCGCCAGCATCGCGCAGATTGGTCCGCCTCACCAAGTGGCAAGCCTGCGTCAGCGCCTGGGGCGTTCGGGGCGACGGGGAGATCCGGCAGTGCTGCGGCTCTACGTCACCGAGTCGAGCTTGTCCCCGCATACCCCCTTCCTGGACCGCCTCCGCCCGGGGGTGTTCCAGGCCGCGGCTATGGTCGAGCTCCTGGTTGAGGGGTGGTGTGAACCGCCTCCCAGCGGTTATCTGCATCTCTCGACACTGATCCAGCAGGTGATGTCGCTCATTGCTCAGTATGGCGGGGCCTCGGCGAACGATTTGTGGCGCGCACTGATCAAGTCCGGTCCTTTCCGCCAGGTGAGCCAGGCACAGTTCACGGCCCTGCTGCGCGCCATGGGGGCGGCCGAGCTGCTGGTGCAGTCCAATGATGGGCTCCTGCTGCATGGCTGGGTTGGCGAGCGCCTGGTCAACCATTACGACTTCTACGCGGCCTTCTCGGCCCCGGAGGAGTACACGCTCTATCATGGCGCCAAGGTTATTGGGAAGCTCCCGATTGATTCTCCTATCGAGACAGGCGGCTTGCTAGTGTTCGCCGGCAGGCGCTGGTTGATCCAGGACATTGATGCCGACCGCAAGGCCATTTCCCTGATGCCCTCCGCGGGTGGCATTCTGCCGCTTTTTGGTGGCAACGCTGGCTTGATCCGGCGTGAGATCCGCGAGCGCATGCGTAGGCTTTATATTGAGGGGGAGGTTCCCAGGTTCCTCAACCGTGGGGCAGCGCGGCTGTTTGCCCAAGGCGGCACTTTCTTTCGTGAAGCTCAGCTCGAGACAACGTCAATCGTCCAGGAAGCGGACCAGACACTGCTACTGCCTTGGCAGAGCGATCAGGTGCTGAATACCCTGGCGCTGCTACTGCGCCGACTCGGCTTGGCGGCTGAACGAGAGGGGGTAGCCGTCACGGTACAGAAAAGCGATATCGACATGGTACGACAGGGGCTGGAACATGCCGTCGCCCATCCGCCAACATCGGCGGTTGAATTGGCTGCGGTAGCGGAGAACAAGATCAACGAGAAGTACGATCAGTATCTCCCCGAAGAGCTGCTGTGCAGTGAGTTCGCCTCGCGCTTTCTCGACCTGGAAGGTGCCTTGGAAACCGCTGGCGCTCTGCTGGCATGTCGATGAGAGAAAGCCTGCAGGCAGCCGACCTCCAAGTGCCTACTGTTAGGTCTCTGGAAGAGCAGGGTGGTGCGCGTGTGAGATCCCTGGCGCTCGTGCGCTCGTGCGCTCCGCGCTCTGAGGGCTCCGCCTGTTCGTTCCTCACACGCGCCGCCTCTGTGGGGCCGGCTCGTATCTCGCTCGCCCCTCAACCCCGCCGCGCCGGCTGACGCCCACACGGCCATGAGCCCTAGGCCTACCTGAAGGACATGTAGAGGCTCCTGATTCACAAGGCCAGCCAGGTCCACGAACTCCTGCCTGAGAACTGGCAAAACCCCGCCTGATCATGCGCCGGCGGTGATTGCCGAACGCTTATACGGACCCCAAGAACAACGAAGCCGGTTTGGTGCCGTTGACTCAGGCCGCCATCAGGGTTATGCAGACATGAAATCGTTCCAACGTCTGACTAGATAGTTGTGTTCATCCATTACCGTGTTCCACACCGCGATACGACTCATACGAGTCAGATAGTCTCCGCCGTCGCGGATTTCCCCCCGATGAATCATGCAAGAAGATCCGGAGGAGTCGTAAAGATCCTCGGAGGCAGGCTTTCCCGCATACCAGAAGTCCCATTCAGAAGAGGTCAGATGAGGGCGGGTCAACTCTGGAGTGGAAATGTAATAGCCTTGACGAGCCATTACCGCGCCAGGCCAGCCCGATATCCACCAGTTGAGATAGTCGTAGGCGGCGTCCAGGGTACGACCGCTGACGCTGCGTGATAGCGACATGCCGCCGTACCAGGCTCGGTAGCCTTCCCGTGGCGCGGCCATGCGCACCTTGATCTGGCGCTTGTTGAGGTCAGTCATCGCTGGTGACCACAGGCTTTCGATACCGACACGTCCGCGAACCATGTCAGATGAGGCCTGATCCTGATTGCTCCAGAAAGTTCGGAAGTGCTGTTGACGCTTCAGCTGGATCAGGCAGTCTATCAGGTTGTCAATCTCAGCAACGGTCAGATTTCCCAGGTCCTCGAACTGGACAAGTCCGGCGGCTTTGGCGGCCAGCGCGGCGTCAATGGCGCCGATGGCGCTGTCGTTTTGCAGGCTGACCATACCGCGCCAGCGCGGGTCCAGCAGCCAGGCCCAGCTTTCGTCTGCGATGTCCAGGCTTGGGGGGAGCATGTCCAGGCGATAGCCGAAGCTGTCCACGTTATGGCTTACCGGGAGCATGGTGATGCGCTCGCTGGGTCTGGCACCGCAGCTGCCGTCGGCCTGGACGTAGAGACGATCGACCGGGTTGCCGCCGGCACCCAGCGGGGCGTGGGGCGTCAGGCGTCCGGTTTTGGGCAGGTCGTTGATCGCTTCCCAGTGGTGGATTCGCTTGATATCAATGGGCTGGATGGCACCAGCCGGCCACACGAAGTCGACGTTATGAAACCACTGGTCGTAAATGTCGAAGCTGTCCGGCGCGAGTACCCCCGTGCGCTGAGCCGCCACTCCGTCCATCACCTCGAAGTCCAATCGCAACCCCAGGTCCTCGCGGGCGCGCTGGCGAATGCTTTCCAGAAGCGTCACCGAGGTGCCCAACACGCGCAGTGTAACCGGTCCACGCTGAACATTGGGGGCAGCAGGCTTGGCGGCGTCAGACATGAAAGATCCTCGGGCTTGGATGATCGCTGACCCTGTCCATGAAGGTCGCCAGCGATTGTGTCACGCGCTCGGCGTCGATGTCGCGGGTGATAAAGATCAGCTCGGAGCAGCGATCACTCTCGGGCCAGGCCTCGACATGCTCTGGGGGATGGATGGTGTGCTGGACTCCATGAAGCACCACCGGACGGTTATCGCCCTGGACGTGCAGCACCCCCTTGACCCTCAAGATGTCGCTGCCGTGGCGGTTGAGCAGCATCGACAGCCAGATGCCGAGGCAGGTCCAGTCAACCTCGTTCTCGATGCCGAGTCGAAAGGAGCGAATGCTGCCCAAGTGGCCGACGGTGCTGTCGGTTGGTTCGCGCCAGGGCCCGAGCCATGACTTGACCTGGCCGGGGGTGAAACGTACTAGGTGGGGACCACTGTCGAACAGCTCGTTGCTAGGCTGCTCGAGTGCTTCGACACCCAGGCGCTGGGCCGCCGGGTTGATGGCATCGAGCATGGCCTGGACCTCGGCTACCTGCCTGGCATCTACCAGATCAGTCTTGCTGATCACAAGCTTGTCGGCCACTGCCACCTGGGCCTCCCACACAGGATGCTGGGCACGGTTGTCGATGGCATTCACGGCGTCGACCAAGGTCAGGTTGGTGCCAGGGCGGAGGTGGTGACGCAGCACCGGATCGGCGGTGATGGTCGAGGCGATCGGGCCGGGGTCGGCAAGTCCAGTGGTCTCCAGCACGATGCGCTTGAACGCCGGGATCTCGCCATCCTGTCGTCGTGACAGCAGGTGCCGGAGTGCCTCGGATAGCTCTCCGCGGATGGTGCAACAGACGCAGCCGCTGGACAGCAGTACCGCGTCCTCGGCGATCTCGCCGAGTAGTCGGTCGTCGAGGCCTACATCGCCAAACTCGTTGATAAGTACCGCGCTGTCGCCAAAGGCTTCGCTGGCCAGCACCGACTTCAGCAGGGTGGTCTTGCCCGCGCCCAGAAAGCCCGAGATTACATGCACCGGCACCAGAGGCGTGGAGTCGCTCATGGCGTATTCCTTGTGTTGGCTATTAAGCGTCACCCCAATGAGGCTAGGAAGTCAGAGTCGAGGGGGTCGAGCTCGCGGCCGCCCATCTGCTCGGCCTGTTGCCACACACCGCCCAGGTCTTGGACGATCTCGCGCTTGCCTGTGGCGGTGGCAAGCACGAAGCTTGCGGCCTGGAAGTCCTCGATTGTGATCCGCCGCGGGCCCAGCACGCGATTGATCAGGGTGACCCGGTAGGCGCGGGCGCGCCTGCGCGCGAAGTGGGCCTGCTCTGGGTCCTCGATATTTGTGCTCCAGTGGCTTTCGCCGCCCAGGGCACCGCACAGTCCGCACATGCATACCTCCTTTGGCGCTGCTGGCGCAGTGGAGGGCCGGTGCGAGTTGGCGCCGGCCCCAAATCAGTGAGCCTCAGACAGTCAGCACAGAGCTGGCACTGAGTGCCACACGCAACAGCGACTCGTCCTCGCCAGAGGGGGCGCTCAGCTGCAGGCTGGTGTGCTGCTGGTCGTCGTCGTGGCCGCTGGGCAAGGCTACCGCCGGGGAGTCCAGCAGGCTCGCCACCATGCTCAGGCGCAGTGTCGCCAGATTGACCTCGGCAAAGTGCGCTGGGTCGGTCTCGAGCGGCGCAAGCCTTGGTGCGACGTGGGCCACTGTGGGCGTCAGGAGTATTGCCCCGGCGAGTTCCTCGCGCAGCTGGGCCTTGAGTACCTGGCGCAGGCGATACATGGTTACCACGCTGTCTGGCGTCATCTGGCGGGCGGCCTCGAGCCGCTTGCGCACCCGCGAATCCATGGCCTTGGCGTCCGTACTTTCCAATAGGCCGCGATACTCGGTGTAGGCTTCTGCCGCCCCCAGCCAGCCGTGGCGCGCGATGGCATCCAGGGTGTCGGCGACACTAGCGACCCTTCGGCGGACGACGTGAAAGCCGGCCTCGCTCAGCCGCTCGGCGCTGGCCTCGAGGTTGTTGCGCACCGCACTAGAAAATCGTTGATCGTCAAGGCAGGCGCTATCGATCACGATTACTGACTGCTCGGGGCTGGCATAGGGGCGCTTCAGCGGCGCCTCGCCGCGCATGGTGTCGTCGATGGCCAGGCAGTCCTCGAGGGTGGTGGCGATGACACCGATGGTGTCCAAGCTGGACGCCAAAGGTGTCACGCCCCGGCGCGTATGGCGAGCCTGGGACGGGCGGTAGGACACCAGGCCGTTGAAGGCTGCGGGCACCCTCAGCGAGCCGGCGGTGTCGGTACCGATGGCGGCCGGCACGATACCCTTGGCCACTGCCACCGCGGAGCCGGAGCTGGAGCCCCCAGGAGCCCTCGGTTCGCCCTGCCCGGGGGTGTGGTGGGGGGTGCCGTAGTGGGGGTTGAGGCCGAGGCCCGAGTAGGCGAGCTCTGTGAGGTTGGTCTTGCCGATGCCGATCATCCCGGCCCCGGCGGCGTGGCGCACGGCGTCGGCATCGCGCTCCGCCGGGGGCTCGCCTAGCACCTTGCCGCCGGCGGTGGTGGCGGTGCCGGCGATATCGAACAGGTCTTTCCATGCCAGCGGCACGCCGTCCAGCGGTCCCAGCAGCACGCCCGCCCGCTGGCGCCAGACGCAGGCCTCGGCTTCGGCCAGGGCGCGCTGTTCGGTCAGTGAGATGAAGACGGCGTCACTCTCGGCGGCCTTGACCAGGCTTTGGCGGGTCAGCTCTACCGGGTCGAGGCTGCCTTGCCTGATGGCTTCGCCCATGGCCAACGCGGTGCGGGTGAGGGAGGGCATATGGGTCTCCTGTGAGCGTTGGGCAGCGCCGCCGATGGCAGTGCTTGACGACACTTCAGCGATCCTCGCGCTTTAGCGCAGAGTCGGGAATGTCGGCGGTTTCCAGACGTTCGAAGTGCCCCTGCTCGGTGTAGACCCAGTTGCGGCCCACTGAGGTGGCCAGGAAGCGGTCAGCGTAGCCGGAGGTGATCTCCTCCTGAGGATAGCGCCGCAGCACCCAGGCTTTCATCAGTACCACATAGACCACCAGGGCGGCGCTGAAACCCACCGCATAGGCGTACTCGAGGAACACCAACGCCAGGCCGCCGCCGATGATCCAGGCGATGATACCGGCGGGATTAAAGCCACCGCGGAAGCGGAACTGACCGTCGGGATCGTAAAGAGCGGGAACGTTGAGACGACGACGGCGCAGCAGATAATAGTCGGCCACCATGATGCCGCCGACCGCGGATAGCACGGCGCCGTAGTAGCTCAGGAAGGTGAACAGGTTGTCGAGGATCAGCCAGGGCATGGAGGCGGTGCCGATCACCCCGGCGATGACCAGCGCCACCGGGTAGCTCACCTTGGGGGCGCCGGCGTTGATGAAGGTCAGCGCCGCCGGGATCAGATTGGCTGCGTTGTTGGTCGACCACTGGGCTAGGATCACCATCGCCAGCAGAGCGATCAGGGTCAGGCCGCCGCCCTGACCCTGAATAACCGTGACCGGGTTCCAATCACCAGCGGCGATGAAGGATACGCCGCCGATCAGCGCGATCCAGGCCTGGGTGGCCGGCAGCGCCAGGAACTGGGCGACGAAGACGTTTTTGTTGCGCTGGAAGAAGCTGCGGGTGCCGCCCGGGGTCTTGAGAAAGCGGGTCAGGTTTGGGATATCCACCGCCAGCGCCGACCAAAACGCCATGTTGGCGAAGAACAGGCCGAGTACCGCCACGTCCTGATCGCCGACAAAGGTCCAGATATTGATGCCCTGAGTTTCGGCGAGCACGTCGAGGGTGAAGTACATCCACACCGAGATGGCCACGATGCAGGGGGCAGCGATGGACGCCAGCAGTTCCACCGCGCGGATGCCAAGGGCCGTGTTGATGATCTGGATCACTGCGAACAGCACGTACCACAGGACCCAGTTGTCCAGACCCCACAGGTACTCGACGATGCCGTTTAAGGCCAGTGCGCCGAGGTAGGTCTGGACGCCGAACCAGATGGCTGCCACCACGCCGCGGGACACCGCGGGCAGGTGGGTCCCCTTGAGGCCGAAGGGCGCACGCAAGTAGACCGCGAACGACAGGCCATGCTCGGTTCCGATATCGGCGGTCAGGCTCATCACCACGCCGAGCACCAGGTTGGCCAGGAAGATGATTGCGACCACCTGAAGGAGGGGTAGCCCGGCGACTCCACCGGCTCCCAACTGAAAGGTGGCTATGATCACCGCCATGCCAATCCACATCCAGATGAAGCTGAAAAAGCCGATGGTGCGCTGATTGAGCCAGACCGGCAGGATGGCCGCTTCCAGCAGGTGATCGCCGGAACCGGCGTGTGCCGCCGACGAGGCGGGGGTGTGGACGTCTTGTGTGGTAGCCACGGTATCGCTCCTTGGGAGTCGGTGTTTGTTGTTGGGGACGACAGCGTCGGTGGGTGAATTCATGTCGCCGGTTCGTTTAAATGCAGTATGGATACAAAAATCATTTTCTGGCAAGCTTTCTCTGGTTCTTCGTCACATCATGTGGATTTGGCCTGATCGAGCAGGCGCCCCACGGGGCTGCCAATCAGGTAGATCATCGCGATGAAGTTGGCCTCGTTCCGGTAGCCACGTGCACGTGATCGGGCCGCCTGGAATAGACCGTTCATGCCTTCCAGACGTGCGTTGGTCAGGCCGGAGATCCAGCGCCTCACCACCTGCTCGGCATGCCGCTCCAGCGTCGTCAGGGCCTTTGCCATCGGCGTGAGCAGTGCCTGGCCGGTGACGGCCTCCCGCATGACCTTGAGGTAGTTCGTGATGCGCCACCGGGCGGCACGCGGCGTCGCAGCCTTCTGAATCCAGCGCAGCTTTTCCTTGATCACCCAGGCATCGCCGGTGGCCCCCTGGTCAGCCACCAGCTCCTGAAGGGCGGCCAGCTGCTTGGCCGTCAGGTTGCCGTTATCCAGGCGCTTCAAGACCGCCCACCGGAGGGCTTTGGGATGCCCCTTCTCACGGCGCTCCTTCTTGCGGACCTCGTCCAGCGCCTTGGTGAAGGTCTGCACGATGTGGAACCAGTCGACCGTCACCTCGGCGTTGGGGAGGTTCTCGGCCACGCCGCTCAGGAAGGCCTGAGACATGTCGCAGACCACCTCGACCACGTTGCCCGGGTCGCCGCCATGCTCCGCCAGGAAGGCGCTGAAGGCCGTGATGGCGGCCTTGCCATGGCCAGGCACGGCGAAGATCACCGGCTCCTGCTGGCGCTGCATGTCGAGGAACACCGTGACATAGCGCTGACCCCGTCGTGAGGCCGTTTCGTCCACGCCGACAGCGGTCACGCGCGACAGGTCCAGTTCGCCCAGCATGCGGCCCACGTAGTGGTGCACGATGCGCCACAGGCGCTTGTCGGAGATCTCCAGTTGACGGGAGACGGCCAGCACCGGCATCTCCTTGACGAGCGACATGGCCGCCTGCTCGAACAGCAGGGTGAAGTCGCTGCCGGGCCGCGCCCAAGGCACCTCGATGCGCTTGACGCCATGCTCGGGGCACTTGGTGCGAGGCACGCGGGCGTGCAGGTAGCAGTGGTGCTGGAAGAAGTTCAGATGCCGCCAGGTCCTGTCGGCAAAGTCGTGGGCCGGGCAGGCCTTGCCGCACTCCGGGCAGGGGTAGAGGCTGCCTCGCTCCGCCTCGACATAGAGGTCCAGGCGGTGGGGCGACACGGAGGTATCCAGGTGCTGGTCCTTGAGAACCCAGGGCGCTTCCAGGCCCAGGCCGAGGGTCAGAATCTGGGTGCCGTCCATGCCATGCCTCCTGTCGTCGTGGAGGTCATATCCTGGCCCAGCTCAGGGGGCGAATTCCACACCCAACGACGAAGAGCCCTTTCTCTGTACGCTTTAAGTCGTATGGGGAGTGGTAATATGCTTTAATATATTGTTTTTAAAGAAAAATATCGTTATATGGGATGCCCAAAGATTGAAATGCCATTGATCTTGGTATCAAAGGTCATTTTTAGTCGGCTCGAAAGGTGGGAAGAGAGGTGTCAAGATATGGTGCATATCGCGAGGGCGCCTGGGCCGCGGCCGTGCTCGGTCAGGGTGACCACCGGCGATGCGGTCGAGCGCGTTAGTCAGGCGAGTTGACGTCATGGAGGAGCGAGTTCTGAGTACGCCAGAAAGATCGGTCAGGCATGGGGGGAGCCGTGCCCCGCGCTACGCAATGATCGAGGACTCGCTGCGTGACGCCATCCAGACCGGGCGGGTACCACTCAACCAGGTGCTGCTCGAGGGACCCATCGCGCGTCTGTTCGGGACCAGTCGTGGGCCAGTGCGCAAGGCGCTGGAGCGGCTGCACGAGCAGGGTCTGATCAGTCGTTTCGAGGGGCGCGGCTTTTTGGCGACTCCTGAGCCTGATGCGGTGGTGCCAGCTCGGGAGGCGCTTACCCCTGAGCGTCTTGGTCTTGGTGCGGACGATTCACCGGTGGTAGATACTCGTCCGGCGGCCGAGCGCATCCACGCCGAGGTCGAGGAGGCGGTTGCCACCTGCCTGGCCTTCGGCCATTACCGTATCGTCGAGACCAGCCTGAGCGAGTACTACGGCGTCAGTCGCACCGTGGCGCGCGAGGTGCTGGGGAGGCTTCGCAGCCAGCGCTTGATCGAGAAGGACCGCCATTCCCATTGGCTGGCGGGACCCTTGACCGCCCAGGCGGTGGCCGAGGACTACGAGATCCGAGTGTTGCTCGAACCGGCCGCGCTAAGGGCGTCTGGGCCTTTGATCGAGCGTCGCGAGCTCGAGGCGATGCGCGCCCGGGTGCAGCGCTTGATTGACCATCCCGATCAACTGACCGCCGCGACCATCGCCGAGCTGGAGCAGGATCTGCACCACAGTTGCCTTCGTCATTATCGTAACCGCAAGGCCGGCGAGATGATCGCCCAGAGTCAATTGCCGGTTGTTGTTAATCGCTTGTTCTTCCAGACCCTGGGGGTGCCCGAGGGCGAGCCTCTGCTGATGGAGCACAAGCTGGTGATCGACCATCTGCTCTACGGTGCCTTTGACGCCGCGGCCTCCAGCTTGCAGTCCCACCTGCTTGTGGCCGCAGAGCGCACCCGTCGCCGGCTCAAGGTGCTGTCGGTGTTTCCCGAACCCGACCTTCCTCCCTACCTCCAGCGGATCGTCTGACGCCCGCACTTGGTGTCAGCGGGACACTATTTCCCCTTAACTTCCTACCCGCGCAGGCGATCAGCGCTCGTGGTGCGCCGATACCGCGTCTGTACTCGTCTCGGCTACCGTCAGCCAGCGCTTTGCGCCTTTGCTGGTGGTAAACCGCTACTTTTCCTGTCCGCTTCCGGTGTCCCGGTCCAGGCTTGATGGTCGGGAAAAATGTCAATTGAATACCTTGACCCGCAAAAATGACTTTTTCAGATGCGAAATTTGTTGGCTTCGAACAGTCTTAGTCATTGGTCGAAGAAATCATGCGTTTTTAGCAGCTGTGGCAAGGCCCTGATCTTAGTATGTATTGTGTTTAATTTATTGATTTTTTGATCTTTTTGAAAAGATGGCGTTCACTGGGTGGTTTCGCCGAGAAAGACGTCACGCGCTGTGTCAATGATGCCCGCCTTGACAAAAATGACCATTGTATCCAGTATCCACTTTAGTGCGGTTGGCAAGACCGCCATTGCCGTGAGCCAGGCGCCGGACGAGAGCGGCCTTCGAGCGGCATCGCATCACGACAAGATGCAACAAGACCAAGCGACAAGACGAGGTTTTCAAGATGGCGAAAAAAGAGATTCTCTGTGCATTTGGCGTCGACGTGGACGCCGTGGCCGGCTGGCTCGGTTCCTACGGCGGCGAGGACTCCCCCGACGACATCTCCCGCGGCCTGTTCGCTGGTGAAGTCGGCGCGCCGCGCCTGCTCAAGCTATTCGAGCGCTACAACCTCAAGACCACCTGGTTCATTCCCGGCCACAGCATCGAGACTTTCCCGGAGCAGATGAAAGCTGTAGTGGATGCGGGTCACGAGGTCGGCGTTCACGGCTACAGCCACGAAAACCCCATTGCCATGACCCGCGAGCAGGAGCGGGACGTCCTCGACTACAACATCGAGCTGGTGACTAACCTATCCGGCAAGCGGCCGACGGGTTATGTGGCGCCATGGTGGGAGTTCAGCCCGGTGACCAACGAGCTGCTGCTCGAACGTGGCATCAAGTACGATCACAGCCTGATGCATAACGACTTCCACCCCTACTACGTGCGCGTTGGCGACTCCTGGACCAAGATCGACTACTCCAAGCCCGCCAAGGAGTGGATGAAGCCGCTGGTTCGCGGTGAGGAAACCGACCTGATCGAGATTCCGGCTAACTGGTACCTCGATGACCTGCCGCCGATGATGTTCATCAAGAAGTCCCCCAACAGTCACGGCTTCGTCAGCCCGCGTCAGCTGGGCGAGATGTGGCAGGACCAGTTCGACTGGGTCTACCGCGAGAATGACTACGCGGTGTTCACCATGACCATCCACCCCGACGTTTCGGGTCGCCCTCAGGTTCTCATGATGCTCGAGCGACTGATCGAGCACATGCAGAGCCACGAGGGCGTGCGCTTCTGCACCTTCGACGAGATCGCCGACGACTTCGCCAGCCGCCACCCGCGCAGCTGACGTTGGATCTGCACTAACAACCACACCACAACGATAACGAAAGAGGGTGACGTCAATGACCGAACCAACCTCCACCGCGCCCTCTGGGGCCCGTTCTGACGCGGATGAGCCCTGGAACGCTGTCATCACCAAGAAGCAGATCGGCTACGCCTCGCTAGTCTGCTTTATCGCCTGGGTGGCGTCTGTCTACGACTACACCCTCTTCGGAACACTACTGCCCGTGATCGCCGACGATTTTGGCTGGAGTGCTGCTAAGGCCACTGCAATCAACACCTGGGCCACCATTGGGGTGTTTGTCGTCTCGCTGGTGGTTGGCACCCTGCTCGACCGCTTTGGACGCAAGAAGACGCTGATCCTGCTGGTTATAGGTGGGGCGGTTAGCTCTGGATTGTCGGGGATTGCCATGGGGGCGGCCTCGATGGTCATTATTCGCGCTTTCTCCGGCTTTGCGGTCTCTGAGGAGGTGGTCAACGCCGTCTATCTCAACGAGATCTACAAGAAGGCCAAGGGGCGCGGTTTCATGTACAGCTTAGTGCAGAGCGGCTGGCCAGTAGGCGCTTTGCTGGCTGCGGGCATGACCTCGCTGCTGCTGCCCGTTGTGGGCTGGCGCGGTAGCTTCTTTGTTGCCGCCTGTGCCTCGATCATTGTCATCGTGATGGCTGTCAAGCTGCCAGAATCGCCAGTGTTCGCGGCGATAAAGGAAGTCGAGCGTCGGCGCAAGGCGGGAGATGCCGAGGGCGCCACTAAGCTGGCCGCCGAACACGACGTCGAGGTAGACACAGGAAGCAACCTGGGTCTGAAGGGTGTCTTCGCACCTGAACTGCGCCGTCATACCATCTCGTTATCGCTGGTCTGGCTGTTCAGCTGGATGGCGATTCAGGTCTTCGCGGTGCTGGGCACTACGGTGCTGGTGGAAGCCAAGGGTGTCAGTTTTGAAAACTCCCTCTACGTGTTGATCTTGGCCAACGCAGTAGGCTTTGTTGGCTACCTGAGCCATGGCTTGGTGGGAGATCGCATCGGCCGCCGCAACACTGTACTGATGGGTTTCCTGCTCGGCGGTATCGCCAGTATCCTGATGCTGCTTGGTCCGGCCAGCGATGGCTTCGTTTATCTGATGTACGCTATCACCCTATTTTTCCTGCTTGGCCCCTTCGCCGCCATCCTGTTCTACATGGGCGAGTCCTTCCCGGCCCACGTTCGTGGCACCGGAACCAATGTGGCCCACGTCATGGCCCCGGTGGGTGCAATTGTCGGTTCGGGCCTGGTATCTGTGCTGTTGACCATTGGCGTCAGCATGACCTGGGCAGCGATTCTGGCTGGCTCCCTGCCGCTGGTTCTCAGTGGATTGTTGATGTTCGGTACTCGACATGTGGATCACCTTGAGCACGACACACTCGAGGAGGCTGTGGCATGAACACTTTAAAACGTGACGATGGTCTGGCAGGAAAGGTCGCGATCATCTCCGGTGCCGCTAGTGGGATCGGCCAGGCCTTGGCGGTCAGTTATGCCAAGGCTGGCGTCAAGGTGGTAGCGGGTTACTACCCGGGCGACCCTCATGACGTCGAGGAAACCGTCTCGGCGGTGAGGGAGGCTGGCGGCGAGTGCGTAGCCGTGGCGGTAGACGTGAGAGATGGGTCCCAGTGTGACGCCCTAGCCCAAGCCGCCATCGATACCTTCGGCGCCCTCGACATTGCCGTCGCTGGAGCCGGGATCCTGCGCCAGGCGTCGCTGCATGACCTCTCAGATGAGGCCTGGAACGACATGTTGTCGGTGGATCTTACTGGGGTGATGCGAGTCTTCCGTGCAGCTTCCCGGGTCATGACCGGGCCTGGCGCCATGGTTGCCATCTCGTCAATTGCCGGTGGCGTCTATGGATGGGACGACCATGCCCACTACGCTGCGGCCAAGAGTGGCTTGATGGGGCTAGTGAAGTCTCTGGCGGTAGAGCTCGCGCCACGCAGCATCCGCGTCAATACCCTTGTTCCAGGGTTGATCGAGACGCCGCAGTCGCTGGATCCAGTTAACTCGCTGGGCCCCGAGGGGCTCGCCGCCGCCGGCAAGTCGATTCCGGCGGGACGGGTGGGTCGTGCCGAGGAAGTGGCACGCACGGTGCGCTTTTTGACCAGCGACGATGCCACCTATGTGACCGGCCAGCAGCTCATCGTCGACGGTGGCCTGACTGTTCGCTGGCCGAGCTGACCGCGCAGACACGGGGTGGGGGTCTCCCTGCCTCGTCTCCCTCTTGAAAGGAGAGTTCCTCCATGTCAAATAAACTTCAAGGCAAGGTCGCCTTGGTGGTGGGCGGAGCCAGCGGTATCGGTCGCGCCATCGCCAATCTGTATCACGCCGAAGGCGCCACCGTTGCCGTGGCCGATCGCAATGCCGACGCCTGCGAGCAAGTGAGTAGGGCGTTCAGATCCCGCTTTACCACTCACGCGGTTGACGTCTCCGACGAAGCCTCGGTGAAATCCATGGTCGATGAAGTGATCGACACCCATCAGGCCATTGACGTGCTGGTCAACAGTGCAGGCATTCTTGACGAGAAGCCCTTTCTCGAAATGACCGCCGAGACCTTCGATCGCATGATCGGCATTAACCTGCGTGGTGTCTTTCTAGTCAGTCGCCAGGTCGCGCCGCACATGGTAGAGCGCAAGAGCGGGCGCATCATTAACGTGGCCTCTCAGCTAGCGCTCAAGGGCGGCATGGGCCTGTCCCATTACTGTTCGGCCAAGGCCGGCGTACTGGGGTTAACCAAGTCCATGGCCCATGAACTGGCCCCCTTTAATGTGCTGACCAACGCCATCGCCCCTGGACCTATTTTGACGCCGATGCTGGAAGGCCTGAGTCCCCAGTGGATTGCTGACAAGGAAGCGGAACTTCCCTTGGGCCGCTTCGGCAAAGCTGAAGAGGTGGCACCTACTGCACTGATGCTGGCCGCTTCGCCGGACGGCGATCTGTACCTTGGCCAGACCCTTGGACCCAACAGTGGCGATGTAATGTAGTCGGCCGGGATCATGCCGATGCTCAGTATTCTGCTCGTCAAATGGTTGTCCACCGCGATTGTGGTAATTGGCGTGTCCGTGGCGGTGGTGCGTCTGGGCCCCAAGCTTGGTGGCGTCCTGGCCGGGACGCCCATCGTGCTGGGGCCGGGCTACTTCTTCATGCTCCGCGAGCAGCCGTCGGCCTTCGTCGCCGATGCCGCTCTGGGATCATTGCATGCCATGCTGGCGACTCTAGCCTTTTGCCTCAGCTATGTGCTGCTGGCCGGTCGATGGGGTGCATTGGCCAGCGTCGCTCTGGCCGCCGCCCTCTGGGTTCCGGTGGCGGCCGCCGTAGCGGTGCTGCCTGGTGGCGTGGCGTTGGCGCTAGCCGCGATCGGGCTGGGCATGATACTGGCGCTGCGTTTGATGAATTCACTGGGGCTTGCGCGAAGTGCGGTATCAGCACCGCTGCATTGGGGCGATTTACTCATTCGAGGCGCGCTCGCTGGGGCGATCGTCTGCCTGGCTACGGCGATCTTGGATGATTTCGCACCCGCCGTATCCGGTGTAGCCTTGAGTTTCCCCATCGGCATGCTGACCATTGCTCTGACTCTACATCAGCGCTATGGCGCCGAGGTGGCCCGTGCCACCCTGGCCGATACCCAGCTCGGAATGCTCAGCTTGATAGCTTTCAGTGCGGTACTGGCTTCAAGCGTAGAATCGCTAGCTTCGGTCTTTGTATTTGGTTTGTCGTTGGCAGCGTCGCTTCTCGTTAGCATCCTACTGTGGTTCCTCCACAGTATCCGTCCGGTAAGCCCATCTTCCGCTGAGGCCAGCAGCGCGTAACAGTAGGTGCCCATCTATTTCTAAATGGGCACTACCATGACCATCCGTAAGCGGCCGGTGAACCCATCTACCGCAGAGCCCCAAATTCCGTGACGGTAGGTGTCCACCTATCAATAAGTGGACACCTATCATGACCGACTTAAGCGTGCTGGAAGCCCCTCGCAAGCGTCG
>NZ_JAKVPY010000023.1:0-74759 GCF_022487945.1 Halomonas flagellata
GGTCGTTAGGGTTTCACCCATGGCGGTTGGTCCTCCTGAATCAGGTTCTGCCAGGAACTCTCTGATTTATCAGTAGGATACCAACCGCCATCTTCATTTCCAGGGCTGCCCGGTGAATATCAGGGGTTGAAACCTAGTTGTCTGAGGTCGAGAGCCTCGACGAAGGCCTCGATGGCTCGGATCGGGTTGTCCTCTGAGACGAAATCATCCAGAAGCTCAGGGAACAACGTGGCTTGAGACCGGGACTCACCTGAAACGAAGCGCTTCATTGGCACCTCCACGAGCTGTCACGGGTAAAGTATAGCGGGAGCCACGTTTTCACACAGCCTCGGCCAGAAGCAGACTTTCAGAGGAAGCTGATATAATGGCAGCAATTAGATGTGAAGACAGGGGGTTCGCCGTTAATCCTCCAGTTCCTTGAGGATGCTGATTGTATACTTGGAAAACCTCGTCTTATCTCGCAATTCGTGCCGCCGCATTCGTCTTGATTTATATGCCTCCCAATTCGAGTGCATATACTTAAACTCATTCTTTGAGACATGCTGTATAGTCTCTGCATTAGGCGCATCTACATCTACAGCGTTATCGGATATAGCGAAAATTGTGAAAATATCTCCGAGATAGCCCTTTGCGGCTGTCCAATTTCTGATTGTGTCTCCGGGATTAATATTAACTTGAAGCCTCTTCCAGAAAAAATCGAAATTTTCCTTCGAATTCATTTTTGCAACCTCCATGGTGCCCAACAGTTATTAAGCTACCCGTCTTCTTATTAGATGAACGTGCCAGTTGCATTTTTCGAAACAGTCGCATTGGTCGTTATCTGCCGCCACCTCAATCCTTTGCGTCAGCGTAGACTAGAGTTCTCCACTCGGCCAGATGCGGACCTCCAGGTAACTCTTATATAACGTTCGACATGAGCGGCGGCTGCCGACAGGCGAAGCCTGCCGGTAAGCGTCCGCTCGATGGAGGGGTTAGGTGTGGCTCGGGTCGTCAGGAGGCGGTAGCTGCGCCTCGATAGCCGCTTTGTCGATGACGGACCACACCTGCACGATCTTTTCGTCGCGGAACTCATAGAAGGCGTTCTCGGAGAAGGACACCCTTCTTCCGTAAACACCCAGGCCAAGAAATCTCTCCTTTGGTGTGCAGTTGAAGCGGAGTCGGCTGGCTATGTAGGGTGGATCGGAAACCAGCAATTCAACATTGAAAGATAGATCAGGGATCTCGGAGAGGTCTCTCTCCAGCATGCGCCGGTAGCCTGATACCCCGAGTTGCTTGCCATTATGCTTGACGTCTTCATGAACGAAGCGCCCCAACGATGGCCAATCCTGCCTGTTCAAGCAGGCGATGTAGTCTCGATAGACGTTCGATAGTTCGGACTTGCTCATCTACAATCTCCTCTGTACGGCAAGGCTCGACCATCGATTGGAAGGTTGCGTCGACACCTAAGTAATTAGACCGCACGCTCTGTTATTGGATAAACGCGCAAGCTTGTTCAACAATATTATGCCGCACGCCGCTTGCCATCTAACCTACTGATATGCCAGATTATTAATTATAGCTCGGCAGCATAACACCAATCATCACGCTCGCTGCATAACACCGATGAACAATCGTGCTGCTTTGGCCGGCATGGCCGCTGTGGGTCGATTGCTGCCCTTCGTCTGATAAATCGGCGTCCGCTGACACCATGATTGTCTCTATCCAGCGTGGGTCACCTCCGCCAGTCGCGCGCTAAAGCGATCTCCCACAGTTCCGTGTCGCCTATGGGGCTGGCCTGGGTCGTCTGGCGGGTACGCTACCGCCGAGGGAATGGTGGCGTGCATGTCACCTTCCCTGGCAGTGGCTGCATGTAGCGTCGCCTTATAGCGACGCAGGCGCATGAGGCTGATACATGCTTTTACACTACAGCCTAATCAACCTTTCTTCGGGTTGCTAAGGAGAATCCTGGGTATTTTGCGAAAGGAGGGGGGTGGTGCAGATGGTGAGCTAAGGCAGAGCAGGCTGTATTGCGGGTCCGTATACGGGGGGGGTTCTGGATTTTCTCGATGATGACTGCATATTCGAAGATGAAGGCGCCTCCCAGCGTTGGCAACCTACCACGAGCGTGTCCCCAACCAGCTGATTGGCTACCAATGTTGCCGAGGGTTCCCCGGAGGTGTCGCCGATGTCGGGATGCATAGGGGTCCGGCCCATGCGGGGCATGGGCCGGGGGTGTTGCTCAGTCGCAGGGAACGACGGCGCGGGCGGTATCCTTGGCCCAGAGGCTCTGGCCGTCCGGGGTGGTGCCGTGGGCGTTCCAGGTCTCGCTGACCTCGACGCAGTAGGAACCGAGGTCCTCGGTGGTCTTCTCGGGGTTGGCGGGACGCTCGTCGCTGATGCGCATGATGTCGGGGTTCTCGCTGGTGTACCGCGGCGAGATCGAGTTGCCGGCACAGCCAGCCAGCAGGGCGGTGGCCAGCAGCAGCGGCAGGGCGTGGTGAAGTCGCATGGTGGTTCCTCCATGAATGATCAGTCGTTGTATCGCAGCTCCCTGGATGTGTGACGTGCGAAGCGCTGAGCGGCGGTTACGGCCGTCAATCCCTTTGACGTGCCTGCCTACCGCCGGTGCATTCTATCCGAGACACCGGAGCAGTGCTACAGATGGGCACGGCACGCGTCCCGGCGGGTGCAGTGGGCGCCGAAGATGGCTACAATCGAGGGTCTGATTTTCTTGGGAATTCCAGAGCCGACATGTCGAACACCGCACGCCATCCGCGCAAGATCCTGGTCACCAGCGCCCTGCCCTACGCCAACGGCTCGATCCACCTGGGTCACCTGCTGGAGTACATCCAGACCGACATCTGGGTGCGCTTCCAGAAGAGCCGCGGGCACGAGTGCCACTATGTGTGTGCCGACGACGCCCACGGCACCGCCATCATGCTGCGCGCCGAGCAGGAGGGCATCAGCTCCGAGGCGCTGATCGAGCGGGTCTCCCGCGAGCACCAGCAGGACTTCGCGACCTTCGGCGTGGCCTTCGACAACTACCACTCGACCCATTCCGAGGAAAATCGCCACTTCAGCGAGCTGATCTACACCCGGCTGCGCGACGCCGGCCATATCGCCACCCGCGACATCGAGCAGATGTACGACCCGGTGAAGGGGCTGTTCCTGGCCGACCGCTTCATCCAGGGCACCTGCCCCAAGTGCCACACCCCGGACCAGTACGGCGACAACTGCGAGGCGTGCGGCGCCACCTACACCCCGGCCGAACTGATCGACCCGGTGTCGGCGATCTCCGGCGCCACCCCCGAGGTGCGCAGCTCTACCCACTACTTCTTCAAGCTGCCCGACTTCGCCGATTTCCTGAAGCAGTGGACCCGCGGCGGCCACGTCCAGACGCAGATCGGCAACAAGCTGCAGGAGTGGTTCGAGTCCGGGCTCAACGAGTGGGACATCTCCCGCGATGCGCCCTACTTCGGCTTCGAGATTCCCGATGCGCCGGGCAAGTACTTCTACGTGTGGCTCGACGCGCCGATCGGCTACCTTGCCAGCTTCAAGAACCTGTGCGACCGCGAGGGCATCGATTTCGACGCCTACTGGCAGAAGGATGCCGAGGCCGAGGTCTACCACTTCATCGGCAAGGATATCGTCTACTTCCATGCGCTGTTCTGGCCGGCCATGCTCCACGGCGCCAAGCTGCGCACCCCCACGGCGGTGCACTGCCACGGCTTCGTCACGGTGAACGGCGCCAAGATGTCGAAGTCCCGCGGCACCTTCATCAAGGCCGCCACCTACGCCGAGCACCTCAACCCGGAGTACCTGCGCTACTACTTCGCCGCCAAGCTCACCTCAGGGATCGACGACCTGGACCTCAACCTCGAGGACTTCACCGCCCGGGTGAACTCGGACCTGGTGGGCAAGGTGGTCAACATCGCCAGCCGCTGCGCCGGCTTCGTCAAGAAGCTGGGGGATGGGAAGCTCTCGGCGCATTGTGCCGAGCCCGACCTCGTGGCGCGCTTCATCGCCGCCGGCGACGGCATCGCCGAGGACTTCGAGACACGGGAGTTCGGTCGCGCCATGCGCAAGGTGATGGAACTCGCCGACGAGGCCAACACCTATATCGCCGAGAAGGAGCCCTGGGTGCTGGCCAAGCAGGCCGGCCGTGAACAGGAGGTGCTGGAGATCTGCTCGGTGGGCATCAACCTGTTCCGCCAGTTGATGGTCTACCTGGCCCCGGTGGTGCCGGCCATGGCCGAGGGGGCCCGCGAGTTCCTGAAGCTGGAGACCCTCGCCTGGCACAGCCGCCACGACCTGCTGCTGAATCACGAGATCAACAAGTTCAAGCCGCTGATGACGCGCATCGAGCGCGACAAGATCGATGCCATGATGGCGGCATCGAAGGAGGACCTGGTGGAAGAACAGAAGCTCAAGGACGCTCCCAAGGGGCCGTTGACCGAGGAGCCCATCGCCGCCGAGATCGCCTTCGACGACTTTGCCAAGGTCGACCTGCGCATCGCGCGCATCGCCAAGGCCGATTATGTCGAGGGGGCCGACAAGCTGCTCCAGCTGACCCTCGACCTGGGCGGCGAGACCCGTACCGTGTTCGCCGGCATCCGTGCCGCCTATGCCCCGGAGGCCCTCGAGGGCCGGCTGACGGTGATGGTCGCCAACCTGGCGCCGCGCAAGATGCGCTTCGGCGTGTCGGAAGGCATGGTGCTGGCCGCCGGCAGCGACGAGGGCATCTACCTGCTCTCGCCGGACTCCGGCGCCGAGCCCGGCCAGCGGGTGCGCTGACCACGCCTCCCCCGGGCTGAGGTACATCGGTGGTCGCAAAGGGCGTACAATATTGCCCTGTCAGCGCCGCTGCCGACGACCCCACCGAGGAGCGAATGTGACGGGCCACCCCGCCTTGATCGACGCCATTGACGCCGAACTGCCGCAGACCCAGTGCGGCAAGTGCGGCCATCCCGGCTGTCGCCCCTATGCCGAGGCCATTGCCGCGGGCGAGCCGATCAACCGCTGCCCGCCCGGCGGCGAGGCCACCGTCGCGCGGCTGGCCGAGCTGACCGGCCGGGAGCCCGTGCCGCTCGAGCAGCCCGCCCAGGAACCGCTGGTGGCATGGATTCGCGAGGCCGAGTGCATCGGCTGCACCAAGTGCATCCAGGCCTGCCCGGTCGATGCCATCCTCGGCGCCGCCAAGCGGATGCACACGGTCATCGCCGCGGAGTGCACCGGCTGCGAGCTCTGCGTGGCCCCCTGCCCGGTCGACTGCATCGACCTGCTGCCCCACCCCGCCTGGGTGGCGGCCGAGACCGAGGCCCGGCGCCGCGACTACCTGGCCGCGCGCGCCGAGCGCGGGCGCAAGCGCTTCGAGGCGCGCAACCGCCGCCTGGCCCGTGAGGCGCGGGAAAGGCGCCTGGAACGCCAGCGGCGCCTGATCCGCCAGACCTCGCGCGCCACCCGCAGCGCCTCGGACACCCGGCTCCAGCAGCGTCAGCGCCAGATGGCCGTCAAGGCCGCCGAGCAGGCCCTGCGCCGGGCCCACCAGCAGCTCGCCCACGCCGAGCGCCAGGGCGTTGCCGAGGCGATCGCGACGGCCCGGGATCAGGTGGCGCAGGCGACCAGGCTGCTCGACGACGCCCGCACCGCCCTCGAGAGCGCCACATCCCGCTGATTTGGACGACGGCCCACAAGCCGTATAAAATAAGAATAATTGCCGTACCAGGAGGCTCGCATGCCGCCCGACACCGTGAAGCTGACCATCCGCCTGCCACGTCAGGATGTGGAATTCGCCAAGGCCTATGCCAAGGCGCACGGCCTGACCGTCACGGAAGTCATCGACCGCTACCTGCGGCAAATGCGCGAGCTGGAACACGCCACGCTCTCGCCAGAGCTCGATTTCATTACGGGCCTGGTGCCCGACGATGTCGACGGTCTGGAAGAGTTCCGCCAGCATCAGTATGAGAAGCACGGATGATCCTGGTCGATACCAATGTGCTGCTCGATGTGATCCAGAAGCGTGAGCCCCACTACCCGGCATCCGCGGCGGTCATCGACGGCATTCTCCGGCACCGCTACCGCGGCACGCTCTCCGCGCATGCGGTGACGACGATTCACTTCCTGGTACACCGCTACCAGAATGGCGATTTGGCCCACCAGGCCGTTGCCTGGCTATTGCGCCACTTCGACATCGCGTCCGTCGGCCGAGCCGAGCTGTGGCGAGCACAGGGGCTTGGCTGGGCCGACTTCGAGGATGCCGTCGTCGCGGCCGCCGCAGAAACCCGGGGTTGCCACACCATCGTGACCCGTAACGTCCGCGACTTCGCAGGCTCCCCTGTTCCCGCCATGACACCGGAAGAGTATCTCCTGTCAGTACCGTCTGCAGAAGGACCCCCACTGGATTCATGAACGCCCAGAAACGTTACGAGATCTTCGCGCGGCTGCGCGAGCACAACCCCGAGCCCACCACCGAGCTCGACTGGGCCACGCCCTTCGAGCTGCTCACCGCGGTGCTGCTCTCCGCCCAGGCCACCGACGTGGGGGTCAACAAGGCCACCGCGCGGCTGTTCCCGGTGGCCAATACGCCCAGGGCGATCCTCGACCTCGGCCTCGACGGCCTCAAGGAGCACATCCGGACCATCGGCCTCTACAACACCAAGGCCGAGAACCTGATGAAGACCTGCCGGATCCTCGTCGAGCAGCACGGCGGCGAGGTGCCGCGCACCCGCGCCGCCCTCGAGGCGCTGCCGGGCGTCGGCCGCAAGACCGCCAACGTCATCCTCAACACCGCCTTCGGCGAGCCGACCATCGCCGTGGACACCCATATCTTCCGGGTGGCGAACCGCACCGGCCTGGCCAAGGGCAAGGACGTGGTGGAAGTGGAGAGGAAGCTGCTGCGCCACGTCCCGAACGAGTTCCTCAAGGACGCCCACCACTGGCTGATCCTGCACGGGCGCTACACCTGCGTGGCCCGCCGCCCGCGCTGCGGCAGTTGCGTGATCGAGGACCTTTGCGAGTACCCGGACAAGGTCGATATCGGCTGACAGCCGCGACGCCGCCCCACGCCGGGCTAACCGACAGCGAGGCCGCCCCATGGAGATGCTCAAGTACCTGCTGCTGCCGCCTCTCGCCAACGTGCTGTTGACGCTGCTCGGTGGCCTGCTCTGGCCGCGGATGCGCCTGCTCGGCGGCCTGCTGGTGCTGCTCGGCCTGGGCGGGCTGCTCGCCCTCGCCACCCCGGTGGCGAGCCACGCCCTGCGCCAGGGCCTGGAGCCGGCGCCGCTCTCGGGGCCGGGCCAGCTGGAAGCGGCCCAGGCGATCGTGATTCTCGGCGGCGGCCGGGATTACCTCGCCCCGGAATTCGGCTGGGGCGACGCCCCCGCCAACGCCAGCTGGCGGCGGCTCGCCTACGGGGCCCACCTGCATCGCCAGAGTGGGTTGCCGATCCTGGTCAGCGGCGGCCGGGTCCACGACGAGCACAGTGCCGAGGCGAGCCTGATGGCCGCGGCCCTGCGCGAGGTGTTCGAGGTGCCGGTGGCCTGGCTGGAGGGGCAGAGCCGCAACACCGCCGAGAACGCCCGCTACAGCGCCGAGATGCTGCGCGTCGCGGAGGTGGAGCGCATCGCCCTGGTCTCCCAGGCCTGGCACCTGCCCCGGGCCGTGGCGGAGTTCGAGCGCGCCGGCTTCACGGTGATTCCCGCCCCCACCGAGTTCGCCAGCGCCCCGCCGCCGGGCCTGGCCGGCTGGCTGCCCCGCAGCTATCACCTGCACCAGAGCACCCGGGCCCTGCACGAGTGGCTGGGCCGCGGCGAGCAGGCCCTGCGCCGGCAGCTGTTCGACCGCGGCGATTGAGGGACAGGGACATCGCCGGCCTCACGCCTCGGCCGTGTCCGCCTGCGCCTCGTCCACTGCCATCATCCGCACCGGCGACGCCAGTTGGGCGGGCCAGTCCCGGTCGTTGGCGACCTGGGCGTGCGCGCGACTGCGCTCCAGCGCGTCGATATCGACATCGCCGCAGGCCCACGGCTGGCCGGCCTCGGTGACGGCCAGCAGGCCGTCGGCGGGGAAGCCGTGGTCCATGGGCGCATAGAGGGTGGCCTCGCCGGTGTTGACGTCCAGCGCCGGGCTCCAGGGGGCGTCGCCGGCGGTTACCGCCTGGGCCACGAAGAAGCGGTTCTCGAGCGCCCGCGCCAGGCAGCCGACCCTGACCCGGGTCGCCCCGGCCGCGGTGTCGGTGCAACTGGGCACCAGCAGCAGGCGCACCCCCGCCTCGTACTGGGCGCGCACCGGCAGCGGGAACTCGACGTCATAGCAGACCGCGATGCCCACCCGGTGCCCGTCGCAGTCGAAACCGTGCAGGGCATCGCCGGGCTCGACCACCCCGCTCGCCTTCTCGTAGCCGGTCAGCTGCAGCTTGTCCTGCCAGCCGTGAAAGCCATCGGGGGCGAACCAGTCGGCCCGGTTGCGATAACGACCGCTGCCGGTGGCCAGCAGGAAGGTGCCGGGCACGATGTAGAGATCGAGCTCCCGGGCCAGCCGCCGATAGAGCGCGCACCACGCCTCGCGCAGCGGCTGCAGCGCCGCCAGCGATGCCGCCAGGTCGTCGCGCACCGCCGGCGCGAAGCCCGCCGCCAGCTCCAGGCTCAGGTACTCCGGCAGCACGGCGATGCGTGCGCCCCGTGCCTTGGCCTCGGCCAGCCAGTCGGCCTGGCGCCGGGCGAACTCATCGAAGTCCCGCGGCATCCCGATCGGGTACTTGGCCACCGCCACACGCATCAATGCCCCTCCCTCGAGATCGAACGCCACGCCGGTATCACGCCTCGGCTCCCACCTGACGCAGCCACTCCTGCAGGTTGTAGTAGTTGGTCACCCGGGTGATGCGGCCGTCGCGCACCTCGAAGAAGGCACCGCCGGGCAGCACATAGCGCTGGCCCGTGGCCGGCGGCAGCCCCTCGTCGGTGGCGCGGTACTCGCCATGCACCACGTACTCGGCGGCCAGGCGCCGGCCATCGGCGGTGGCCATGACGACGATGTCCTGCAGCCGCTCGACGTAGCTGCGGTCCATGCGCGCGAGGAAGGCGCGGAAGGCCTCGCGGCCGGTTTCCCGCGGCCCCTGGTTCAGGTCGTGGGCGACCTCCTCGTCGAGGCAGTCGAGCATGGCGTCCCAGTCGCCCCGGTTGAAGGCGGCGTAGTAGCGCTGAATCAGCTGGACACTGTCGGACATGGTATGCCCCCTCCGGACGGCAGATGAAGCGAAAGGGCGACAGTGTAGCCGAGACATCCCCGGCCGGAGTAGGCCGCTCCGCCGCACTACATTGCTGCCATATGGCAATGGTGCGAGCCCATTCCTGCCTTGCTCCCGGGGATCCCGATTCGGCGTCACGCCGGCGAGAACCCCGCGACCTCCGGGCGGTCGGCCTGACCCTTTGACTGTCGCTGACTACATCAAAAGTCGAAGGGTCAGGCGCCCCGCGGAAACGCTACGCTGGCGACACGGCCACTTCCCGCCCACGGCACGAGACTCCCCATGCAAGAACTGTTGATCCCCCTGGCCATGGCAGCCGCCTTCGGCGCCTTCATCGGCTCGCTGTTTCGCCTCTCGCGCCTGCCCGGTCGCCGGCGTCCCCTGCTGTTCCCGGTGGTCGGACTGATCGCCGGTATTACCGCCTTCGTCATTCATTATGTGCTGGTCGCGACCGTGGGGGCGCCGATCTGGCTGCTGCCGGTGCTGGTGGTGGTGCAGATATGGCTGTGGCTCGGTCCGCTGGGGCCGAAGGTCCGCGACACCGGGAACGGCGACAACGGACGCTGATCCCCCGCCCGAATGCCCCTGCCCCGCCTCCTGGCGGCCGCCCCGGCCGGCACCTCCGGCCAAGGTCGTCTTTGCCGCGCCCTGGCCGCCCACTAGACTGATCGGTAACAATGCATAGCAGCACGCTTACGAGGAGAGCGCCCATGGCCAAGGTCCTGGTGGTGGACGATGAACCCAACATCGTCCTGTCGCTGGAGTTCCTGATGCAGCAGGCCGGCTTCGAGGTGGTCACCGCCGAGGACGGCGAGGGGGCCCTGGCCAGGGTGGCCGAGGGCGTGCCCGACCTGGTGCTGCTGGATATCAGCCTGCCGGGCATCAGTGGCTTCGACGTGCTCGAGCAGCTGCGGGCCGACCCGGCCCATGCCCGCCTGCCGATCATCATGCTCACCGCCCACGGTCGCGAGGTCGAGCGCGAGAAGGGCATGGCGCTGGGGGCCGACGACTACATCACCAAGCCCTTCTCCACCCAGGCCCTGGTGGAGAAGGTCAAGACCCTGCTCGACGAGGCCAACTGATGGGGCGTCGTCTCTCCGGCCTGCCCAAGCGCCAGCGGCTGGTGGGGCTGTGGCTGCTGCTCAGCGGGGTCAGCCTGTTCGGCGGAGCGGTGTTCGCCCTCTGGCTCGACAGCCTGCTCCAGCCCCAGGGGCTGGCCCGCTGGGTGCTCTGGCTGGGCTGTTTCTCCGGCGGCGGCACCATCTTCCTGGTCGGCCTGCTGCTCGAGCGCCAGCTGTTCACTCCCCTGCGCCACCTGCAGGTCCAGCTGGCGCGGCTGGTGGCCAATCCCGACGCCCGGGAGGACTACCCGCCGGAAGGCTGGCTGCGCGGCCTCGGCCCCGACCTGGTACGGATCCGCGATGCCTGGCGGGCGGATCGCAACCGCCTGGCCACCGCCCATGCCGAGGGTGCGCGCAGTGCGGCCCGCATCCGCCAGGAGCTCGAGACGCTGCTGCAGGTGCTGGACACCCCGCTGCTGCTCTGCGACCACCACCGCCGCCTGCTGCTGTTCAACCAGGCCGCCGAATCCCTCTTCGAGGGCCACCCCGGGCTCGGCCTCGGCAAGCGGCTCGATGCGCTGCTCCCGGTGTCCAGCCTGCAGGATGCCCTGGGCCAGCTGCCCGACGACGGCACCCCCCGCGAGATCCTGGTGCCCTGCGACGAGCGCTGGCTGTGCGCCATCCTGCGTCGGGTCCCCGGCAGCAACGGCGAGACCCTGCTGACCCTCACCGACACCACCGCCGCCTGGACCAGCGAGATGGGCGCCCGGGTCGAGCTGGTCGATACCCTGCCGCTGCTGCGCCGCCACAGCGCCAGCCTGACCAGTGCCGCCGACGCCCTGACCAGCCTGCGCCCCGATGGCGAGGCGAGCGAGCTGCGCCGCCGGCTGGAGACGGTGATCGAGGAGGAGAGCCTGGCGCTGGGCCGCGATATCGAACGCATGGGGGCCTTGATCGAGGACATGCAGCGCCAGGGCGAGCGGCTGGTGCCGCTGTGGTCCAACGACCTCTGGGACGCCCTCAACGAGCGCCACGCCGGCGAAGGCCGGGGCGTCGTGCCGATCGGCATGCCGGCCTGGCTCAAGGGCGATGCCACGGCGCTACTGGTGCTGCTCGGTTCGCTGCTCGAGCGGCTGGCGGAGCATACCGGCGGCGGCGACATCGAAGGCGAGATATGCCTCGGCAACAAGCGGGTCTACCTCGACCTGGTGTGGCGCGGCCGGCCGCTCGGCGAACGCCAGCTCGCCGACTGGAGCCGAACGCCCCTCGAGGCCCTGCCGCTCGCCCCGCGGGTCGGCGATGTGCTGCGCCAGCACGACAGCGACGCCTGGAGCCTGGCCGACCCGGACGGCCAGCACGCCCGGCTGCGGCTGCCGCTGCCGGCCACCGAGCGGGTCGGCGCGCCGCGCCCGCGGACGCCGCCGCGGCCCGAGTTCCACGACTTCGGCATCGCCGACCTGCCGCCCCCCGACGCCGAACTCGCCGGCCGCTCGCTGCGGGCGCTGGAGATCGTCGCCTTCGACACCGAGACCACCGGCCTCGAGCTGCGCCGCGGCGACCGCGTGATCAGCATCGGCGCCTGTCGCGTGGTCAACGCCCGGCTGCTGGCCAGCGACAACTTCGACATCCGGATCGACCCGGGCCGCCCGATCCCGCCGGCCAGCACCGCCATCCACGGCCTGACCGACCGCGACGTGGCCGGTGCCCCGCCCCTGCACGTGGCGCTGCCGCGCTTTCGCGACTACATCGGCGAGGCGGTGATCCTGGCCCACAACGCCGCCTTCGACCTGCTGGCCATCCAGCCCCCGGGGGCCGGCGTCACCTTCGAGATGCCGGTGCTCGACACCCTGCTGCTGTCGCGCGCCCTCGACGAGGGCCTTGACGGCCACGACCTGGATACCCTGGCCGAGCGCTATGGCCTGGTGATTCCCCCGGGCGCCCGCCACACCGCCCTGGGCGACGCCCGGGTCACCGCCGAGCTGTGGCTGGCGCTGCTGCCGCGGCTCGAGGCCCGCGGCTTCGACACCCTGGAGCAGGTCCTGGCGCTGCAGGCCGTCGCCTTCGACCGCGAGGATGCCAGCGCATGAAGACGCCACGGCTCAAGGAGCGGCTGGTCGCCCTGATCGTGCTGGCGGCGCTGCTCTTCTCGCCGCCGCTGCTGCTGGTGGCGGACCGCCCGTCCGCCTCCGGGCTCTCCGTGCTCCCCCTCTACCTGTTCCTCGCCTGGGGGGCGGTGATCGCCCTGGCCGCCTGGCTGATGGAACGGCGCCACGAGGAGTGACCGGGCCATGAGGGGCGACATGGTCGTGCTCGGGGTCGCCTTCGGCTACCTGGCGCTGCTGTTCGTGATCGCCGCCTGGGGCGACCGCCGCGCCGAGCAGGGTCGCTCGGTGATCGGCTCGCCCACCGTCTACGCCCTGTCGATCGCCGTCTACTGCACCGCCTGGACCTTCTACGGCAGCGTCGGCCGGGCCGCCGAGCATGGCCCCAGCTTCCTGCTGATCTACCTCGGCCCGACCCTGGCCATGCTCATGGCACCCTTCGTGATCCGCAAGATGGTGCGCATCGCCAGCGCCCAGCGCCTCACCTCCATCGCCGACTTCATCAGCGCCCGCTACGGCAAGAGCTCGAGCCTGGGCGCCCTGGTGGCGCTGATCGCCCTGATCGGCATCACCCCCTACATCGCGCTGCAGCTCAAGGCGATCACCCTGAGCCACGCGGTGCTGGTCAACTACCCCGAGGCCGCCGCGCTGAGCCTGGCCGAGGAGAGCTTCTGGCACGACAGGTCGTTCTGGGTGGCCCTGGTGCTGGCGGTGTTCATCATCCTCTTCGGCACCCGCCACCTGGACGCCAGCGAGCGCCACGAGGGCATGGTCGCCGCCATCGCCTTCGAGTCGCTGGTCAAGCTGGTGGCCTTCCTGTCGGTGGGGGTGTTCACCGTCTTCGTGCTGTTCAACGGCCCCGGCGACCTCTTCGCCCGGGTCGCCGCGGCGCCGGCACTGACCGACGCCCTGAGCCTCGAGGCGGTGCCCGGCGGCGCGGCGGGCTGGGTCGGCACCCTGCTGCTGGCCTTCCTCGCCTTCCTCACCCTGCCCCGCCAGTTCCAGGTGCTGGTGGTCGAGAACGTCGACGAGCGGCACCTCAAGCGCGCCAGCTGGCTCTTCCCGCTCTACCTGCTGGGGATCAACCTGTTCGTGATCCCCATCGCCATGGCCGGGCTGCTGCTCGGCGGGACGGGCAGCGACCCGGACAGCTTCGTGCTCACCCTGCCGCTCTCCGCCGGGCTGGAGGGGCTGCCGCTGCTGGTCTTCATCGGCGGGCTCTCGGCGGCCACCAGCATGGTGATCGTCGAGACCATTGCGCTCTCGACCATGGTCAGCAACCAGCTGGTGATGCCGCTGCTGCTGCGCTCCCGGCGGCTCCACCTGGGCTCCCGCGGCGAGCTCGCCGGCTGGCTGCTGGGGATCCGGCGCGTGGCCATCGTGCTGATCCTGCTGCTGGGCTACCTCTACCACGCCCTGATCGGCGACTCCTACAGCCTGGTGACCATCGGCCTGGTCTCCTTCGCCGCCGCCGCCCAGTTCGCCCCGGCCATGCTGATCGGCATGTACTGGCGCGGCGCCACCCGCAACGGCGCGGGCCTGGGCCTGATCGCCGGCTTCCTGATCTGGGCCTGGACCCTGCTGCTGCCCGGCTTCGCGCTGTCGGGATGGCTCGATGCCGGCTTCGTCGAGGAGGGCCCCTGGGGGCAGTCCTGGCTGCGGCCCTATGCACTGTTCGGTCTCGAGGGCTGGGACATCTATACCCACTCGCTGCTGTGGAGCCTGCTCGCCAACGTCGGCCTGCTGGTCGGGGTGTCGCTCTTCACCCGCCAGGGGCCGCTGGAGCAGACCCAGGCGGCGCTGTTCGCCGAGGCGATGCACCCGGGGCTGATGGAGACCTCGCTGTGGCGGGGCCAGACCACCCGCGGCGAGCTGCGCACCCTGCTCGACCGCTACCTGGGCATCAACGCCACGGCGCGGGTCTTCGCCCGGCAGGGCGAGCACGAGGGCGACGACCAGCCCGCCCCGCCGGAACTGATCGCCCGGGCCGAGCAGGCCCTGGCCGGTGCGCTGGGCAGCGCCTCGGCCCGGGTGCTGATCAACTCGGTGGTGCGCGGCGAGGCCCTCGACCTGGAGTCGATCCTCAGCATCCTCGACACCACCTCCCAGACCCTGGAGTACAACCGCCGCCTGGAGCAGAAGTCGCGGGAGCTGGCGCGCATCGGCGAGGAGCTGCGCGCCGCCAACGAGCGGCTGCGCGAGCTCGACCGGCTCAAGGACGAGTTCGTGGCCATGGTCAGCCACGAGCTGCGCACCCCGCTCACCTCGATCCGCGCCTTCGCCGAGATCCTGCGCGATGGCCAGGACCTGCCCGACGAGAAGCGCGAACACTTCCTCGACGTGGTGGTGCTGGAGAGCCAACGCCTGTCGCGGCTGATCGAGGAGATCCTCGACCTGGCGCGGCTGGAGAGCGGCCGCCTGACCCTCAACCCGCAGCCGCTGGACCTGGTCGCCCTGGCCCGGCACAGCGTGGACGCCGTGCACCGCCTGCAGGAGAACCGTGGGGTGGCCCTCGAGGTCGAGATGGCGCTGGAGACGGCGCCGGTGATCGGTGACCCGGACCGGCTCGAGCAGGTGATCATCAACCTGCTCGACAACGCCGGCAAGTTCGCCGCCGACGAGGACCCGCGGGTGCGGCTGCGCCTCGAGCGCCACAAGGGCCACTTCCGCCTGGCGGTGGAGGACAACGGCCCCGGCATCGTCGCGGAGGAGCGCGAGCGGGTGTTCGAGAAGTTCCACCAGATCGAGCGCAGCGGCGGCCAGGCCCGTGGCCGCCCCCGGGGCAGCGGCCTGGGCCTGCCGATCAGCCGCGGCATCGTCGCCCACCTGGGGGGCCGGCTGTGGGTGGAGGAGGCGCCGCACCTGGGCGGCGCCTGCCTGGTGATGGAGCTGCCGGCCGCCCCGCCCGACGAGCAGGCGGTCGACAGCCCTACCCCGACGACCGTCCCCGGGCCAGCCTGACCAGCGAACGGATCTGCTGGAGGTCGTGGCGCAGCAGCAGGCGCTGGTCCTCGCCGAGGCGGGCGACATCCACCCAGCCATCCACCGGCCGCCCCTCCTGGAGGTTGGTGCGCTGCTCGTCGAGCAGCAGCCCCTGCAGCCGCTCCAGCGCCGAGGTCAGGGCCTGCGCCCGTACGGCGCTCAGCACCTCCTTCATCACCAGCGCGGTGAGCCGGGCGCGGGTGTCCGGAGGCCGCACGCCGTGGCGCAGCGCCAGCAGGCGCACGGCATTGACCAGCGGCAGCACGCCCTGGTGCTTGAGGTTGACGGCGCGCTCGTGGGGCGCCCCCTCGCGGCTGCCGGCGAGCCGTCCGAAGCGGTCCAGCGCCACCGGCAGCTCGTCGAGCAGCGCGGTCATCTCGTCGAGGAACAGCGGCGCCCGGGGCATCAGCCCGGCGATGCGGTCGGCCAGCGCCTCGGCCAGGGCCGCCTCGCCATGCACCGGGAAGAAGTCGAGCAGGATATTGGCCTGCTGCACCCGCTTGACCCGGCGCTCGGCGGTCCAGATCGTCAGCTGCTCGGTCCACTCGGACAGCCGCTTGCGCCACATGGGCCAGCGCGCCATGACATGGCCGCTGCACAGCGGGATGCCCGCCTCGTCGAGGCGCGCTGTGAAGCGCTCGCCGAGCGCCTGGAAGAAGCCATCGATCTCGGTGTGCCGGTTGTCGGGGTAGTCGGCGATGATCATGGCGTTGTCCTGGTCCGTCCCCAGCAGGCTCTCGTGGCGGGCGGCCGAGCCCAGGGTCAGCACGCACCAGGCGGCGGGGGGCGCGCCCCAGCCCTGCCCCTGCATCTCGTTGAGCGAGAGGTCGATGGCGCGGCGGTAGAGCCAGTCGTTGTGGTCGCTGATCAACTGGCCGATCCGCCAGGCCGGCAGGTCGAGGCGATCCAGCGCCTCGACCAGCTCGGCCTGCCAGCGGTGGGCGGCGGCGAGACTCGGGTGCGGCCCCAGCGACTTGAGGGCATCGCGCAGCGGCGCGACCAGCGATGGCAGCCGGGCGGGATCGGGCAGGGCGTCAGCGGCGAAGAGGTCCCGCCAGGGCGAGGCGCGATGCAGCAGGCGCATGGAGGCTCCGGATCAGCGTGACGTGAACATCTCGTCGCCCACGTCGTCGATGAAGCGCTGCGCCTTGCTGACCATCAGCTGGTCGCAGGCCTCGCGGCCGGACACCATGTCGGAGCGCTCGAAGCGGTGCTCGAGGGGCTCCCCGCCCTCGACGGGCTTGCGGATCCAGCCGCTGACGCGATACTGCCCCCCCTGGTTGGCGGGTTCGGAGACGATCTGGTAGCCCTTGTACTCCACCGGCTCGGCGGCGGCCGCCCCCTTCGGCTTCTCGTCGCCACCGCCGAACAGCCCGGAAAACAGTTTCTTGAGCATGATCCATTCCTCACAGATGATAAGCCTCGAAACAACGACGCCGGCATCGGGCCGGCGTCACAGGAACGATCCTCGCGGGCCCGCTCAGTCCTGCTTGCGCCCCTTGCCGGCGGCGATGCGCAGGCGCAGGGCGTTGAGCTTGATGAAGCCCTCGGCGTCCTTCTGGTCGTAGGCGCCGGCATCGTCCTCGAAGGTGGCGATCGACTCGTCGAACAGCGACTGGTCGGACTTGCGGCCGACCACGGTGGCGCTGCCCTTGTAGAGCTTCATGCGCACCACACCGGAGACGTTCTTCTGGGTCTCGTCGATGGCGGCCTGCAGCATGCGGCGCTCCGGGCTCCACCAGTAGCCGTTGTAGATCACCTTGGCGTACTTCGGCATCAGCTCGTCCTTGAGGTGGGCCTCCTCGCGGTCGAGGGTGATCGATTCGATGGCACGGTGGGCGCGCAGCATGATGCTGCCCCCGGGGGTCTCGTAGCAGCCGCGGGACTTCATGCCCACGTAGCGGTTCTCGACGATGTCGAGACGGCCGATGCCGTTGTCGCCGCCCAGCTTGTTGAGCGTCTCCAGCACCTCGTGGGGGCGCATCGGCGTGCCGTCGATGGCGACGATGTCGCCCTTCTCATAGGTCAGCTCCACGTAGGTGGGCTGGTCCGGGGCGGTCTCCGGCGAGACGCTCCAGCGCCACATGTCCTCCTCGGCCTCGGCCCAGGGGTCCTCGAGGATGCCACCCTCGTAGGAGATGTGCAGCAGGTTGGCGTCCATGGAGTACGGCGACTTCTTCTTGCTCGAGGAGAAGTCCACCGGGATCTCGTGCTGCTGGCAGTAGGCCATCAGCTTCTCGCGGGAGGTCAGGTCCCACTCGCGCCAGGGGGCGATCACCTTGACGCCGGGCTTCAGCGCATAGGCGCCCATCTCGAAGCGCACCTGGTCGTTGCCCTTGCCGGTGGCACCGTGGGAGATGGCGTCGGCGCCGGTCTGGTTGGCGATCTCGATCAGGCGCCTGGCGATCAGCGGGCGGGCGATGGAGGTGCCCAGCAGGTACTCGCCCTCGTAGATGGTGTTGGCGCGGAACATCGGGTAGACGTAGTCGCGCACGAACTCCTCGCGCAGGTCCTCGATGTAGATCTCGTTGACGCCCAGCGCCTGTGCCTTGGCGCGTGCCGGCTCGACTTCCTCGCCCTGGCCGATGTCGGCGGTGAAGGTCACGACCTCACAGTCATAGGTCTCCTGCAACCACTTGACGATGACGGATGTGTCCAGGCCGCCGGAATAGGCGAGAACGACCTTCTTGACATCGGACATTTAGGGGCTCCTGAAATTGAAATGAATGACAGCGATAAACGTCATGAACCAATGATTATAGCGCGGCAACCCGCCAGCGAATACCGGCCGCGGGACGCAGCCAGGCCAAACTGCTAGACTTTCGCGATTCGATGCCGACCGGGACGCGACGGTGTTCCCGGGGGCGATGCAGTGGTCGTGACGAGTCGGAAAGACGCAAGGAGAGGTGAATGAGCGAGGCGATCGCCCGCGAACTGATGGCGCAGCGATTCCGCAGCTTCCTGCCGGTGGTAATGGACCTGGAAACCGGCGGATTCAATGCCGAACGCGACGCGATTCTGGAGATCGCCGCCGTGACCCTGACCATGGACCCGGAGGGCAGCCTGGTCCCCGACGCCACCTATGCCTTCCACGTCAAGCCCTTCACCGGGGCCAACGTGGAGCAATCGGCGCTGGATTTCACCGGCATCCGGCTCGACGACCCGCTGCGCCAGCAGGTGGCGCTCACCGAGGCCGAGGCGCTGGGGGAGATCTTTCGCCCGGTGCGCAAGGCGATCAAGGCCCACGGCTGCACCCGGGCGGTGCTGGTGGGGCACAACGCCGCCTTCGACCACGGCTTCCTCAACGCCGCCGTGGCCCGCTGCGGCATCAAGCGCAACCCCTTCCACCCCTTCTCGAGCTTCGATACCGCCTCGCTGGCCGGCCTGATCTACGGCCAGACGGTACTGGCCCGCTCCTGCCGGGCGGCCGGCATCGAGTTCGACAACAGCGCGGCCCACTCGGCCCGCTACGATACCGAGCGCACCGCCGAGCTGTTCTGCGCCATGGTCAACCGCTACAAGGACCTGGGCGGCTGGGCGCTGGCCCAGCGCGAGCAGGGCCTGGAGGAGCAGCCGTAAGCCGGAAGCTGGAAGCTGGAAGCTGGAAGCTGGAAGCTGGAAGCTGGAAGCCGGGCAGTAGCTTGCCTTCGTTCCAGTACTGTACAAACTGAGGCAGGCCCGCCAGATATCTGGCGGGCCTGCCTCTTAAAGCTTATGGCTTACAGCTTACAGCTCCGGGCGAAGCCCGGTCAGCCTTCCGGCTGATCGTCCTTGTGCTTCTCGGCGGCCTCCTTGACCAGCTTCTCGAGCTCGCCGTTCTGGTACATCTCGACCACGATGTCGCAGCCGCCGACCAGCTCGCCCTCGACCCACAGCTGCGGGAAGGTCGGCCAGTTGGCCACCTTGGGCAGCTCGGCGCGGATGTCCGGGTTGTCCAGCACGTTGACGAAGGCGAAACGCTCGCCGCAGGCCATCAGGGCCTGGACGGTCTGGGCGGAGAAACCGCACTGGGGCAGCTGGGGCGTGCCCTTCATGTAGATCAGGATGGGGTTCTCGCTGATCTGGCGCTGGATGTTCTCGACGGTAGTGCTCATGGGCCTGTCCTTTCTGAACCTGGGTGTCTGAAAATGTGAGGGATGGACCGTCGCACCGGAATACCCGAGTGCGGTTGTCGGCATTGAGTGTGGATCCATTCTACTGATGCAAGGCGCATTGCGCATCCCCCTGCCGCTGGCTAGGATGGTCGTTTTTTCCCGTGGAGCGACCCCATGGCCACCCGCCACTTCCTGACCCTGCTGGACCTCAGCCCGGAAGAGCTGCGCTACCTGATCCAACGCGCCATCTCGATCAAGAACGGCCTGAAGACTCACGGCCCGACCTACACCCCCTTCGCCAACCGCACCCTGGCGATGATCTTCGAGAAGTCGTCGACGCGCACTCGGGTCTCCTTCGAGACCGCCATGGCGCAGTTCGGCGGCCATGCGCTGTTCCTGTCGCCCCGCGATACCCAGCTCGGCCGCGGCGAGCCCATCGCGGACACCGCCCGGGTGCTCGCGGAGATGGTCGACGCGGTGATGATCCGCACCTTCTCCCACCAGGGGCTCGAGACCTACGCCGCCGCCAGCACGGTGCCGGTGATCAACGCCCTGACCGACGACTACCACCCCTGCCAGCTGCTCGCCGACATCATGACCTGGACCGAGCTGCGGGGGGGCGTGAAGGGGCGCACCGCGGTCTGGATCGGCGACGGCAACAACATGTGCCACTCCTGGATCAACGCCGCCCGCCAGTTCGACTTCCAGCTGCGCATCTGCTGCCCGGAGGGCTACGAGCCGCGCCAGGACATCCTCGACGCCGCCGGGGAGCGCGTCACCCTCTACCGCGACCCGCAGCAGGCGGTGGCCGACGTCGACCTGGTGACCACCGATGTCTGGGCCTCCATGGGCCAGGAAGAGGAGCAGGCCAGGCGCCAGGCAGACTTCGCCGACCTCCAGGTCACCGAGGCGCTGCTCGACCGCGCCAGGGAGGATGTGCTCTTCCTGCACTGCCTGCCCGCCCACCGGGGCGAGGAGATCAGCGAGACCCTGCTCGACGACCCCCGCGCCGTGGTCTGGCAGGAGGCCGGCAACCGCCTGCATGCCCAGAAGGCGCTGCTGGAGTTCCTGCTGCTCGGCCGCGTCGAAGGATAGCAGCCGGCCGGGTGGCGTGCGACTTTGGTCGCATATCGACTTTCGTGGTATAGTGCGCTGCAGCACACTCGAGTCATAGGGAGATGCAGCGCATGACACTCGACACTTCCGCCACGGCCGGCATGCAGCGCAGCCTGCGCCAGTGCCTGTCGAACATGGCCGCCCTGCTCTATCACCATGGCCACGTCCTGGAGTCGGTGACGGTTCCCCACCGCGGCCTCGACCGCCAGGCGATTCGCGACCTGACCGCCGCCTCGGGCGACTGGTCCACCTGCCAGAGCGTCCTCGAGCGCAGCGAGGCCGCCGCCTACAACGAGCATGACCGCTTCGTCCTCACCGCCCTGGGCCGCGAGCTGCTGTTCGACATGTTCGGCCAAGGCGCCGCCGACTGCGCCTGACCCCCTTCAGCCGCCGCCACCCGTACCGGCCTGACGACGGCGCCACTCCCCAGCATGGGCGATGCCGTCTCTGTCGCCGCCCACCCTCACCCACGGTCCGCCCCGCAGGCTTGCTGGACGCTTCGGCAGCGTTTTACGAGCACACGAAAAAGCCGCCTGGAGCACTGCTCCAGGCGGCTGATTCTTCTAAACTCGTTGGTGGAGCCTAGCGGGATCGAACCGCTGACCTCAACACTGCCAGTGTTGCGCTCTCCCAGCTGAGCTAAGGCCCCACGCTGTCTCGCCGTGCGAGAACGAGGCATATCCTACGCAGGGTCGCCAGCCGGGTCAAGCCCCGAGCGAAGAATAAGGGTGGGCGAGAATATTCCCCACCAAAAGCCAATTCCTCTTAGGATGAAGTTGTGTCACCCTTAGGCTACCGGAGACGCCACCCCGACGTCTTAGCCGGTGATCCGTCACTATGCTCAGGAGGCGCTGCCTTGATCCGGGTTCTTGTTGCCGATGATCACCACCTGGTAAGGACCAGCATCGCCCACCTGCTGAATGCCGAGGAGGACATCAGCGTGGTCGGCGAGGCCGCCGACGGGGAAGACGCCATCTCCCAGGCACGCAGCCTGCGCCCGGATATCGTACTGATGGACATCCGCATGCCCGGCATCGGGGGACTCGAGGCGACCCGCAAGATCACCCGCGGCATGGACGATACCCGCGTACTGGTGCTCACCGCCTTTCTCGAGGAGACCTTCGCCCAGCGCCTGCTCGACGCCGGGGCCCATGGCTTCATCAGCAAGGGCTCGCAGCATGACGAGATGGTCGGTGCCATCCGCTGCGTCTTTGCCGGCCAGCGCTACGTCAGCCCCGAGATCGCCCAGCGCCTGGTGCTGTCACGCATCGACTCCCAGGAGAATCCCTTCGACCAGCTCTCGCAGCGCGAGTTGCAGGTGGCGATGATGATCGTCAACTGCCAGAAGGTCGCCGATATCTCCGACCGGCTCTTCCTCAGCCCCAAGACGGTCAATACCTATCGTTACCGGATCTTCGAGAAGCTCGGCGTGCACTCCGACGTGGAGCTGACGCACCTGGGGCTGCGCCACGGCCTGGTGGATGGCTACGCCAGCGTGGAGTGAATCCCCCCCTGTTCGCACGATCTGCTAGGATGGCACTCTCGACGTCCCGGCCTCGTTTCCCTGCATGAGCTTCGATCACCGCCACTTCCTCGACACCGTCAGCGAGTCCCCCGGCGTCTACCGCATGCTCGACGACCAGGGCGAGACCCTCTACGTGGGCAAGGCTCGCCGGCTCAAGGCGAGACTGGCGAGCTACTTCCGCGGCGCGCTGAACGCCAAGACCCAGGCGCTGGTCGCCCGCATCGGCGATATCCAGGTCACGGTGACCAACAGCGAGACCGAGGCACTGCTGCTGGAGCAGACGCTGATCAAGGAGCTGCGTCCGCCCTACAATATCCTGTTGCGCGACGACAAGTCCTACCCCTTCGTCTTCGTCACCGATCGCCACCCCTTTCCGGCGCTGGAGTACAAGCGCGCCCGCGCCCGGCGCGACGATGGCCGCTACCTGGGGCCCTACCCCAGCAGTGGCGCCGTGCGCGAGAGCCTGTCGCTGATGCAGAAGATCTTCCGCATCCGCAACTGCGAGGACAGCGTCTTCGCCCACCGCACCCGTCCCTGCCTGCAGTACCAGATCCAGCGCTGCAGCGCGCCCTGCGTCGGCTACATCAGCGAGGCCGATTACCGGCGCGATCTCGAGCACGCGGTGCAGTGCCTGGAGGGCAAGAGCGAGCAGGTCACCCGGGAGCTGACCCGCGACATGGAGGCCGCCAGCCGCGAGCTGAACTTCGAGGAGGCCGCCCGGCTGCGCGACCAGATCCAGCACCTGCGCCAGCTCCAGCAGCGCCAGTTCGTCGATACCGCCGGCGGCGACGCCGATGTCTTCGCCCTGGCCAGTCGCCCGGGGGCGCTTTGCATCTCGGTGCTGACGGTACGCCAGGGCCGGCTGCTGGGCGCCCGCCATCACGCCCCGACCAACGGCCTGGACCTGGGTCCCGAGGCCCTGCTCGGCGATTTCGTCAGCCAGTTCTATCTGGGCCAGGCCCGGGAGATCCCCCAGGAGGTGATCACCAGCCACCGGGTGCCGGATGCCGAGCTGATCGCCCGGGCGCTGGGCGAGCGCGCCGGTCGGCGCGTGCGGCTGACCGACCAGGTACGCGGTCACCGCGCCCAGTGGCGGGAGCTGGCCCGCACCAATGCCGAGCAGCAGCTCGCCAGCCAGCTCGCCGGCCAGGCCCAGCTGTCGCATCGCTTCGAGGCGCTCCGCGAGGCACTGAACCTCGAGGCGGTGCCACGGCGCCTGGAGTGCTACGACATCAGCCACAGCCAGGGCGAGGCCACGGTGGCCTCCTGTGTGGTGTTCGACCAGGGCGGGCCGCGCAAGTCCGACTACCGCCGCTTCAACATCGAGGGGGTGGCCGCCGGCGACGACTACGCCGCCATGCGCCAGGCACTGACCCGCCGCTTCAAGCGCCTCGCCGAGGGCGAGGGCGAGCGGCCCGACATCCTGATCGTCGACGGCGGCAAGGGGCAGCTCAACATGGCGCGCGAGGTGTTCGCCGAACTCGGCGTCGCCGGCGTGATGCTGCTCGGCGTGGCCAAGGGCACCACCCGCAAGGCAGGGCTCGAGAGGCTGTTCGTCGAGACCGTCGACCGCAGCCTCGACCTCGATGGCGCCTCCCCCGCCCTGCACCTGATCCAGCACATCCGCGACGAATCGCACCGCTTCGCCATCGCCGGGCACCGGGCACGGCGCGACAAGACCCGGCGCACCTCGACCCTGCAGGAGATCCCCGGGGTCGGCCCGCGCCGCCGACGCGAGCTGCTGCGCTTCTTCGGCGGCCTGCAGGGCGTGAAGCAGGCCAGCCGCGAGGAGCTGGCCCGGGTCCCGGGGATCAGCGCCACCCTCGCCGAGGCGATTCATCGCGCCCTGCATGGATGACGACGCCCAAGCTGGATAGAATGAGTGACCTCTTGGCCCCACCCTCTCCGGCAAGGACTGCATCACGCGATGAACATACCCAACCTCCTCACCCTGGCTCGTATCATCTTCATTCCGTTGCTGGTGGTGTTGTTCTATCTGCCCTTCGCCTGGAGCATGCCGGTGGCCGCCGCCCTCTTCGGCCTGGCCTCGGTCACCGACTGGCTCGACGGCTACCTGGCACGCCGGTGGGACCAGTCGACCCCCTTCGGCGCCTTTCTCGATCCGGTGGCCGACAAGCTGATGGTGGTGGTGGCCCTGGCCCTGCTGATCGAACGCTACGAGGCCATCTGGCTGACGCTGCCGGCGCTGGTGATCATCGGTCGGGAGATCGTCATCTCCGCGCTGCGCGAATGGATGGCCGAGATGGGCAAGCGCGGCCAGGTGGCGGTGTCCTGGATCGGCAAGGTCAAGACCAGCCTGCAGATGATCGCCCTGCTGGTGCTGCTGGCCTTCCCCCCCACCACGCCGCTGGCCGCTCTCGGCGTCGCCACCCTCTATGTGGCCGCCGTGCTGACCCTGTGGTCGATGATCCTCTACCTGCGCGCCGCCTGGCCCCACCTGAGTCGTTCGATGTGATGGCAGGCAGTGAAAAGCGTTTGACAGTCACCGACTTATCCGTATAATTCGCTCTCGAGTCGAGCGGGAATAGCTCAGTGGTAGAGCATCGCCTTGCCAAGGCGAGGGTCGCGAGTTCGAATCTCGTTTCCCGCTCCATTCTCTCCGTCGAAGCTTCTCGACGGGGAACGGCTCGATGAGGCTGGATGGCAGAGTGGTTATGCAGCGGACTGCAACTCCGTGTACGCCGGTTCGATTCCGACTCCAGCCTCCACTTTCCCCCGTATTTTCGCTCGAACCCGTGCCGCCCGGATGGCGAAATTGGTAGACGCAAGGGACTTAAAATCCCTCGGTGGCAACACCGTGCCGGTTCGAGCCCGGCTCCGGGCACCAGCCTACTGGCCTCGCTTCTGGACCCTTCCGCTTCCAGCCTACGGACGGGGCATCGCTTCATGAACCTGCCGCGTTTGCGCGACCCCCATGTCAACTATCGGCACCGGCGAAAGCTGCACGTGCTGCGTGTCCTGCTGGCTCTGGTGATCACCTTCGCCGTCATCACGGTCTTCCCCATTCCCCACTCGAGCTGGGCGCTGGTCAGCACCATCATGGTGATGGGCAACCTGCCGCACATCGGCGGCGTGCTCGACAAGGGGCGACAGCGCCTGCTGGGCACCCTGCTCGGCGCGGGCTGGGGGCTGGCGCTGATCCTGCTGCCGCTGCCCGTGCCTCAGCTGGTGCCGGCCGGCGCCCTGGCCGGTATCGGCGTGGCCACCTGGATCACCTTCGGCAAACGTCACGGCTACAGCGGCCTGATGTTCGCCATCAGCCTGCTGCTGGTGATCGGCGACGGCAGCCATGACCTCGGCATCGGCCTGTGGCGAGCCTTCGACGTGCTGCTCGGCACCCTGGTGGGCATCGCCGTCACGGTGCTGGTGCTGCCCCAGAAGGCCACCGACATGATGCGCTTCATGCTCGCCGAGAACCTGGATCGCATGGCGCGGCTCTATCACGCCCACACCTCGGCCACCTCGTCGGTGGATGTCGACACCCGGGCGCTGCTCAAGGCCACCAGCTCGTCGCTGGTCAAGCAGCGCGGCCTGGTGGACGCCATCCACCGGGAGCGTCGACTGCGCCGCAACGAGCTCGACGACATCATCTCCCTGCAGCGTCGCATGCTCTCGACCATCGAGCTGCTGCTCGAGACGCACTGGACGACGCGCGCCGGACATGATCGTATCGATGCCATGACCGGGCTGCGCGACGAGCAGCACGGCCTGGCCCGGGTGCTCGGCAGCCTGGCCTTCCAGGTACGCACCGGCCACCCCATCGATGTCCGGGTCGGCCAGTTCGACCTGCAGCGCCATGCCGACCTGGCCTGCAATGCCCGCACCGACGACGGCCGGGCCCTCTTCAGTCCCAGCGGCTATCTGTGGCTCAACCGGGAGCTGGCGCGCCTGACCGACGCCCTGGTGGAACGCCTGGGCAGCCTGGTCCGGCTGCCCAGCAAGCGCCTGCGCAGTGCCTCGCACCGGGCCGGTGCCAGCGAGGAACCTGCCTTGCTCGAAAAAGGAAAGCGAGATGACTGACGGCAAGCATGACGTACTGATCATCGGCGGCGGCGTCGCCGGCCTGGTACTGGCCCTGGAGATCGCCGACCGGCGCCGGGTCACCCTGCTGCGTCCGGCCAGCGACGACCAGGGTGCCAGTCGCTGGGCCCAGGGGGGCATCGCCGCCGTGCTTTCGCCGCTGGACGATTTTGACGCCCATGTCGCCGACACCCTGGTGGCCGGCGACGGCCTGTGCGACGAGCGCGCCGTGCGCTTCACCGTGGAAGAGGGCCCGGCCGCCATCGAGTGGCTGCTGTCGCTGGGCGTGCCCTTCACCCTGGATACCAGCCCCGAGGCCGCCTACCCCTACCACCTGACCCGCGAAGGCGGTCACGGCGCGCGACGCATCATCCACGCCGACGACGCCACCGGCCGTGCCGTGGTCGACACCCTGATGGCCCATGCCGTGGCGCACCCGGCCATCACGTTGCGCTCCGACCTCACCGCCATCGACCTGATCGGCGACGCCGCCGGCCACTGCCGGGGGGTCCGCTGCCTCGACGCCGGGGGGGAGCGACACGACCTGCTGGCCGAGGACACCGTGCTCGCCACCGGCGGCGCCAGCGGGCTCTACCGCCACACCACCAGCCCGCGCCCGGCCAGCGGCGAGGGCATGATGATGGCCGCCGAACTCGGTGCCGAGCTGATGAACCTGGAGTTCCAGCAGTTCCACCCCACTTGCCTCTACGACCCGGATGGCCCGCCCTTCCTGATCAGCGAGGCGGTGCGCGGCGAGGGAGGGCTGCTGCTCAACGCCGCGGGCGAGCGCTTCATGCCGGCGCTGGACCCGCGGGCCGAGCTGGCACCGCGCGACATCGTCGCCCGGGCCATCGATGCCGAGATGCAGCGCACCGACAGCGACCACGTCTTCCTCGACGTCCGCCACCTGGGCGAGGCAACGATCCGCCACCACTTCCCCACCATCCATGCCCATTGCGCGAGTCGTGGCCTCGATATCGCCCGCTCGCCGATCCCCGTGGTACCGGCGGCCCACTACAGCTGTGGCGGCGTCGCTACCGACCTGGACGGCGCCACGACGGTGCCGCGGCTGTATGCCATCGGCGAGGTCGCCTGCACCGGCCTGCACGGCGCCAACCGCATGGCCAGCAATTCGTTGCTGGAGTGCCTGGTGTTTGCCCGCAGCTGCGCCCGGTGCCTGAGCCGGAGCGAACCCGCCTCTACCGCCCCTCTGCTGCCAGGACACGACGGCGACGAGCGGCTGCCCGCGGCAACGATCGCCGAGGCGTTCGAGGCGATGCGCAGCCTGATGAGCGCCCGGGTCGCCATCGTGCGCCGCGATGCCGGCCTCGCCGAGGCCGCCGACGGCCTGGCTCGCCTCCAGGCCGAGTTGGCCCCTCGGCTGCGACGGGCGGCGGCCGATGCCGGGCTGACGAGCCTCTGGCACGCCCTGCGCCTGGCGCGGCTCACCGTGGCCAGCGCCATGGCGCGCCGCGAATCCCGCGGCCTGCACTACAACCCCGACTGTCCGGTCCATGGTGATCCGGCGCCGCGGCCCTCGAGAATCCGGCTGAGCGATCTGGACGAGGCGTGACGGTCCGGCGTGGCGGCGATGCGCCGAGCCACGCCATCCGATGCACCCGACGGCGTGTCAGGGCAAGGCGACCAGTGCGCGCCTGAGCGCGCGCAGCGAGGCAGTGTCGCTGCTGTCGGGCCAGAGCCAGAGTCGACGCCCGTCGAGGCGCAGGCCAATCAGCCAGGGGCCCAGATAGTCGCACCGCAGGGCCACCGGCTGCCAGGGCGCCCCGGCACGCTCGCGCCACCACCAGCTCGTGCCCCCGGAGACCCGCGGCGACCCGCGAAGCTCTCCCCGGGCCCGGCGGCGCGCCACCCACACCAGCACGCCGGCCAGGCTCACGATGGCGAGCAGGGCGACACGGGGCGGCGAGACCCACAGCGCCAGGCCGATCACCGCCAGGGCCAGCAGCAGATGGACGAGCAGCAACAGCCTAGACGGGACGATGCGCAGCGCTATCGGGGTGTTCGGCATGCTCGACGATCATCTGCACGATGCGCCGGCGCACCGGCTCCTCCGGCCACTCGCGGCGCATCAGCCAGGCGAAGAGGTCCTGGTCCTCCTCGTCGATCAGCGACCGGTAGGCGGCCTGGTCCGCCTCGCTCAGGGCGTCATAGCACTGCTCGAGGAAGGGAATCAGCAGCAGGTCCAGCTCCCACATGCCACGGCGGGAGTGCCAGTAGAGTCGCTTGCGCAGGGCAGCGTCCATGGACGATTGTTCGCTCAACGTCGACCTCGACAGTCCGGGTGAATGTGGCGCCAGTATACCCGAGCCCCCTCCCGGCAACAGCCTGCGCCGGCCCGCGCGGGGACATTCCGACCTCTATAGTCGTAGTTCGTTGTTTTATCACGATTTGCACAGTATGCTTTGACGAAACAACAACGCCGGGAAACAGACAGGCCCAGGCACGAATGCATGGAGAGAGAGCCGATGACCAAGTCAGAGTTGATCGAGCAGATTGCGATGCGACAGCCCGAGCTGTCGATCAAGGAAGTCGAAGCGGCGGTGCGCCTGATCCTCGACGATATCACCGACACCCTCGCCGAGGGGGGGCGCGTGGAGATCCGCGGCTTCGGCAGCTTCTCGCTGCACTATCGCGAGCCGCGGGTCGGCCGCAACCCCAAGACCGGCGAACCGGTCGCGCTGAGCGGCAAGTTCGTGCCACACTTCAAGCCCGGCAAGGAGCTGCGCGAGCAGGTAGACGCCAGTCGTGCCCTCGGCTACTGAGTGCTACTCCACCCACCGGGCTCCCATTTCCATTGCCATACCGACTGACATCACAGGGGACAAGTTCATGCGTTGGCTCAAAGGCCTGATCCTGGCCATCATCTTGCTGGCGGTTCTGCTCATCGGCATCCTCTTCGCCGTCAACAATCAGCAGGCGCTGCCCCTCAACCTGATCTGGATCGAGCTTCCCGCTGCCTCGCTGTCGGTATGGCTGCTGGCCGCCCTGGCCTGCGGCGTGCTGCTGGGGATGCTGGCCATGACTGGCGTCTACCTCCGCCTGCGCACCCTGCTGACCCGCGCCCAGCGTCACAACCAGCAGCAGCGCAAGGAGCTCGACCGCCTGCGCATCCAGGAGATGAAGGAACTCCCCTAAATGCCCGATGTTCTGCTGCTGGCCCTGTTGTTGGCAGCGGTGGCCATCGGCTGGTGGCTCGGCCGCCGCGACCGCAGTCGCTACCACGATCCCGCGCCCTCGACACCCCTCGCGCGGGATTATTTCGTGGGCCTCAACTACCTGCTCAATGATCAGCAGGACCGAGCCATCGAGACCTTCGTGGCCGCCCTGGAGGTCAACAGCGAAACCATCGAGACCCACATCACCCTGGGCAACCTCTTCCGCACCCGTGGCGAGGCCGACCGTGCGGTGAAGATCCACCAGAACCTGCTCGCCCGCCCGACCCTCACCGCCATTCAGAGCGAACGGGTCCAGCTCGAGCTGTCACGCGACTTCCTCAAGCTGGGGCTGCTCGACCGCGCCGAACGCCTGCTGCACGGCCTGGTGCGAGACACCCAGGACGAGGAGATCCGCCAGTCGGCCAAGCGACTGCTGGTCGACCTGCTGGAGCGTGAAGGGGAATGGAAGGCGGCGCTGGACGTGGCCCTGCCCCAGCTGGTGCGCCAGCACGACGACATCCGCCGTGCCGCCGCCCACTGGCTCTGCGAACTGGCCGAGCAGGAACGCCACACCTCCAGCCCGGCGCTGGCCCGGCGCCGCCTGCGCCAGGCGCTGGCCACCGACGGGCGCTGCGTTCGCGCCAACCTGCTGCTGGCCGGGATGGAGCACGATACCGGTCACTACAAGCAGGAGATCCGCCTCCTCAAGCGCATCCCCGATCAGGATCCGGCCTTCGCCCCCACCATCCTCGAGCCGCTGGCCAGGGCCTATCGGCTGCTGGACGACGAGGAGGGCCTGATCCAGTGCCTGCGGGAGCTGCTCGAGCGCGCGCCCTCCACCAGCGTGATCATCCTGCTCGCCGAGACCCTGCGCCAGCGCGAGGGCCTGCAGGCCGCCATCGACCTGGTCAGCGAACAGCTCAACCGGAAACCGAGCCTGGGGGCGGTGGACTACCTGATGGACCTCTACCGACACGACGGCCGGGGCGAGCCCGCCGAGCGCATCCTGCTGCTCAAGCGCCACACCGATACCCTGCTCAAGGCCCTTCCCCGGCATCGTTGCCGACGCTGCGGCTTCGCCGGCGAACAGCTGCATTGGCAGTGCCCCAGCTGTCGCAGCTGGGGCACCACCAAGCCGATCACCGGCATCGAGGGCGAGTAGCGCTCACTCCCCGGCCAGTTCCGCCTCGATGGCGGCGAGCGCCGCCATGGGATCTTCCGCCTGGGTCACCGGCCGCCCCACCACCAGATGGGTGCTGCCGGCCGCCATGGCGTCGCGCGGGGCCATGATGCGCCGCTGATCGCCGGCAGCGGCGAAGCTCGGACGGATGCCCGGGGTCACCTTGAGGAAGTCGTCGCCGCACAGCGTACGCAGCCGCGTCGATTCCCGGGCCGAGCAGACCACGCCGGCCATGCCGCTGTCGCGCGCCAGCAGCGCCAGGCGCTCGACCTGCTCGCCGGGGCTCGCGGTGACCCCCACCTCGGCGAGGTCCCCCGCCGCCATGCTGGTCAGCACCGTCACCGCGATCAGGTGGGTCGCCAGGCCATGCCTGTCGAGCCGCTCGCGGGCGGCCTCCATCATGCGCCGCCCGCCGCTGGCATGGACATTGACCATCCACGCGCCCTGCTCGGCGGCGGCCTGCACGGCCCCGGCCACGGTATTGGGGATGTCGTGGAACTTGAGATCCAGGAACACTTCGTAACCACGCCCGTGCAGGGCTTCCAGCACGTCGGGCCCGCTGCGGGTGAACAGCTCCTTGCCCACCTTGACCCGGCAACGCGCGGGGTCCAGCTGGTCGGCCATGCAAAGGGCGGCATCCAGGGAGGGATAATCGAGGGCGATGATCAGCGGCGAATCGGTGGACACGGACCGGTCTCCAGTCAGGGGTGAAGTGGGAGGGCGGAATGCTGTCGGCAGTATATCAGCCCTGGCGGACAGCAGATGTCGGAGAAAACCCGCAACGATCATGGCAACCGGCCGACAGTCACTGACGGCAATGGCCGACCTTGCAGCCGGCAGGCCCACGCTAGCTTGAAGGGGGCACCCGCGGGGTGCCTGAGCACAACGGAAAACCGAAGGGAGAGTCATCATGAAGCAATGGAAGAAAGGTCCCGTCGTCGCCATGATCCTCGGGCTGCTGCTGGGGCTGCCGCCACTGGCGGCGCTGGCCCAGGAAGTCGCGCCGATCAACGTCAACAGCGCCGACGCCGAACTGCTCGCGGAGCTGCCCGGCATCGGCCCCAGCCGTGCCGAGGCCATCATCGAGGAGCGCGAAGCGAACGGCGCCTTCGAGAGCCTCGACGACCTCACCCGGGTCAGCGGCATCGGCGCTAGCACCGTCGATGGATTGCAGGATCAGGTGGAGTTCTAGCGGGGGACTCCGGGCGGGTCGGCGCTGGCCCGCCCCATCCTTTATGATGCACTGCATCATTGTCATATCGAGATATGGAAGTTTATTCCACCTTTGGCAGGTAAAGGCGCCTCACTACCACTGCCGCTTGATTTTTCCCCCACTGCCCCCATCCTCTGCGGAACTGCCACCCGCGGAGTCGTCATGCCCTTTCTGCTCGCCTTCACCCTCTTCGCCCTGCTCGATTTCGTCATCCTGTTTTCCGTCGGCAGCCAGATCGGCCTGCTGACCACGCTGCTTCTGGTACTGGCCACCGGCTTCATCGGCCTACACCTGATACGCCGCGAGGGGGTCGCGACCTTCGCCCGCGCCCAGGAACGCATGGCCCGGGGCGAGGTACCCTCCGGCGAGTTGCTGACCGGGGCGGCACTGATCTTCGGCGGCGCCCTGCTGATGGCGCCGGGCTTCCTCTCCGACGCCCTGGGCTTTATCTGCCTGGTTCCCGATGCCCGGCGCCTGCTCGGTCGCCTGCTGGGGTGGCTCGGCATCCGCCTGCAGCACCGCACGGTGCACCGCCGTGGCTCCCGCCCCGACCAGGGACCCGCTGCCGACTGGCAACAGGCCGGCCGCGGGGACGACGCCCCACGGCAGGAGCAGGAAGCTTCCGGCAGCGACTCCCGGGAGGCCCCCCTGGAAGGTGATTTCATCGGCCGCGACGAGCGGCGCCGTTGAGCGAGGGCCGGGCATGAATTTTTTTTCTTCGGCGCCCTTGAAAGCCCCTGCCCAGCCCCCACTTCTCGCTCAGCAACAGGCTTCGGCACGGGGTCAGCCCCGGGCCATCGACAAGGAAGGCGATTCGTCGCCTCCACCTCGCGGCCCGACCGCGAGGGTGATGATGAACCGCCATGGCAGTGACGTCATGGCACAGCAAACCATCAGGAGAACGTGAGCAATGAACATCCGTCCCTTGCACGATCGCGTCGTCATCCGTCGCGTGGAAGAAGAACAGAAAACCGCTGGCGGCATCGTGCTCCCGGGTAACGCCCAGGAAAAGCCGACTCGAGGCGAAGTACTCGCCGTCGGTAATGGCCGGATTCTCGACAACGGCGATGTCCGCTCGCTGGATGTGCAGGTCGGCGATACCGTGATCTTCAAGGAGGGCTTCGGCGTTGAGAAGCAGAAGATCGACGGCGAAGAAGTCCTGATCATGAGTGAGTCCGACATCCTGGCCGTGGTCGAAGGCTGAACAGCCCGAAGCAACGCCGAGACTCGCACGAATACCGCTCAAATCTGACGTTCACGAACTCATAGGAAGACTTCGAAAATGGCAGCAAAACAAGTCAAGTTCTCCGACGACGCCCGCAAGCGCATGGCCCGTGGGGTCGATATCCTGGCCAACGCCGTGAAGGCCACCCTGGGGCCGAAGGGCCGCAACGTGGTGCTCGAGAAATCCTTCGGTGCCCCGACCGTGACCAAGGACGGCGTCTCCGTCGCCAAGGAGATCGAACTCAAGGACAGGTTCGAGAACATGGGCGCCCAGATGGTCAAGGAAGTCGCTTCCAAGACCTCCGACGTCGCCGGTGACGGCACCACCACCGCCACCGTGCTGGCCCAGTCCATCGTCACCGAAGGCATGAAGGGCGTGACCGCGGGCATGAACCCGATGGACCTCAAGCGTGGCATCGACCAGGCCGTCATCGCCGCGGTCAAGGAGATCGAGGCCCTGGCCGTGCCCTGCACCGAGCGCAAGTCCATCGCCCAGGTCGGCACCATCTCCGCCAACGGCGACGCGCCTATCGGTGAGATCATCGCCGAGGCCATGGAGAAGGTCGGCAAGGAAGGCGTCATCACCGTCGACGAAGGCCGTGGCCTGGAAGACGAGCTGGAAGTGGTCGAAGGCATGCAGTTCGACCGCGGCTACCTGTCGCCCTACTTCGTGACCAACCAGGACACCATGGCGGTCGAGCTGGAAGACCCCTACCTGCTGCTGGTCGACAAGAAGATCTCCAACATCCGCGAACTGCTGCCGGTGCTGGAAGCCGTCGCCAAGGCCGGCAAGCCGCTGGCGATCATCGCCGAGGACATCGAGGGCGAAGCCCTGGCGACCCTGGTGGTCAACACCATGCGCGGCATCGTCAAGGTCGCCGCCGCCAAGGCGCCCGGCTTCGGTGATCGTCGCAAGGCCATGCTGCAGGACATCGCCATCCTGACCAACGGCACCGTGATCTCCGAGGAAGTGGGTCTGACCCTCGAGCAGGCCACCCTGGACCACCTGGGCAGCGCCAAGCGCATCACCATGTCCAAGGAAAACACCACCATCATCGATGGTGCCGGTGGCGAGGGTGACATCGAGGCCCGCGTCAACCAGATCCGCGCCCAGATCGAGGAAACCTCCTCCGACTACGATCGCGAGAAGCTCCAGGAGCGTGTCGCCAAGCTGGCCGGCGGTGTCGCCGTGATCCGCGTCGGTGCCGCCACCGAAGTGGAGATGAAGGAGAAGAAGGCTCGCGTCGAGGACGCCCTGCACTCCACGCGCGCCGCCGTCGAGGAAGGCGTGGTGCCTGGCGGTGGTACCGCCCTGATCCGCGTGCTGACCAAGATCAAGGACCTCAAGGGCGACAACGAGGACCAGACCCACGGTATCGCCATCGCGCTGCGCGCCCTGGAGTCACCGCTGCGTCAGATCGTCACCAACGCCGGCCAGGAAGCCTCCGTGATCCTCAACGAGGTCAAGGCGGGTGAAGGCAACTTCGGCTACAACGCCCAGACCGGCGAGTTCGGCGACCTGTTCGAGATGGGTGTGCTGGACCCGGCCAAGGTGACCCGCTCTGCGCTGCAGTCCGCCGGTTCCGTGGCGGGTCTGATGATCACCACCGAGTGCATGATCGCCGACGACCCGGAAGAGAAGGACGCTGCTCCGGACATGGGCGGCATGGGCGGCATGGGTGGCATGGGCGGCATGATGTAAGCCAGCCCCTGCCCCAGGCTTCGCCTGAGACAGACCCCGCCGGGAGACCGGCGGGGTTTTTTGTTGCGCCCCGCGCTTTGCGCCACGGGCCCCGAGCCGACAATAGCCCGTGGCTCGTAGCTCGTAGCTCGTAGCTCGTAGCTCGTAGCTCGTAGCTCGTAGCTCGTAGCTCGTAGCTCGTAGCTCACGTACACTGTCGCCTTCCGCCCTCTCGACACGAAAGCGCAAGACCCCAGATGCTCTCCAACATCCGCGTCGTCCTCGTCCAGACCTACCACCCCGGCAATATCGGCGCCTCGGCGCGGGCCATGAAGACCATGGGCCTCACCGACCTGGTGCTGGTCAATCCGCGCCAGTTTCCCGACCCGGAGGCCTCGCGCCTGGCCGCCGGGGCCGAGGACCTGGTCGACCAGGCCCGGCTGGTGGCCACCCTCGAGGAAGCCGTGGCCGATTGCGTGCAGGTGGTGGGAGCCAGCGCGCGGCTGCGCAGCCTGCCGCTGCCCCACTTCGACGAACCGGACGCGATGGCCGGCGAGCTGGTGACGCATGCCGTCCATGACCCGGTGGCGCTGGTGTTCGGGCGTGAGCGCTTCGGCCTGACCAACGACGAGATCCGCTGCTGCAGTCACCAGGTGAGCATTCCCGCCAACCCGGACTACGGTATCCTCAACCTGGCCCAGGCGGTACAGGTGCTCGCCTACGAGGTGTTCAAGGCCTGGTGCCGGCGCCCCGGCAGCGGCTACCGGCCACCCCGCCCCGCCGGGGAGCGACAGCCGACCCGGGAGCAGCTCGCCCACTTCCACGACCACCTGAGCCGGGTCATGCAGGCAAGCGGCTTCCTCACCCAGCCCCACGCCCGCACCGAGGCGCAGCTGCAGGCGTTGTTCGCCCGCGCCCGGCCCAGCCGCAAGGAGCTCTCGCTGCTGCGCGGCCTGCTCGGCTCGTTGGAGAAGTGAGCCACGCTCGCCGTCACGATATCGTCATCGCCCGGTGATCGGGCTGTCATCCTGATGCGCGATAAAGGAGGGGCCCGCCAGGCGGGACAGGCAAGGGATACTGCCACCCCCACGCCAGGGATGCGAGGGTGCGGGACGCACCCGAGGGAGGCCCAGGTCTTGACGGCAGGGGCCATGGCATCGGGACGATGCCCAGGGAGGAGCCGCATGCCGCCACGACGCTCGCCGTCGTGGCGCTTTTATTCGTGCGGGCCGGCGAACGACTCCCAGCCCGGCACGCCCTGGCGGATGCGGCGCGAGAAGTCCGTGGCCTCATGGGCCCGGCGGGCACGCTCGGTGATATCCCCTAGCCGGCGAAGCTCGGCCAGGGAGTAGCCCTCGACGAGCCCGCCATGGTCGTGCACATAGCCGGGCAGCAGCCCGGTCAGCAGCAGGCGGTGGTCCATGGGCAACCCCTCGATGATGCGGCGCATCATGGCGAACACCAGGGTGGTGCAGTTGGCGGTGATGGTGTGATAGAAGCGCGGCTCGTGGTCGAGCCGATTGGCCACCTTGACCAGGGCCAGCAGCAACTCGCGTCGGTCCTCGGGCGAAAGGGTGACACGGTAGAGGATGACCCGCTCGCCGCGCACGTTGCTACGCAGGCGCACCGCATCGCGCTCGTCGGCGGCGATGATCGCCAGCTCGTACTGCTTGAAGAAGCCGCCGACCTCCGAGAAGCGCTCGTGTCGCTCGCGACGCACCTCCACCGAGAAGGCCACGAAGTCGTCGATCTCGTCGCCGGCACCCCGGAAGCCGAAACTGATCAGCACATGGGCGATACCCGGGCGGCCCCAACTGGAGATGATGAGGTCCACCGACGACAGCCGGTCCAGGTCGTAATGCCGGGCCTCCCAGGCGCTCACGGCCTCGTCCCGAGTCTGCCAGGTGAAGTGGCGGACATGGTGCAGCGTCAGCCGGTTACCCTCGACCTCGCCGGTGGCCAGCTGCGCCACGTCCTCGGCCCAGTCGAGGTCCTTCGACGGGCGCAGGCCGCGCCACCAGGCGAGCAGCGCGGCCATCTGGACCGCCATGCCGGCCAGCGGGGCGGCTCTCGCGCCCAGCCAGTGCAGCCACAGCCAGAACCCGCCTGCGGCCACCCAGCCCGCCACCCCCAACCTTCGGCCCGCCGTCGACAACGGCAGCCGATGGGCCAGCGCCAGCGCGCCCCAGGCGGTAGAGAGCAACAGCGCCAGGCGCAGCAGGCCGTCCATGAAAGCGATGATCATCAGCGTCCTTCCGTGACGGATAGCGAAAGCGGCCGGTGCGGCCCACCGTCATGGGCATGCCGCCAGCTGCTCTCAGACCTCGATGGCGGCGGCCAGGTCCTCGAGCGAGGCGCCCACCTGCTCAGCCGTGATGATGCGCATCTCAGGCCTCCGGCACCTGGCCGGAGAGGCAGACGGTGCCGTTGTGAACGGCGGCCTGGTTCAGGCGGAGGTTGCTGTCGCGGTAGTGGACGGTCATGACGTTGCTCGCTTTGCGGTGGATGGGCGTAACGCAAGCCGGTGTTCGGATCGAGGGTACCGCTCAGGCACCGGTGAAGCCACCCATGAAGGTGGCCAGGTTCTCGCTCAGGTGCTCGGTGGGGTAGCCCCCCTCCTGTACCAGCACGGTGGGCAGGCCGATATCGGCGAGCCGTCGGCCCATCCGGGCGAAGTCGTCGGTTTCCAGGCTCAGGCCGGCCAGGGGATCCGCCTTGTGGGCGTCCAGCCCGAGCGCCACGATCACGGCCTCGGGACGGAAATCGGCCAGGCGCACGATCAGGTGGTCGAGATGCTCGAGGAACACCGCCCCGTCGCTGCCCAGCGGCAGCGGCAGGTTGACATTGGTCCCCAGCCCCTCGCCCAGGCCCTCCTCGTTGGCGCTGCCCCAGAAGAAGGGGTAGAAATCGGCCGGGTCGGCGTGCAGCGAGCCGGTCCAGACGTCACCGCGGTGATAGAAGATGTCCTGGGTACCGTTGCCGTGGTGCAGGTCCACATCGAGGATCGCCACCCGCGAGAAGCGCTCGCGCAGCACGGTGGCGGCGAGTGCCGAGTTGTTGAGGAAGCAGAAGCCGCCGGCCCGCTCCGGTCCGGCATGGTGCCCCGGCGGGCGGCACAGCGCATAGCTGGCACGGTCGCCCGCCAGCACCGCCTCGGCGGCGGCCTCGGCGCTGGCGGCACTGGCCAGGATGCCGGCAAAGCTGTCGGCGGTCATGGGGCAGGCCATGTCGTGCATGTGCCAGCCGACCCGGCCCACCGGATGCCGGGGATAGTGGTGCCCGCCGCCGCAGGGATGGACATTGGGGGCGACGATCTCGGCGGCATCCGGCAACTCACTCCAGCGGGCATGAATGGTCTCGAGGAAATCGAGGTAACGCGGCGTATGGACCCGCGCCAGCCGCCCCCGCAGGATCGGACTGTCGGCATCGGCCGGCGTGGTCAGCGAGAGCCCCGCGCGGGCGAGACCCTCGGCCAGCAGTTCGGCGCGGACCGGCCCCTCGGGGGAGGCCACCGTCCGGCCACGCAGCAGGAAGGTGGGCGGCGCATGGCGCTCCTGGTCGGGGTGATAGAAGAGCTTCATCGCATCCTCGTTCGACCTCGCCTCAGCAACGGCCCTGCATCCTCAGCCCGGGCGGGCAGAAACCGCCACGGCGACGGTCATCGTAGTAGTAGTGTCGCTCCACGCGGCGATGGCGATCGTGGTGACGATGCCCACTGAAGCCGTCGATCTCGATCAGCGGCTCGGAATGGATGCGCGCCGGGGTATAGCTGCAACCGGCCAGTGTCAGGGTACCGGCTACCACGGCGAGCATCAGCAGGCGCATGGGAGTCATCATGGCGAATACCTCGCAAGGCAATGAACGGGTGATCGGCTCCCCGCGTTCCCGGCTCGGTACGCCTTCTCTCACGGTCCGTGACCATGACTGCCTCTGTGGGCGGATGGCGGCTCGGGCACTACTGAACGAACAGTGTTTCCAATCAGTATATCCCCTGCCCCGGTCACGCCAAGCCCGGAGCGAGGAAAGACCGTGCAAGGTCAGCAGCGCCCCTTCTTGGCCTGCCCCGGCGGGCAGAAGCTGCCGCCGTGGGAGTGGCCGCGGTCGTCATCGATGACGATCAGTGGCTCGGACTTGATACGCGCCGGCTGGTAGCTGCAACCGGCCACCAGCAGGACAGCGAGCAAGGCAACGAACAGGGTCAACAGGCGCCGGGGCATGGAAATCTCCTTGTGATGATCCGGGCCCCCATTCTAGCGAAGAGCGTCCACATCACCCATGTGGCGTTTGGGCGACAGCACTGTCGCAAGAAAGCGACCATGGCCAGCAGGCCGAGGACGCGCGATAGTGGCAACTCATTAGTCTGCAAACAGGCATCTCGATATGGACGCCCTTCGTCGCCATACCCTGCTGCTGGTCCTGCTCGGCAGCCTGGTCATCTCCGTGGCCATGGGGCTGCGTCATGGTTTCGGGCTCTTCATGGAGCCGATGAGCAGCGAGCTCGGCTGGGGGCGCGAGGTGTTTGCCTTCGCCCTGGCACTGCAGAACCTGCTCTGGGGGCTCTCCCAGCCCTTCACCGGGGCCCTGGCCGACCGCTTCGGCGCCGCCCGGGTGGTGGCGATCGGCGGGCTGCTCTATGCCCTGGGGCTGACGTTCATGGGGCTCTCGGATTCCGCACTGGGCATGTCGCTGTCCGCCGGGGTGCTGATCGGCCTGGGGCTCTCCGGCACCACCTTCTCGGTGATTCTCGGCGCCGTGGGCCGCGCCGTGGCACCGGAGAAACGCAGCATGGCCATGGGCATCGTCAGCGCGGCGGGCTCGTTCGGCCAGTTCGCCATGCTGCCGGGCACCCTCGGGCTGCTGGAGTGGCTGGGCTGGTCGGCGGCACTGCTGGTGATGGGCGCCCTGGCGGCCCTGATGGTGCCACTGGGCGGCATGCTCAGGGACCGCCCCTCGCCCCGCCGGGACAGCGACATCAGCCTGCGGGCCGCCCTCGACGAGGCCGCCGGCCACCGCGGCTTCTGGCTGCTCTGCCTGGGCTTCTTCGTCTGCGGCTTCCAGGTGGTGTTCATCGGCGTACACCTGCCGGGCTACCTGTTCGACAACGGCATCGCCGTGCACGTGGGCAGCACCGTGCTGGCACTGGTGGGGCTGTTCAACATCCTCGGCACCTACACCGCCGGCTGGCTCGGCGGCCACTTCTCCAAGTCGCGGCTGCTGACCTGGCTCTATCTCATCCGCGGCGTGGTGATCACCGCCTTCATCGTCTTCCCGTTGAGCCCCGCCAGCGCCTACCTGTTCGGCATCGCCATGGGCCTGCTGTGGCTCTCCACCGTGCCGCTGACCAACGGCATCGTGGCCGCGGTGTTCGGCGTGCGCCATCTGTCGATGCTCGGCGGCATCGTCTTCCTCTTCCACCAGCTGGGCTCCTTCATGGGCGTCTGGCTGGGCGGCTACTTCTACGATCTCCACGGCGACTATGACCTGGTGTGGCAGCTCGCCATCCTGCTCTCGGTGGCGGCGGCGGCCTTGCACTGGTTCATCAGCGAACAGCCCATCAGCCGCTCCACGCCCAGCGAGGTCCGGGCATGACACACAGTCATCGGCTCCTGGTCCTCTCCGCCGCGCTCACCACCGCCGGCGCCCTGGCACTGGCCTGGTGGGGCTGGCACAGCCTGGATGCCGGCCTGCTGCTGCTCGGCAGCCGGCTGTGCTGATCCCTCGCGCCAGCGACGCGAGGGAATCACCCGGCACCCGCCAGCAGACGCCCTTACTCCCCTCCCGGGAACTGCGACGCCAGGCTGGTGAAGTCCAGCTCGTTGATGTTGTCGCCCAGGAAGTCGAGCAGCGCCCGGACCGAGGGAAGCAGCCCGCGCCGCGAGGGAAAGACGGCATGCAGGATGCCGCCCCGCGGCTCCCAGCCGGGTAGCACGTCGACGAGCCGGCCCGCCTGGAGATCCCGCCCCGCCACCAGCAGGGCCAGCTTGACCACACCGAGGCCGTTCAGGGCCGCCTGGTGCAGGGTCTCGGCGTTGTCGGTGACCAACCGCGGCCGATGTCGAATCTGGGCGGTCATGCCGTCCGGTCCGTCCAGCTCCCAGACGTGCTGCTTGTCGACCTGCTCGAAGTCCAGGCTCGGCAGCTGTGCCAGGTCGCTGGGGGCGCGCGGCAGCGGCGTGCCTCCGAACAGGCCGGGCGCCGCCATCAGCCGCTGGGGGCTGCGCGACAGCACCTTCATGGCCAGGTCGCTGTCCTCCAGCGGCGGGAAGCGCACCCGGATCGCCATGTCGAAGCCCTCCCTGACCACGTCCACCCGGCGGCTGGTGGCCTCCACCTGCACCTCCACGTCGGGACACTGCCGCATGAAGCGCACCAGCAGCGGCGTGATCAGGTAGTGCAGCAGGCTCGGCGGGCAGCTCAGTCGCACCGTGCCCCGCGGCAAGGCGAGGTTGCGCTGGATCAGCTCCTCGGCGGCCTCCGCCTCCACCAGCATCGCCACGCAGTGGCGGTAGTAGGCCTGGCCCAGTTCGGTGACCGACAGGTGGCGCGTCGAGCGATGGATCAGCCGGGTGCCCAGGCGCTCCTCCAGCTGGGCGATGCGCCGGCTCAGCTTCGATTTGGGAACGCCCAGGGCCCGGCCGGCTGGGGCAAAGCCGCCATGATCCACCACCTGGGCGAAGTAGTAGAGGTCGTTGAGGTCCTGCATGGTTGAGCCGCCCTTGTCGTCCTATTCATGGAACGGAGAGTGTGAATTATACCCACTACCGCCTTCATCGTTCCCCTCCTAGTCTTCCTGCATCGGGCCAACGGCCTGTCATCCGAACAGGAGCCACACCATGAAGAAGATCCTCGGCATCTATGGTGCCCCCCGCGGCCACTGGGTCGGCGACGGCTTTCCGGTCCGTTCGCTGTTCTCCTATGACCGCCTGGGCGCCGACCACCTCAGCCCCTTCCTGCTGCTCGACCACGCCGGCCCCCACGACTTTGCACCGGCACAGCGGCCCCGCGGCGTAGGCGCTCACCCCCACCGCGGCTTCGAGACCGTGACCCTGGTCTACCGCGGCGAGCTCGAGCATCGCGACTCCAGCGGCGGCGGCGGGCGCATCGGCGAGGGCGACGTCCAGTGGATGACCGCCGGGGCGGGCATCGTCCACGAGGAGTTCCACTCCCCCGCCTTCACCGAGCGTGGAGGCTCCCTGGAGATGGTGCAGCTGTGGGTCAACCTGCCGGCCGAACACAAGTCGGCGCCCGCGGCCTACCAGACCCTGCTCGACGCCGAGATCCCACGAGTCTCGCTGCCGGGACGGGCCGGCGAGCTGCGCGTGATCGCCGGCGAGTATCGGGGCCATCGAGGGCCAGCCCGCACCTTCACGCCGATCGACGTCTGGGACCTGCGCCTGCAGGCAGGCGGCGAGGTCTCGCTGGCGGTGCCCGAGGGGCATACCAGCCTGCTGGTGGTACTCGAGGGCACCGTGCAGGTCAACGACGACGCCGTGGTACGCGACGAGGCGGTGGTGGCCTTCGAGCGTCGGGGCGATGCGCTGCGCCTGGAGGCCAACAACGATGCCAGGCTGCTGCTGCTCGGCGGCGAGCCCCTCGACGAGCCGGTGGTGGGCCATGGCCCCTTCGTCATGAACAGCGCGGAGGAGATCCACCAGGCCCTTGCCGACTTCCAGCAAGGCAAGTTCGGCAACCTGAATGGCTAGCGGCATCGCCGCGGCCGATCGCACCCGGCATCCCCGCCGGGCGCTCCATCCGAGGTAGCAAAGGAGAAATGAGATGTCCTATGCCTATAACCGCCTGAACAAGGACGATGTCGCCCTGCTGATGGTCGACCACCAGGCCGGCCTGCTCTCGCTGGTGCGCGACTTCAGCCCCGACGACTTCAAGAACAACGTGCTGGCCCTGGCCGATATCGCCAGGTTCTTCGAGATCCCCACCATCCTCACCACCAGCTTCGAGGATGGCCCCAACGGGCCCATGGTGCCGGAACTCAAGGAAGCCCTCCCCGACGCCCCCTACTTCGCCCGCCCCGGGCAGATCAACGCCTGGGACAACGAGGAGCTCGTGGCGGCCCTCAAGGCCACCGGCAAGAAGCAGCTGCTGATCGCCGGCGTGGTCACCGAGGTGTGCGTGGCCTTCCCGGTGCTCTCGGCCCTGGAAGAGGGCTATGAGGTGTTCGTGGTCACCGACGCCTCCGGCACCTTCAACCAGACCACCCGTGACGCCGCCTGGGATCGCATGTCCCAGGCCGGCGCCCAGCTGATGACCTGGTTCGGGGTCGGTTGCGAGCTGCACCGCGACTGGCGCAACGACATCGAGGGCTTCGGCGGCCTGCTGGCCGGCCACCTGCCCGCCTACGCCAACCTGATGCAGAGCTACACCGTCCAGAAGGGCTAAACGGTGTGGGGCCCGGCACTTGCCGGGCCCTCGTCACTTGGGGCATCCGCCACGGCCTGGTCGCCGCCACCATCGTGCCCCTGGTGGTCTATCTGATCATGCCCCGGGTGGTGAGCCTGGTGGCCTCATGGCTGTTCCGTAAGCCGCCTGTCGGACTCGGCCGCCGCGATGGCCCGCCCCACGGTGAGCTCCTCGCGCAACTCGGGCGCCATCTCCCGGAAGGCGGCGTCCGCCTCGGTGCCGAGGCCATCCAGCACCTTGGTGAAGAAGGCCCGCGCCGCGGCCACGGTGACGATGTCGAAGATCTCCTCGTCGGCGAAGCCCAGCGCCAGCAACTGGTTGACATCGCCCTGGCACACGCTGCTCGCATCCCGGGCCACCAGGCGCGCGAAATCCATCATGGCGCGTTCCGCCTCGGTCAGCGTGCTCCGTTCATCGCCGGCGACGATGGCCCGGGTATCGTCGGTACCGAGCAGCCCCTCCAGCGCCCTGCCATGGGCCAGTGCACAGTAGGAGTTGCCCAGCGCCTGGGCGGCGGCCAGGGTCACCAACTCGAACCGCCGGGGATCGACATGGCGGCGAATGGTCGCCAGCAGCGTCGCCCAGCTCGCCATCACATCGGGGCGGTGACTGAACGCCCTGGCATAGTTGGGCAGGTAGCCGAAGTGGGCCTGCTGGCGCTGGTACATCGCCAGCACCTCGCCCGAGGCCTGCTCGGGTGCCACGGTCTGGATGAAGGACATGGCAGGGTCTCCTCGATGGATGGGCAGGTTACGGGGTCCGTCACGCCGTCGCTGTGCGGGGGTGCAGCCACCCGGGCAGCAGGTCGTAGGGATCGAGGTCGACGTCGCCGCGGTAGTCGATGCTGCACGCCTCGAGACGAGCGCGCAGCCAGCCGTCACGCCAGGCGTCGAACAGCTCGCTACAGCCGCCGACATGCTCGCCGCCGATGAAGACTTGGGGAATGGTCCTGGCCCCGGTGCGTTCGGCCAGTACGGCGCGGATCCTGCCTCCCAGGTCGTCCGCCTGGTAGGTCACCGAATCGAGGTCGACACTGCGATACTCGATGCCCAGCCGCGCGAAGAGCTTGCGTACCGACCAGCAGAACTCGCACCACTCCAGGGCGAACATCACCACCGGCTCCGCCGCCACGATCCCGTCGACGAATCGTACGGCCTCCGCATCCAGTTCCACCCGCTCGCCCCGCTCCGCTTGTGGCTGCCGGGCCGCGGCGGGCACGGTGTCGAAGCGATAGCCCGGCGTGGAACGCGACAGGGCCAGCTCCTCGTCGTTCATCTCCTCGCCGATGCCCTCGAACAGCGGGGTGGAGAGGTAGCGCTCGCCGGTGTCCGGCAGCATGCAGACGATATTGCTGCCCGCGGGCGAGCGCCGGGCCACGTCCAGGGCGGCGGCCAGGGTGGCGCCGCTGGAGATGCCGACGAAGATGCCCTCCTGGCGGGCGAGCTCGCGGGCGAGCCGCAGGGCCTCGCTACCCGCCACCGGCACCAGCTCATCGACGAGCCCGGCCGCCAGCGCCTCTTCGGTGAGCCGGGAGATGAAGTCCGGGCTCCACCCCTGCATCAGGTGGGGGCGAAAGCTCGGGTGGCTGGCGGGGACACCACCGGCGTGACGCGGCTGAACCAGGCCGCTGCCCAGCAGCCGGGCATTATCGGGCTCGGCGACGACGACACGGGTCGCCGGGGCTGCCTGCTTCAGGGCGCGGGCCACCCCCTTGAGGGTACCGCCGGTGCCGAAGCCGGAGACCCAGCAGTCCAGCACCTCGCCCCGGAAGTCGTCGAGGATCTCCCGGGCCGTGGTCCGGGAGTGCACCTCGGCGTTGGCCTCGTTCTCGAACTGGCGACACAGGAAGTAGCCATGCGTCTCGGCCAGTTCGATGGCCTTGGCGAGCATGCCGGTGCCCTTCTCCGAGGCCGGTGTCAGCACCACCCGGGCGCCCAGGTAGCGCAGCAGCTTGCGCCGTTCCACGCTGAAGCTCTCGGCCATGGTCACCACCAGCGGATAGCCCTTGCGGGCACACACCATGGCGAGTCCGATCCCGGTATTGCCGCTGGTGGCCTCGATCACCGTCTGGCCGGGGCGCAGCTCGCCGCTGCGCTCGGCCTGCTCGATGATCGCGAGCGCCATGCGGTCCTTCACGGAGCCCATGGGGTTGAACGCCTCGACCTTGGCGTAGAGGTTCACCCCCGGGGGAGCGAAGGTGTCGAGCCTGACCAGCGGCGTGCGGCCGATGGTCTCCAGGATGCTGTCGTAACGGGCCATGCCAAGCCTCCTCGGGGAACCGGTGGTGTCTGCCACTGCCAGGAGTATCGGGCGGGCCCGAGGAAGTGATCGTGGTAGCCAGCGTGGTTTTTCCAGCGGCCGGCGTGGAAGTCGCCGCTCCGGGCATGACGGTGCACCACAGCGGCAGTGGGCTCATCCGAGCGATATCGGGCCGAGGGCGGCATGGGCGACCGCGCTATACTGGAAAGGATATCCTACCCGGGGCTAGCGATATGAGCGCGCTGACCCTCAACTTGCTCGGTGATCTCGAAGTGCTTCGAGACGGCCAGCCATTGCCACTCCCCCCATCGAAGAAGACCCGTGCCCTGCTCGCCTACCTCGCCCTGCATGCCCGCTCATTCAGTCGCGAGCACCTCTGCGACCTGCTGTGGGAACTGCCGGACGATCCCCGCGGCTCACTGCGCTGGAGCCTGTCGAAGCTTCGCCGGCTGGTGGATACCCCTGGCCGCACGCGCCTCATCGCCGATCGGTTGACGGTCGGCCTCGACACCTCGGACATCGATATCGATATAGCCCTTCTGTACCGGTTGACCGATCGGGGGGTGGCAAGCGCCGACACCGAGACCCTCGAAGTGACCGCCATGCGCTATCGCGGCCCCTTCCTTGAAGGCCTGGACCTGGCGAACTTCCACGATTTCCACAGCTGGTGTCTGGCCGAACGAGAGCGTGCCATGCGCGCCCAGACAGCGCTGCTGTCGGCGCTGGTCGAGCGTCTGGGGGATGCTCCCGAGCGGGCCCTGCCCCACGCCCATGCCCTGGTCCGGCTGTCGCCCTTCGACGAAGACGCCCGTGCCCGCCTGATCCGCCTGCTGCTGACCCTTCGCCGCCCCCGCGAGGCCGAGCAGCACTTCCAGCTGGGCATGCGGTTGATCAAGGAGGCGGGCATTACCCCCTCAGGGGCGCTGGTGCGAGCCAGGCGGGAGCCGCTCGGCCCTCCGGCAGCCGAGGCGCCACCCCCGGCCCGATCCACCGATGTCCCACCGGCCGGCACCGACGGGGCAGCGCTCGACGCGCGGATGCACCAGGCGCTGGCGAGACTCGATGCAGACGCCCTGGAAACGCTGCACTGGGCGGCGGTGCTGTCGCCCTGCATCGATGCGGCATCACTGAGCCGATTCACTGGACTGGACGCCAACCGGATCGGTGAATCCCTGGAGGCGGCCGAGCGCCTGCAGCTCCTCGAAGCCACCGAGCGCGGGCTGTGCTTTTCCCACGCCCGGATGGCACACCGCCTCTACGAGGGCATTTCACCGGCGCGGCGCCAGGTGATGCACCGGCGCATCGCCGAATGGTTGACCGAGGATACGGCCTGCGACCTCGATCATGCCGCTGTGCTCGCCCATCACGCCCAGTTGAGTGGCGATCCGGGGCTGGCGGCCCAGGCCATGATCACCGCCGGGCGACTCTGCCTGCGTTTCTTCGCCAACGATGAAGCGTTGCGGTTCGCCCACAAGGGCGAGGCCCTGGCCGGGCAGCTCTCCGACACCCAGCGTGTCTGCCTCATGCTGGAACTGCGCGACATCATGCTCAGCGCCGCCCCGCTGGAAGACTGGGAGACCACCGCCCATGAGCTGGTGGCCCTCGCCGAGCAGGCGCTGGAGCATGGCGCCCTCGCCCACGCCCGTCTCGGCTACCAGTTGGCCAGCCAGGTTCGCTGGGCCCACGGCCAGTGGGCGGATGCCCGCGAGGAGGCGCTGCAGGCCGAACGGGTGACCCGTAGCGCCGACGACCACGACCAGGTCGTGGCCATGGCGGAGACGGCGAAGTGCCTGGCCATGCTGGAGCGCGACCTGGACCAGGCGGCCGCCATGCTGGCCCAGGCCCGGGCGCTGGCCGCACAGCGACGGATCAGCCACCCCGCCATCCCGATGGCCCTCGGCCTGCTGGCATGGCACGACAACCGGCTCGCCGAGGCCGATGAGCACTTCAAGGACGCGCGCACCCTGTGCAAGGCCACCGGGGACCGCCTGGGCGAGTTCCAGGCCAACGAATACCTGATGATGATCGATGTCGAGTGCTCCCGCTTCGCCGCGGCACGGTCACGCTGCGCCACCCTCATGGAGATCGGCGAGCGGCTTCGCGACGGCAGCGAGGCCCCGTTCGCCCGTGCCGCGGAGGCGCTATGTCGCTATGCCATCGATGACGACCCATCACCGCTCGAGGAGTCGCTTCCGGCGTTGCGCCACGCCGACGCCAAGCACCGGCTCTCGTACCTGCTGACCCATGCGGCCCTGCTGGACATTGAGCGAGGCCGGCCGACCGCTGCCCTACCACGCGCCGGGGAGGCGCTGGCGCATGCACAGACCCTGGAGCGGGCCACCGAGCAGCTGCTGGCCCACTATGTGCTCGCCGAGGCCCACCGTGCCGCCGGCGACACGGTCGCCCGGCGGCGTCATGCGGCCGCGATGGCGAAGCTCGAGCGGGCCCCGGTCGCCCGCTGGGCCCGCCACCGGGTCGCCGAGCTGCTGGCCGACAGGGAAGCGGAGGGGGAAACGTGATCGACGTCCTGGTCGAGCGATACTTCGAGGAACCGCTCGGGGCAGAGCTCGTGATGACACTGACGCTGGGGGCACAGGCGTGCTTCGACCTGCACCGGATCGCCTGGCAGGGCAGCCTGCTGGCGAAGGACGGCCACCGGCTGCTCTGCCACTTCCACGCCCCGGATGCGGAAGCGGCGCGGATCGGGCTGCGCCAGGCGGGGGCGGACGTCACCGGGCTGTGGGCCGGCACGGTGCACGATGCCCCGGGCCCGCCCCCCGCGGACCTGGCCGGCGCCAACGTGCTGGTGGAGCGCTCCTTCGATGAACCGGTCACCGTCGAGGCGATCCAGGCGCTCGAGGACGCCGGCTCGGCCTGCCTGCAGAACCACCGCGTGCGCTTCGTGCGCACCTTCTTCTCACTCAGCGGCAAGCGGATGATCTGCCTCTACCGTGCCCCCGACGCCGAGTCGGTGCGCCTGGCCCAGCATCAGGCCGGCATGCCGATGGATCGCGTCTGGGCCTTCCAGCTCGTTTCCCCCGCGGACGGCAGCACTTCCACGCCCGCCCCCTGAAAAACCACGCCCTCTCCCACGCTGGGTCCCACGGCCCCGGCGCAATCTCGTGTCTGACCGATCACTCACCGGTCAGACAACGACAACATCCAGAGGAGAGACCCCCATGCAGACCGCCACCCGCCCTATCGACAACGGCGTCAACGTCACTGCCCTGCTCGGCGCCCGCGAAGCCCTGGCACAGGCCCCCGAGGCCGCCCGTTTCACCTGGCGCGCCAGATGCGGCTGGGTCAACGGTACCCACAGCCGGGCCACCATCGAGGGCTACCACGGCCTCGGCGAAGAGCAGCGGCACAAGACCTGCTTCACCTTCGATGCCGACCACCCCGAGGTGTTCGCCTCGGAGGACCATGGCCCGACCCCGGTGGAGTACGTGCTGGTAGGCCTCGCCGGCTGCCTGACCGCGGGCATCGCCGCCGTCGCCCAGAACCGCCAGATCCAGCTGCGCTCGGTGACTGCCACCCTGGAAGGCAGCATGGACATCCAGGGGATCCTGGGCATGGACAGCGACGTGCGCAACGGTTTCGACGACGTGAGGGTCAGCTTCGAGATCGACGCCGACGCCTCCCGGGAGGAAATCGAGGCGCTGGTTGCCCAGTCCCAGAAGCGTTCGGCGGTCTACGACGCCCTCACCAACCCCACCAACGTCTCGGTACGCGTGAAATGATCGACGGCCTTCGCCATCGGCAACGCGGTCCCGCCCGCGCCGTGACCGTCGTGGTCATCGGCGCGGGACAGGCCGGGCTCGCCATGAGCCACCACCTCGGTCGGCGCGGCATCGACCACGTGCTCCTGGAGCGCGGCGAGGTGGCCCATTCATGGCGGCACGAGCGATGGGATTCGCTGCGCCTGCTGACCCCCAACTGGCAATGTCGGCTGCCCGGGCTCCGCTATGCGGGGCCCGACCCCGACGGCTTCATGACGATGCCGGAGGTCGTCGCCTTCCTGCGTGCCTACGCGAGGCGGCTGTCGGCCCCGGTGCAGACCGGCACCACGGTGCTGTCGGTGCGGCCGGCAGACGACGGCTACCGGGTGATCACCGACCGGGGCGACTGGCGCTGCCGGGCGGTGGTGATCGCCAGCGGCGCCTTCAACCTGCCCCAACTCCCCGCCCTGGCCGCCGAGTTGCCGCCGGCCATCGCCAGCGTGACGGCTCGGGACTACCGCAACCCGGGCCAGTTGCCGGATGGCGGCGTGCTGGTCGTCGGCGCCTCCGCCACCGGCCTGCAGCTCGCCGACGAGATCCACCGTTCCGGACGACCGGTGACGCTGGCCGTGGGCGAGCATGTGCGCATGCCCCGGCGCTACCGGGGCCGGGACATCCAGTGGTGGATGGAGGCGGCCGGCATCCTTGACCAGCGCTTCGACGAGGTGGACGACATCGACCGCGCCCGGCGCGTGCCCTCGCCGCAGCTCGCGGGCAGCGTGGACCAGGCGACCCTGGACCTGAATGCGCTGACCGACCGCGGCGTCGAGCTGGTCGGGCGCCTGGCCGGCCTGCGCGATGGCAAGCTGCAGTTCTCCGGCTCGCTGTCGGCCCGTTGCGCGGCGGCGGACCTCAAGCTGGGGCGGCTGCTCGAAGCCATCGACGGCTGGGCAAGGGACAGCGGCCTGGATCGCGGGGCGGGGCCGCCGGAGCGCCTGGCGCCGACCCGGGTGCCGGACTCGCCACGCCTCGGCCTCGACCTCGCCAGCGGCGAGATCCGCACCGTCGTCTGGGCCACCGGCTTCCGGCCCGACTATTCATGGCTGCAGGTGCCGGTGCTCGACCGCAAGGGGCAGCTCAGGCACCACGGCGGCGTGGTCGACGCCCCGGGGCTCTACGCCCTGGGCTTGCCGTTCATGCGCCGGCGCAAGTCGAGCTTCATCCACGGGGTCGACGACGACGCCCGGGAACTCGGCGCCCACCTGGCCGACTGGCTGGCCCATGGTCACCATTCGGGATCGGTCGAACCGCATCTGGACGCCACGCTCTCCGACTGAGGCGCCGGCCTGCCCGGCCGGCGCGCCTTCTCCCGCCCCCTGCGCCGCGGGCCACCGGAACGACACCGGGGCCGGGCAGTCTCAAGGAGTCGAGGAGTCCTTGCCCATGATCCGCGAGCTCGACGGCAGCGTGCATCCCACCCACCACTGGCATCGGCTGGACGACGGCCGTGTGCAGTGCGACGTCTGCCCGCGCGCCTGCAAGCTGCGCGAGGGCCAGCGCGGGCTCTGCTTCGTGCGCGCCCGCCAGGGCGACAGGGTAGTGCTCACCAGCTACGGGCGCTCCAGCGGCTTCTGCCTCGACCCCATCGAGAAGAAGCCGCTCAATCACTTCCTGCCCGGCACCGCCGTGCTCTCCTTCGGCACCGCCGGCTGCAACCTGGCGTGCAAGTTCTGCCAGAACTGGGACATGAGCAAGTCCCGAGAGATGGACACCCTGGCCGACGCCGCCAGCCCCGCAAGCCTGGCCGAGGCCGCCGCGGGCCTCGGCGCCCGGAGCGTCGCCTACACCTACAACGACCCGGTGATCTTCCTGGAGTACGCCATGGACGTGGCCGATGCCTGCCGCGAACGCGGGGTGCACTCGGTGGCGGTCACCGCGGGCTATGTCTGCGACGCCCCGCGCCGCGAGTTCTTCGCCCACATGGACGCCGCCAACGTCGACCTCAAGGCCTTCACCGAGGATTTCTACCGCAAGATCTGCGGCGGCAGCCTGAGCCCGGTGCTCGACACCCTGCTCTACCTGCGCCACGAGACCGACGTCTGGTTCGAGATCACCACCCTGCTGATCCCCGATCACAACGACTCGTCCCGGGAGATCGAGGCACTGAGCCGCTGGGTGGTGGATCATCTCGGCCCGGACGTGCCGCTGCACTTCACCGCCTTCCACCCCGACTGGAAGATGCGCGACACCCCACCCACCCCGCCGGCCACCCTGAGCCGGGCGCGGGAGATCGCCCGGGCCAACGGGGTGCGCTACGCCTTCACCGGCAACGTCCACGACCCACTCGGCAGCAGCACCTACTGCCACGGCTGCGGGGAATTGCTGATCGAGCGCGACTGGTACGCCCTCTCGAGCTGGAACCTGACCGACGACGGCCACTGCCGCTACTGCGGTACCGCCTGCGCCGGCGTCTTCGCCGGCCCGCCCGGCCAGTGGGGCCGGCGCCGCCAGCCCGTGCGCCTGGCCGACATGGTGCCGCACCGCTGGACGGCTCCCCGCGGGCAGTCGAACCGATAGCGGGCACACAACACTATACTGAAACGATATCGCTTCCCTGAAGGCGATGCCGTCCAGCGTCAACTCCGGCCGATGCCGCCAGGCGGCTCGACCGGGGCTCGTGCTCGGCGGGAACGGCCCGCCGACAACTCGTGCGGGCGTGGGTCAGACAGGCTTCATCCGAGAGGTGCAGCCGATGCGCCGACTATGGATAGCGACCTGCGTCGCGCTCCTCCTGTTCATGGGCCAGGCCGTCGCGGCCGATCCGTCGGCGCAGGCGGAAGCCGCCAGGAGCAAGGCGGAGGAACTCGAACAGAACGCCGCGCCCGAGGGCAGTCAGGCGCCCGCCTCTCCCGCCGAGACCATCACGCGGCCCGAGGCACAGGCGGTCGACCCCGCCGGCGAAGCCCCGCTGGACGATGCGATCACCTGCCTCGCCCGCAGCATCTACTGGGAGGCCAAGGGCGGAGGGATCGCCGACATGGAGGCCGTCGCCAATGTCGTCATGAACCGGCTGGGTCACGAGGGCTTCCCCGATACGGTCTGTGACGTCGTCAAGCAAGGCTCCGAGCAGGGCGCCTGCCAGTTCTCGTGGTGGTGCGATGGCCGCCCGGATGAGGTCGTGGAGGATGACCGCTACGAGATCGCCAAGGAGATCGCTCGGCGAGCCCTCAACCAGCAGCTGCCGGACCGCACCGAGGGGGCCCTCTATTTCCACCAACGGACGGTGGCCCCCCACTGGGCCGAGGAATACATCAAGACGGTCGAGGTCGGCGACTTCCTCTTCTACCGGCCCCTCGGCGACGCGGCACACTAGGCGACCCGGCGGCATGGTGCAGACAGATGCCGGCAGGAGGCCTACACTGCGTTGCAGCATTCATGTGTGAGCGGGGGAAGGCATGGCGAAGGGCGACAGGAAGCGCATCGACCTGGCGTTGCAGGGCGGTGGCTCGCACGGGGCCTTGACCTGGGGCGTGCTGGATCGCCTGCTGGAAGAGGATCGGCTGGAAATCGACGGGATCAGCGGCACCAGCGCGGGCGCCATGAACGCCGTGGTGCTGGCCGATGGGCTACACGAGGGCGGTCGCGATGGCGCCCGTGCGGCACTGCATACCTTCTGGAAGGCGGTCAGCGATGCGGCACGCCTTTCGCCCGTTCAGCGCAGCCCCTGGGACCGGCTGATGGGTAACGACAGCCTCGACCATTCGCCGAGCTATCTGTTCTTCGAGAGCCTCACGCAGCTGATCGCCCCCGCCAAGCTCAATCCCCTCGCCATCAACCCGCTGCGCGATCTGGTGCTCAAGCTGGTCGATTTCGAACGGGTCAACGCCTGCCGCAAGGTCAAGCTGTTCGTCACCGCCACCAATGTGCGCACCGGACGGGCGAAGATATTTCGCCAACCCGAACTGACGGTCGATACCGTGATGGCGTCGGCCTGCCTACCCTTCATGTTTCCGGCGGTGGAAATCGATGGCGAGGCCTACTGGGACGGCGGCTACAGCGGCAACCCGGCGCTCTATCCGCTGGTCGACGATCAGGGCTGCCGTGACCTGGTGGTGGTCCAGGTCAATCCCCTCGTGCGTCGCAAGCTGCCCGACAGTTCCCGGGAGATCATCAACCGGATCAACGAGATCACCTTCAACTCGAGCCTGATCAAGGAACTACGCAGCATTCAGTTGTTGCACCAGTTGATCGAGGCGGAGGGGCTGGAGCTCGAGAGTTACCGCTCGATGCGCCTGCACCTGATCCATGCCGAGCACGAGGCCGAAGCGCTGAGCGCCTCCAGCAAGATGAATGCCGAGTGGGACTTCCTCTCCCGCCTGCATGCCCAGGGCCGCGCCTGGGCCGACCGGTGGCTGGATGAGCACTTCGACACTCTTGGCGAGCGCTCGACCTTCGACCTGAATGCGGTCTTCGCGGACACGTTTCGCCCGGTCTCGACGGCAGACGACGCGGCCCCCACCAAGCATGGCGGAGAAGAGCGCGGATGATCGGTATCCTGGCGATTGCCGTGGCGTTGCTGCTGTTGATGTATCTCGCCTATCGCGGCCTCAGCCTGTTGATCCTGGCGCCGACACTGGCCGCGCTGGTGGCACTGGTCTCGGTCGACACCCCCCTGCTGGCCAGCTATACCGAGGTCTTCATGGGCGCCGCGGGTGATTTCATCGTCCGTTACTTTCCGCTGTTCCTGCTGGGGGCGGTGTTCGGCAAGCTGATGGAGGATTCGGGCAGTGCCGAGGTACTGGCGAGCGCCATCGTCGAGCGCCTGGGCGACACGCGCGCCATCCTGGCGGTGGTGCTCTCCTGCGCGGTGATGACCTATGGCGGCGTCTCGCTGTTCGTGGTGGCCTTCGCGGTCTACCCGATCGCCGCGGCCCTGTTTCGCCAGGCCAGCCTGCCCAAGCGGCTGATCCCCGGCACCATCGCCCTGGGGGCCTTCACCTTCACCATGACGGCGCTGCCGGGCACGCCAGCCATCCAGAACGCCATTCCCATGCCCTATTTCGGCACTTCCCCCTTTGCCGCTCCGGGGCTCGGCATCCTCGCCGGGCTCGTCATGCTGGTGTCGGGACAGGCCTGGCTGAGCTACCGGGCCCGTCAGGCCCGACGGGCAGGGGAAGGCTACGGCGCACATCGGGACGACTCGCAGGTGGTCGGCAACCTGCGCGAACACGCGGCGGGCGAAGGATTCGACCTGGCCGAGGTCGCCCCTCGGCAGCCCCTCGGCTCGCTGCCCACCCTGCCACTGGCACTGCTGCCGATCATACTGGTGATCGCGCTGAACCTGCTGTTCACCGCGGTGGTGATCCCGGCCATGGAGACGGGGTACCTGGCCGATCCGCTGTATGGCGCGACCAGCCTCGAGGCGGTGCGCGGGGTCTGGTCGGTGATCGCCGCCCTGGTGATCGCCATCGGGGTCATCATCCTCACCAACCGGCAACGCCTGAAGACCCTCACCACCACCCTCGACAGCGGCGCCAATGCCTCGCTGCTGCCGATCTTCAACACCGCCAGCCTGGTCGGCTTCGGTTCGGTGATTGCGTCGCTCGCGGCCTTCGACACGATCAGCGCCTGGGTAACCTCGGCGGGGGGAGACAACCCGCTGATCTCGCTCGCCATTGCGGTCAACCTGCTGGCGGGCATGACCGGGTCGGCCTCGGGCGGCATGAGCATCGCCCTGGCGACACTGGGTGACGCCTACCTGGCCATGGGCCAGGCAGCCGGCATCGCGCCCGAGTTGATGCACCGGGTCACGGCGGTGGCCACCGGCGGACTGGATGCGCTACCGCATAACGGCGCGGTGATCACGCTGCTCTCCATCTGCGGGTTGACGCACCGCCAGGCCTATCTCGATATCGCGATGGTCGCCGTCGTGGTGCCCCTTGTCTCGCTGGTGCTGCTGATCGCCGTGGGCACCCTGGTGGGTTCGTTCTGAGCGGCACCGTATCTCTCCTCTGTAACGTGACAACCGTTACATCGCTGTATCGCCCTTGACACCTGTCACCTTCCCCCTGGCCCAACCAGCCCATGAAAAACATGGGCTTAGCGAGGCTTTCCATATACCCCGCGGCTGGCATGGGCATTGCTCCTTCGTTCCGGTGGCCACCGTCACCGACAACCGTCACCGACAACCGTCACCGACAACCGTCGCCGACAACAATGCACAACGATGGAGATATGCCATGTTCGATACCCTCAAGCGCGCCACCCTCTCGGCGCCCCTTTTCCTGGCCGTGTTGCTGGCCAGCCAGGCCGCCCAGGCGGATCTTCCGGGAATGCGTGGAACCCAGCACTTCGGCTTCACCGTGCCCGACCGCCAGGCGGCGGTGGATTTCTTCGTCGAGGTGATCGGCTGCGAGGCCTTCTTCACCATCGGCCCCTTCGGGCCCTTCGATGACGACTGGATGGGCGTGAACCTCGACGTCCACCCCGAGGCCACCATTCCCGCCGCCCACCTGGTGCGCTGTGGCAATGGCACCAACCTGGAGATCTTCGAGTATACCGCCCCCGACCAGCGCACCGAGCAGCCTCGCAACAGCGACATCGGCGGACACCATATCGCCTTCTACGTGGATGACATGGACAACGCGGTGGCCTATCTCGAGCAGCATGACGTGGAGGTGCTCGGTGAGCCCAAGACCTTCACCGAAGGCCCCATGGAGGGGCTGACCTGGGTCTACTTCATGGCCCCCTGGGGCATGCAACTGGAACTGGTCAGTTCACCCCATGGCATGGGCTATGAGGCCGACACCGGCAGCCGGCTCTGGGATCCGCGCCACTAGTCGGCGGCGCGCGGCGGCACCGCCCGGTGCCGCCCGCTCGGCAACCCTCTAAATGGTTAGGTTCAGGCCTTGGCCCACCAGGCGGCCTTCAGCGAGCGCCGTGCCCAGTCGGCGGCCAGCTCGCGATCCTCGAAGAGCACTTCCCTTTTCCTGCCTTGTTATCCCTAATTCGACTATGCAAAGCTCAGAATTCTTGTCTAGGCTCCAATGTAATGGTATGTATCCGAATGTAGCGATGCCGCTCCTATGCGGCAGCGTTTGTTATTCGCAGATGGCCAAAATAGCGGAGTCAGTCGTGACATCGCCTGTCGGTAGCGTGGTCGCAAGGAAAGTCAGTGGAGGGATCCGTGAGCTTGAGGCTAAGTCAGCGGGTATCTGTATTGGTGGACTGGTGGAAACTGTGGCGCTCGTGCACCGAACCACTCCTGCTGTGTTTCGCATCAGTTACGGAAGTAGCGGCGAGTTTTCCATCCATCCGACGGCTTTTTAAAAGGCCATCGCATTTTCCATGCGTGGGCTCGGTTCAGGAGATTGCGATGTGATGTAGCTTGGCACAGTAGAAAAATTATAATAGCAGGTATCATATGAAAACAAGGTGATTTTATAAGTCGGTAACTTTAGTCCTGTTGAGCGCATTTGTCTTGGCTGGTTGTGCCGAGCCAGAGGAGCCTCAAGATTATTCGGAATATACTGCAAGGTGCCATGGTAAAACGTACAAGCTTCAGCAAAGTAGCAAGCTGAGGTGGCAAACACTTCAGTAGAGAGAGCAAATAAGCAAGGAGCCCAATATAATGAAAGCCCTTATAAACGAATACAAGTGAGCGGAAGGGCTAAACTCCAGAATGGCTTTGGCGCCTGGAGAAACTATAGATACAAATGCGTAATGGTTACAGAATGGTCGAGTGACGTCGTGCTTTTGGAGGGCTATCGATAATAAATAACATTTAAATACCGGCGCATCAACAAGCTTTGGCAACGTGGACGCATATTAGTAGCTACTCCGAGTCAGGGGCGTTTCTTCCATCCGCATTAAAGCGATGAATCCATATGAGTAGTGCATGAGGGTTGCTGCGGTTTGGGCGGTGTGTTTTCGCTGGAGCATGTTATGATAGAAACTTCATTCCACGTCCAAGAAGTCTATATGTACGATCTCATCGGCGACATCCACGGCTACGCTACGCCCCTCAAGCATCTGTTGGAAAAGCTCGGCTACAAGGAGAAGCGTGGTATTTGGTCTCATCCTGAGCGTGAGGTGATCTTTCTCGGTGACTTCGTCGATCGCGGACCCGAGCAGGTGGAGACCGTCCGCATGGCTCGGTCCATGGTCGAAGCCGGCCATGCCCAAGCCGTCATGGGCAACCACGAGTTCAACGCCGTGGTCTGGGCCACCGAGGACCCTGATCATCCAGGCCGCTATCTACGGGCCCACAGCGACCGGAATCATCGTCAGCACCAGGCCTATCTAGAGCAGGTGGGGGAGGGCAGCGAGCTGCACCAGTCACATATTGCCTGGTTCAAGACCCTGCCGCTCTATCTCGACCTCGAAGGCCTACGCGTCATTCATGCCTGCTGGCACCGACCGTCACTGGCTGTCCTGTCCGGCTACCTGGACGATCGGCAGTGCATCCGGGCGAATGCCTGGCCGGCCCTGGCTCGCGAGGACACAGCTGCCTTCGATGCTCTGGAAACCGTGCTCAAGGGGTTGGAGATACCCTTACCCAGCGGGGCGGAGTTCGCTGACAAGGACGGCAATGTGCGACGTCATGTCCGCGCCCGCTGGTGGGAGCTGGAGAGGTTCACCTACCGCGACTTGGCGATGGTGCCGGCCGAGGCCATCGAAGCGATACCTCATGATCCCATACCCGACGATGTGTTGCCCGGCTACGAGGCCGACAAGCCGCTATTCGTCGGCCATTACTGGCTCACTGGCACACCCGAGCCATTGACCCCCCACATCGCCTGCCTGGATTACAGCATTGCTGCCGGCCACATCCAGGGTGGCGGTAACGGCAAGCTGTGTGCCTACCGCTGGGACGGCGAAACCGAGTTGGTTGCCGATAAATTCGTGTGGGTCGAATGAATCGCTTCCCGCTAGACAGTGTAGGCGGGACGACAAGGAGTCGCATCATGAATGACCCCCTCTCCATTGAGGACCGTTTTACCGGCTGCCTGCTGGGCGGCGCCGTGGGCGATGCGTTGGGGGCGCCCGTGGAATTCCTCTCCCGCCGGCAGATCCTCGATCGGTTCGGTCCGGAAGGGGTCGGCAAGTATGCCCCGTCTTATGGCGGTCTGGGTCGGATCACCGACGACACCCAGATGACCCTGTTCACCGCCGAAGGCCTGCTGCGTAGCTGGGTTCGGGGTACCATCCGGGGTATCACGCACTATCCCAGCATCATCTGCCATGCCTATATGCGCTGGCTGCTCACCCAGGGCGAAAAGCCTGCCCCGGAGATGCGACGGCTCATGGCAGATAGCATCGAACAATCCCCCGGCTGGTTGTTCCAGCAGCGGGCGCTGCATGATCGCCGTGCGCCCGGCAATACCTGCCTGAGTGCGCTGCGGTTCGTGACGGGGCTGGGCGACATGGCCAAGAACGACAGCAAGGGCTGTGGCGGGGTGATGCGCGTGGCTCCCATCGGGCTGTTCGGCCATCGGGCCGGCCACCGCCAGGAAGTCTTCGAACTCGGTTGTGATGCCGCCGCGATCACCCATGGGCATCCCACCGGCCAGCACCCGGCGGGTGTCCTGGCGCTGATGATCAACCTGCTGGCCGAAGGGCAAACAATCCGACAGGCCCTGGAGGTCGCCAAGGATTTCCTCGAGGCGCGCAATGATACGGACGACACCCGCCGGGCCATCGAGCTGGCCGAACGGCTGGCGGCCACCGCTACCCCGCACCATGCGGCCATCGCGCAGCTGGGTCAGGGCTGGGTGGCCGAGGAAGCGCTGGCAATCTCGATCTATTGTGCGCTGGTGGCCAAGGATTTTCGCCACGGCGTGATGCTGGCCGTCAATCATGATGGCGACTCGGATTCCACCGGCGCTATCACCGGCAACCTCCTGGGCGTGCTCTACGGCGTGAAGGCCATTCCCGATGAATGGCTGGAGTTTCTTGAGTTGCGTGATGTGATTACAGAATTGGCCAAAGATCTGGCGAACTTCCAGCGCTGGGATGTCGGTGAGTACGGTGGGACGGACAACGACCGAGTGTGGGAGAAGTATCCAGGTTACTGATGGACTCGAATGTATCGCTTTATCCTTTCGTGAAAAGGACTTTCCAGAATCGTCATTGTCTGAATTGAACCATCATGAATTAGTTGGACTGGGTGGTCAAGCACCCGTTTCATGTCATCAAAAACCTCTACGGCTACCGGAACGAGGGGAATTTCATCGCCATGATCTACCTGATAGGCAGCCCGGTGGGGCGCATGCTGGATCAAGCCAAATCCACCTGATACGACGAAGAACCTACAAAAGCAGGTCTACCATGCTGTGATCGACGGCGAGCCGAGTTCCGGTGATCGGCACATCTGTACTCACTGCTGGACAGCTAGGCTGAGTGGAAGTCGAGGCGCGCAACAACGACAAGTGCTTCGTCGGCTCCACCAGGAAGAGAGTATCGCTGTGTGGCGCAAGTAGCTGTTGCTGGTCAAGTAGGCGCTCCTGGTGGATACCAAGGGGGTAGTCGGACTCTAACCGGTGCACAACGCGACGGGCCACCGATCGTTGATCGGCGGCCCGTCGGCGAGAGGGTCGGCTTGGCGTAAGGCCGGCCAGAAGGCTTACTTTCCGGTCTTTCTGGTAGTTGGCTTCGCCTGCTTGACGTTGCTCTCGGTAGTCTTGGTAGCCTGCTTGGCGTTGCTCTCGGCAGTCTCGGTAGCCTGCTTGGCGTTGCTCTCGGTAGTCTTGGTAGCCTGCTTGGCGTTGCTCTCGGCAGTCTCGGCAGCCTGCTTGACCTTGCTCTCGGCAGTCTCGGCAGCCTGCTTGACCTTGCTCTCGGCAGTCTTGGTAGCCTGCTTGGCGTTGCTCCCGGCAGTCTCGGCAGCCTGCTCGACCTTGCTCTCGGCAGTCTCGGCAGCCTGCTTGGCGTTGCTCTCGGCAGTCTCGGCAGCCTGCTTGGCGTTGCTCTCGGCAGTCTCGGCAGCCTGCTTGGCGTTGCTCTCGGCAGTCTCGGCAGCCTGCTTGACCTTGCTCTCGGCAGTCTTGGTAGCCTGCTTGGCGTTGCTCCCGGCAGTCTCGGCAGCCTGCTCGACCTTGCTCTCGGTAGTCTCGGCAGACTGCTTGGCGTTGCTCTCGGCAGTCTCGGCAGCCTGCTTGGCGTTGCTCTCGGCAGTCTCGGCAGCCTGTTTGGCGTTGCTTCCGGCAGCCTCGGCAGCCTGTTTGGCGTTGCTCCCGGCAGCCTCGGTGACCTGCTTGACGCTGCTCTCGGCAGCCTCGGTGACCTGCTTGACGCTGCTCTCGGCTGCCTCGGTCACCTGCTTGGCGTTGCTGTCTGTCAGCCTCTGGATTTGCTGGACGAAGTCCTGTTGCAGAGCCACGACCTTCTCGGCATCGCCCTTCAGGCACTCGGTCAGGTACTTGGCGACCTGCTGCTGGCCTTGGGTATAGGCGCGCAGGCCTTCCGCGTCCTTGACGTTCACCAGGCTGCGCAGCAGCGCCAGGCTGGCGTCGGTGTAGGCCTTGCCGACCTCGAGCTGGGTATTGACTAGCTTCTCGGTATAGTCCACGGAGAGGGCCGCGTAGGCGCGGGCTGGGCCGAAGAACATGGATTCGAGCTGATCGGTGAACTGCTTGGTGTCGACGTTTTGCAAGGTTGACCTCCTCGGGGGCTAAGGATGGCGAAGGCCCTGGCGGTCTGCCGCTGCCTTCTGCATCTCTGATGCAGTGCATCAATAGCAGAGATATTTGTGCGGCGCAACATAAGCTGGCGTGAGGAAGGAGGTGGTGAGCACCATCCGCGTTTAATGGCTGAGTCAATCGTCTCCGTAAGCGCTGACGCCAGGGCAGAGCAATACGCCTAATTCCTTGATGTGCCGAACGTTTGTGGATAGTAGCACGAGGGCGGTGCCCACCGCCTGACGCCGATCGTCGGCCCGGCGTGGCTCGGAGGCAAGCCACGCCGGACCGGGGGAGGCATCAGCCGGCCGGCTTGCGCGCCGTGATGGTCCAGGAGCTCGAGCCCATGACGATCTTTCCCGCCTGCGCATAGGGTGCCAGGGTGCTGCGCAGCGCCTCCTCGATCTGCGGACGCTGGCGCTCGGCTTCCTCGCCGGCCTCGCGGAACACCTCCCCCGCCGGCCCCAGGGCAAGCTGGAAGCGCATGGCGTTTTCCACCGAATCGCCGACCTCGACCGGGCCGTCGTTGCGCTCGAAGTGGATCTCCTCGAAACCGGCGATCTCGAGCTGCTGGGTGACCACGTCCGGGTTGGCCATGGAGAACGGCCCGGGGCCGCAGGTGCGGGCATCCTCTCCGGGCGGCGGCAGGAAATCCAGCACCACCTGCTTGGGTAGGCCCAGCCAGGGGTTGTCCTCGATGTCGCGCCAGACGATGAACATCAGCTCGCCACCGGGGCGCAGCGCCTTGTGGATGTTGCGCATGGCGACGACCGGGTGCTCGAAGAACATCATGCCGAACCGCGAGAAGCACAGGTCGTACTCCGGCTCGAAGGGGTAGCGCTCGACGTCGGCGGCCACGAAGCGAACGTTGGCCAGGCCGGCCTCGTCGGCGCGCCGGCGGGCGTCTTCCAGGAACTGCTCGACGCAGTCCATGCCCAGCACCTGGCCCTCGGGGCCGGTCTTGCGCGCCAGCGCGATGGCGGTATCGCCCCAGCCGCAACCCACGTCGAGGATCCGCGCGCCCGGCGCCACCTCGAGTCTCCCGAGCGGGACCTGGCTATGGTAGCTCAGGCCATTCATCAGGATTTCCTGAAAGCGATCGAACTTCTCGGCCAGGGTGTCGTTCCAGAACTCCACGTATTCACTGGTTTGCTGCGTTGTCTGAGTCATTGTCATGTCTCCGCGTGTGGCACCCACAAGGGAAGCGATGCCGGCAGGCTACCCGGGGGCCGAATGACCCGTCGCAATGATGATCGCCTTGGACCAGTCTAGTACTGGAAGCCGCCGTAGAGTGATCGATCGGCGGCTCGCCCACAATGGATGGCGCTACACGCGCCCCCAGGACAGCACTCTGAGCGTGTGAAGCGGTATTCGCCTGACGCCTCGGCGTCCATGGTCGACGCAGGGAGGATCTATCATGATGCTTCCGCCAGCCGCTCCAGCAGCCCCGGCAGCGCCGAATCGAGGTCGAGGCCGGGCAGCGCCTGGGCAAGCGCGACATGGCTGGCGGCATGGAAGCGCTGCGGGTCGCCGATGGCGGCCTGGAAGGTGTTGACCACCTCGACCAGCGCCTCGGGGGTCTCCCCCACCTGCATGGCGCCGTGGGCCAGCATCGCCATGTCCTTGCAGCCGCGCACCCGGCGCCAGCGCTGGGCGGTGCCCACCAGCTTGCGCCCGGCGATGCGCACGTTGAAGCGGCCGTCGCAGTAGGCCCCGGGGGCCGAGCCGAGATCGGCATCCTGCACGCCGAGCGAGGCGAGCCAGTCGCACCAGGGGTCGCCGAGCCGACGATAGCCCCACTCCAGGTGCGCCGCGGAGCTGCCGACCCGGCAGCGCAGCGCCAGGGCCACATTGACCACCGCCGGGGACTGGGGTACCGGGGTCCCCCCGGTCGACCGGAACAGGATCGGCCAGCCCCGGTCCAGCAGGGCCCGGCGTGCCATGGGAAAGCCTTCGAGGCGCTCATGGCGCCGCGGCATCACCAACGCGTGATCGGTGGACGACCAGGCAATAAGCCCGAACCGTCTTTCGCCCTGGCAGATCGACTCCAGCAGCGCCTCGTCGAGCGCAAGGCCCCCTTCGACCGTAGGCCGCTGCAGGTCAAACTCCTCCAGGGGTGACAGGGCCGTCATGGCCAGCTCCTCTATGCGTTGATTCATTGGGCGGAGCCAGCTCGCCATCGAACGCTTCGGGCGCCAGGGTCTCGATACGTTCACACAGGGCATCGAGGAACGCCGCCGCCGGGGCACCGTTGACCGCGCGGTGATCGAAGGTCAGCGACAGGCCGATGACATCGATAGCCCGCCAATCGCCCGATACTGGCACGGCGCGGGCCTCGACACCACCGATCCCCAGGATCGCCACCTGGGGAACGTTGAGGATCGGCGTGAAGTGGTGCACCCGCGAGCGGCCCAGGTTGGAAACCGTGAAGGTCGCGCCGGTCAGCTCGCCGACACTCAGCTTGCCGGCCTGGGCCTTGGCCACCAGGGCACGGCGCGCCTCGGGCAGCCGGCCCAGGGGCAATGCCTGGGCATCGAACAGCGCCGGGGCCACCAGCAGGTCGCCGGGCAGCGGTATCGCCAGTCCCAGGTGCACCGCACCATGCTCGGTGATGCGGTTCTCCTCCAGAGTGGCGTTCAATGCAGGGAAGTCGGCCAGGGTCTGCACCACCAGGCGCAGCAGCAGATCCTGCACCGAGGGTGCGGTCCGGCCGTGCGCCTTGCAGCGCTCCCGCAGCGCCTGGAGGGCATCGAGTCGCGCGCTGGCATGGTGGGTGAGCTGGGCCGAGGACTGCAGGCTCTGCAGCATCTTCGAGGCGATCATGCCGCGCATCCCGCGCAGCGGCACTACTCTCGGAGGCGGCGCCCCTGAGGCGTCGGGACCTGCCCCCTCGGGGGCGGACGGGGCAGTGTCATGGGTTTCCAGTTTCATGGTTTGTCTCCTCAAGCCTCGAGGTGGGCGATGGTAGTCCCCTTGGTCACGACATCGTCCTCGCCCCGGGTGATGCTCAACTTCCCCGAAACCGGCGCCTCGATCTCGTACTGGGCCTTTTCCACCATTACCTCGGCGACCAGGTCGCCCTGGGCAACCTCGGCGCCATCGTCCACCAGCCAGGCGGTGATCACGCCTTCGGTGTCGCCCTCCCAGAGGTCCTCGGGTACGGTAATCTCGGTCGTCATATGGGTCTCTCCTCAACTCTCGTTCAGCATCTGATGGAAGGCGGCGACGATCTTGTCGGCACTGGGCAGGGCCCACTGCTCCATGGTCGGCGCGAAGGGTATCGGGATGTCCGGATAGGCCACCCGCTTGGGCGCGGCCTTGAGCCGGGTGGCGGCGTGCTCGGCCACGCTGGCGATGATCTCGCCGCTGACCCCGTAGCTGTGGTAGTCCTCGTCGACCACGATCAGCCGGCCGGTCCTGGCCACAGAGGCGCGTACGGTGTCGCGATCCAGCGGCACCAGGCTGCGCAGGTCGACCACCTCGGCGGAGAATCCCTCCTCCTCCAGCGCCCTGGCGGCGCGCAGGCAGTGGTGCACGCCGGCGCCGAGGCTGACCAGCGACACGTCGTTGCCCTCGCGCGCCACCGCGGCCTTGCCGATCTCGACCGTGTAGCTCTCCTCGGGCACCGCCACGGTGGCCCCCTTCTCGGTGCCCAGCCAGCCCATGCCCTGCAGCGACTTGTGGTACATGAACACCACCGGGTTGTCATCGCGGATCGCTGCAGTCATCAGCCCCTTGGCGTCATGGGCATTGCTCGGCACCACCACCTTCATGCCCGGCAGGTGGGCGAAGGTGGCGTAGAGGCACTGGGAGTGCTGGCCGGCATCGGAGTAGCCGCCGCCGGTGGAGGTCATCAGCACCATGGGCACCTTGACCTTGCCGCCGGAAAAGTAGGTGTTCTTGGCCATCAGGTTGTAGATGGCGTCCATGCAGACGCCGAAGAAGTCGACGAACATCAGCTCGACGATGGGCCGCATGCCATCCGAGGCGGCCCCCACGGCGGCACCGATAAAGGCGGTTTCGGAAATGGGCGTATCCCGGACGCGTTCCGCACCGAACTCGTCATACAGACCCCGGGTGTTGCCGAAGACCCCGCCCAGGGGGCCGATGTCTTCGCCCATCACGAAGACCCGGGGGTCGGCACGCATCTCCTGGGCGGTGGCCTCGGCCATGGCCCGAGCGATGGTCAGCTTGCGGCTGGCGCTCTTGGTAGTAGTCGTCATCACAGTTCTCCTGGCGTTAGATGAAGACGGTTTCCAGCGCCGCCTCGGGCGGCAGGAACTCGCTCTGCTGGGCGAAACGGATGGCCGTCTCGACCCGCTCGTTGGCCTCGGCGACCAAGTCGGCGTCGCCGGCCTCGTCGAACACGCCCGCGTCGAGCAGCGCCCGGCGATAGCGAGGGATCGGATCCGTGAGCCCCTCCTTCTCGCCCTTGGGCCGGTAGTCCTCGCCGTCGCCCATGAAGTGGCCGGCGAGCCGCACGGTCTCGATCTCGATCAGGCTCGGTCCCGCCCCCTCCCGGGCCCGGGCGATGGCAGTGCCGGCGGCGGCGAAGACGCCCTCCACGTCGTTGTCGGCCACGTGGTGACCCGGCATGCCGTAGGCGCTGGCGCGCTTGTCGTTGCGCGGCACCGCGGTGGAAGCCTGCTTGGCCACCGAGATGCCCCAGGCGTTGTCCTCGATCACGAAGACCACCGGCAGTTGCCACACCGCCGCCAGGTTCAGTGCCTCGTGGAAGGCCCCCTGGTTGGCAGCCCCCTCCCCCATAAAGGCCACGGCGACTCCAGGTTTTCCTTGCATCTTCCTCGACAGCGCCGCGCCCACCGCCGGTCCCAGGCCCTCGCCGATGATCCCCGAGCAGGAGAAGTTCACGGCCTCGTCGAACAGGTGCATGTGGCCGCCGCGACCGCCGGCGAGGCCCGTGGCCTTGCCGAAGATCTCGGCCACCATGGCGTCGAGGTCGACCCCCTTGGCCACGGCGATGTGGTGGGGCCGGTGGGTGGCGGTGACGATGTCCTCCGGGGTCAGGTGGGCACAGACCCCCACCGCACAGGGCTCCTGGCCGTTGGAAAGGTGCATCTCGCCGGGGATCGGCCCCTTGGCCATGTTGAACACCGGGGTCTTGCCCTCCATGTAGAGCGCCTCGATACGCTCCTCGAGGTAGCGGCTGAGCACCATGTTCCGGTACATCCAGCGACGTTGGTCGGCTGTCGGTTGCATAGGGGTCCTCCTCTCAGAGCTCGCCGCGCGACATGCGCTCGGCGATGTGATCGGCCTGGCGCAGGGCCAGGGCGACGATGGTCAGGGTCGGGTTCTCGGCGCCGCTGGTGGTGAACTGGCTACCGTCGGAGACGAAGAGGTTGTCGATGTCGTGGGTCTGGCCCCACTGGTTCACCACCCCGTCGGCGGGCCGGGCGCTCATGCGGTTGGTGCCCACGTTGTGGCTGGTGGGAAAGTCCGGCACGTCGAAGACGCGCACCGCGCCCACCGCCTCGTAGCACTTGGCGGCTTGCTGCTGGCCGTGGCGGCGCAGGCGCTCGTCGTTGGGATGGTCGCCCTTGTAGACGATCGGCACCGGCAGGCCGTACCGGTCCTTGCGGGAGTCATGCAGGGTGATGCCGTTGCGCTCTACCGGCAGGTCCTCGCCGCAGATCCACACCCCGGAGAGGTGGTCGTACTTCTCGAGGATGCCGGCATAGTCGCGCCCCCAGCCGCCGTTGGCCGGGTCCATGAACTTGGCGAAGAAGGGAATGCCCAGCGACATCACCTCCAGGGTGTAGCCGCCGACGAAGCCGCGCGAACGATCGAGGCGCGCCTCGTCGGAAATGATCCCGGCGAAGGTGGTGCCGCGGTGCATGTTCACCGGTTTCGGCATCTCGGCGAACACGCAGGCGGTGGCGTGGGTCATGTAGTTGCGCCCCACCTGGCCGGAGGAGTTGGCGAGCCCCTCGGGGAACAGCGACGAATGAGAGTTGAGCAGCAGCCGCGGCGACTCGATGGAGTTGCCCGCCACGCAGACCGCGCGGGCCCGCTGGCGCTGCAGGTTGCCGTCGCCGTCGGCATAGACCACCGCCGTGACCCGCCCATCGGCGTCGTGCTCGATCGTGAGCGCCATGGCATGGGGTCGCACCTCGCAGTGCCCGGTGGCCTCGGCGCGGGGAATGTCGGTGTACATGGTCGACCACTTGGCGCCGAACCGGCAGCCCTGCATGCAGAAGCCGGCGTGCAGGCAGGGGGGCCGATCGTCATAGGACCGGGTGTTGATGGCCATGGGACCGGCGCGCAGCTTTTCGTAGCCGACTCGCCTGGCGCCCTCGGCCAGCACCTTGAAGTTGTTGTTCCAGTCGTGCAGCGGCATGCCGGTGGACTCGCCGGTCACCCCCATGTGGCGCTCGGCCTTCACGTAGTAGGGCTCGAGTTCCTCATAGGAGATCGGCCAATCCAGCAGGTTGGCGCCGGCGATGTCGCCAACCTCGCTGTGCAGGCGGAACTCGTGGGGCTGGAAACGCAGCGACACCCCGGCCCAGTGGATGGTGCTGCCGCCCACCCCCTTGACGATCCAGGCCGGCAGGTTGGGGAAGGTCTCGGTCAGTTGACGGGGGCCGGCGGTGATGCGCTCGTCGAGCCAGGAGAGCTTCTCGAACATGGCCCACTCGTCGTTCTCGATGTCATCCAGGGCGTGGCGCTTGCCGGCCTCCAGCACCACGCTCTTGATACCCTTGCGGGCCAGGGCGTGGGCCAGGGTGCCGCCGCCGGCCCCGGAGCCGATGATCACCACCACCCCATCATCGTCATGGGTGAATCGGGTACTCATGGCGTGTCTCCTCTCGTTCACTCGTTGTCGGTTGTTATTGGTCGGGGGTGCTGGACTCAGGGGCCCATCACAGCCAGTCGATCACCAGGTCGTTGAAGCCACGGTTGATATAGCCGCCCTGCTCCCAGGAGGAGCCCTGGTAACCGAAGTGCGGCTCCCACAGCTCCGAGTTGTTGTAGAGGCCCACCACCAGGGTGTTGCGTACGGTCTGGAAGAAGTCGCCGGCCTGGATCTCGCGCAGCAGCGCCTCGCGCTCGGCGGGATCCTCGATCCCGGCGTAGTCGTGGCCATGGGCGTCCCGGGCGCGACTATCTAGGTCGTCGAGGCCGGCGGCGATCATGTCGCGTTGCTCTTCGAGCAGCGGGGTGAGCGGCTCCAGGTAGTAGCGATCCTCGATCGCCTCGTGGGGATAGATGTCGCGCCCCAGGCGCAACAGGCGGTTGGCCAGCTCGGGCTCGGCCAGTGCCCAGCGCGGCCACAGGCCGGTGGCGCCCAGCGCCAGGCTGCCGGCGGTCAGGGCGCCGGTGAGGGTGAGGAAGCGGCGACGGCTGAGCATCGCCCGGGAAGCTTCGGTCATGGCGTGACTCCTCGATCTCTTTGTTCTTCGTCGAGGGCCGCTCGCCGGGGCGGCGGCCACACCCCTACCGGGCAGCATTCATGCCAGGCATACCGCACTGTGCAGTAAAACCTTGAATGAAAAGGGGGAATATCAGGCGGGACGGGGCCGGTCCGGGTGCCGGCTTTACACCGTCGTGACAGCCGCGGGCGAACACCGCGTGACACCGGCGTTACACCTGTAACAGGGGCGACGAAGGTCGTATCTCGGGGCGAGACCCCAGCCCTTACCTTGAAGAAAAGACAACGACAAGACCGCGACCGGCAGAGGCACGCCATGCCCCCCACCCTGAGCCAACGCCAGCATATCGACACCATCCTCCAGGCCCTGGCCAGCCCTAGCGCCGAGGGAGAGGCGGCGATGATCGAGCGCTCCTGGCGGCGCTGCATCGACCGCTACGGCCTCGACCCGGCGCGCCCGACCCCCGCGCGCTACGTGCCCGGGGCCACCCTGCGCGAGCACCAGGACCAGGCCGATGCACTGCTCCAGGTGGCCCGGGCCGGGGTCGAGCAGCTCTACCGCCAGGTCGCCTCGCTGGGCTATGTGGTGCTGCTGACCGACGCCCGGGGCATCGCCGTGCAGTTCCTCGGCGCCAAGGCCGACCAGCGCGAGCACCAGCGCACCGGCCTCTACCTGGGCGCCGACTGGAGCGAATCCCGTGCTGGTACCTGCGCGGTGGGCACCTGCATCCATGAACGCAGCGCCCTCACCTGCCACCACAGCGACCACTTCAGCGCCCACCATATCCGGCTGACCTGTACCGCGGCGCCGGTCTTCGACCCCCACGGCCAGCTGCTGGCGGTGCTCGACATCTCCGCCTACCACTCGCCGGAGTCCAAGCACTCCCAGACCTTCGCCCTGCAACTGGTCAAGTACACCGCCAAGATGATCGAGGATGCCTACTTCCTGCAGCGCTACGCTGACCATCCCATCGTCTGCCTGGACCGCTCGCGGGAGTTCGTGCAGATCAACCGCCGCTACCTGCTGGCCATGGAGCCGGACGGCAGCCTGGTGGCGGCCAACACCGCCGGGCGCAAGCTGCTGCGCCACCACGAGCTCCCGCTGCCGGAGGCCGGCGAGGCACGCCCCTTCCGGGCCTGGCACATCCAGGACCTGCTCGACGCCGAGGTCGACGAGGTGCTGGCCATTCCCCAGCACAGCGGCGACCGGGTGCGCGCCTTCCGCACCCACCGCCATCGCGAACTCCACTTCGCCACCCTGATCGAGCCACCTCGGCGGGCCAGCGCAGCGCCCGGCACCGGCGAGCGGCGCGACTCGAGCCTGGCACCCCTGGAGGCCCTGGCCGACGACGACCCGGCGATGCGCGACACCCTCACCCGGGCCGCGCGACTGCGCAACGAGCCGATCAACATCCTGGTGATCGGCGAGACCGGTACCGGCAAGGAACGCATGGCCCGCGCGCTGCACGAGTCGAGCCGACGCCGCGACAAGCCCTTCGTGGCCATCAACTGCGCGGCGATGCCCGAATCGCTGATCGAGAGCGAGCTGTTCGGCCATGAGCCGGGGAGTTTCACCGGCGCCCGCAGCAAGGGCATGAAGGGGCTGATCGCCCAGGCCGACGGCGGCACCCTCTTCCTCGACGAGATCGGCGATATGCCGCTGCAGCTGCAGACCCGGCTGCTGCGGGTACTCGCCGAGCAGGAGGTGCTGCCGATCGGCGCCAGCCGCCCCATCAAGGTCGACCTGCGGGTGGTGGCCGCCACCCACCGCGACCTGCGTGGGCTGATCGGTGAGGGGCGTTTTCGCGAGGACCTGTTCTACCGCCTCAACGGCGCCAGCCTGCGCCTGCCGCCGCTGCGCGAGCGGGCCGACAAGGGTTACCTTATCCGCCGCATCTTCGACGAGCTCAACCAGCAGCGCGACGCCCGGGTGCGCCTGCGCGGCGATGCCATGAGCGCCCTGCTCGCCTACCCCTGGCCCGGCAACATCCGCGAACTGCACAACGCCCTGCACTACGCCCTGGCCACCTGCGAGGGCGACGAGATCGTGGTGAACGACCTGCCCGAGGAGTGCACCCACGGCCAGCTGGCCCACCCCGGTGCCAGCCCCGGCCTGGCTGCCCAGGACACGACCGGCATGACGTCCGCGGCGGCTCGCCGAGGCCCCGAGCAGGATCTGCTCCATCGCTCGCTGTGTCGTCACCAGTGGAACATCAGTGCCGTGGCCCGCGAACTCGGGCTGTCGCGACCCACCATCTACCGGCGCATGAAGCGCATGGGCATCGTCCCGCCCAACCAGCAGGCGCCGCTATAAGACCGCCCGGGGAGAGCCCCGGGCGGTCGAGAGGCCGGGCTGGCCAGGACGCCTCAGACGTGCATGATCTCCCCCTTCAGCGAGTAGGCGATGCCCTGATCGCCGCCCAGGTGCTCGTAAAGGCTCGTGCTTGTCATCCCGCACCTTCCGGGTTGGCGGTGACGCCAACCCTCACCGTTGGTGTATGGATGGCTTGAGATGCCACCATGAACAGACCAGTCGGTTTAGTCTCGGCCACACAAAAAGGCTTATTGCGTAGCGGCAGAGAAATAGAAGTCGAGCATGGCCCCGAGTGGGCCTGGATCGCGGCACAACCGGCTACGCAAGGCAGCGCCCTCCCAGCAGTCCACCAGCAGGTCCGCCATCTGGCGAGGATCTCTGTCCGGTGGCAGGTCACCCTGCTGCCGTGCCTCCTCCAGGCAGTCGGCGACCCGCACGGCGATGCCGGCGAAACAGGTCTCGATCTTGCGCCGGAACGTCTCGCTGATCCCCGACAGCTCCTGGCCGACCCCGCCGAGCAGGCAGCCCAGGTAGCCTTCCTGGCGGTACTTCTCCTGCGACAGCTCGAAGAACCGGTGCACCCGCTCCAGGGGCGGCAGACTGGCGTTGCCTAGGCTCAGATCCAGGCCGTGATGGACCTCCTCCATGTAGCGGTCGATGACCTGCAGGGCGAAGTCCTCCTTGCTGCGAAAGTGATGATAGAAGGACCCCTTCGGCGTCCCCGTCGCCTCCAGCAGCGCCTGAATTCCCAGGTCGTTGTAACCGTGCTCCAGCAGCATGGCGAGTCCCGCCTCGAGCAAGCGCTCCTTCGTCATATGCGTCATACACCATCCTTTCAGACCGACCGGTCTAATCTGCAGTATCGCCCACAGGCGCAAGGCGTCAAGTCGCCCACCTCAGGCGTTATAGACCACCTTCCCCTGCTCGCCGAGGTCATAGCCGCCGAGCGCCTCGGCCCGCTCGGTGAAGCGCGGCTCCCGGGCGAAGGCCAGCAGGCGCTGCACCGGCGACTCGAAATAGTCGCGCCGCCGCAGCAGGAGGTCGAAGGGCTCCCAATGCAGTGGCAGGAAGTCGACACCCTGGCGGCGCGCCGCCGCCTCGATCCCGAGCCCCACGTCCGCCTCTCCCTGGCGGATCGCCAGGGCCAGGTCGTCCTCGCTCAGCGCCAGATGGGGGGCGAAGGTCAGCGCCTCGAGGTCCAACCCCTGCCGGGTCAACAGGTGGCGCAGCAGCCGCTGCGCCCCGGCATCCGGCTGACGGCGCGCCACCACCAGCCCCGGCCGGTCGAGATCGGCCAGGCCGGTGAGCCCTCGGGGGTTGCCCGGCGCGAGCAGCAGCCCCTGGCAGCGCCGCACCCAACGCATCCCTACCAGGTCACGCATGCCGCCCAGGCCGAGACGCAGCGGGGCATTGTAGTCACCGCTCTCGGGGTCGATCAGGTGCACCGCGGCGAGCATCGCCTCGCCCTGTGCCAGGCGACGCACCCCATCGCCGCTGCCGTGACAGAGCAGCGCCAGGTCGCAGTCGCTCTCGCGCACCGCCCACTCCAGCAGCGGATCCTGGCTACCGGCCAGCACCGGCGGCGCCGGTCGTCGACTGGCCTGGTCTCCCTCCAGGTGGTGCATCAACCAGAGATCGAGGCTATGGCGCGGGAAGAGCAGCTTGCCGGTGACCCGGGTGCAGGGAATCACCCCCTGGGCGACCAGATCGTAGACCTTGCGCTCCTTGAGCCGCAGGTAGTCGGCTGCCTCGGCGGTCGTGAGGTAGGTGTAGGGCGTCGCCATCGGATCGTCTCTCGTCGTTTCACTGCATCATCCTGCATGAATTTCAGCATAGGATGCACCGGCGTCTTGTAATGCAGATGATGCAAGGAAGTCACGAGGGAGTACCATGCCGACCGCCGACAACGCCTTCGCCACCGCCCTGCGCCTGGTGCTGAACCTCGACCCGGCGCTGCGGGAGATCGTCGCCCTGTCGCTGCAGATCTCGCTGTCGGCGGTGGCCCTCGCCGCGCTCGTCGCCCTGCCACTGGGCGCGGCCCTGGCGCTGTGGCGTTTCCCCGGTCGCGGTGCCGTGATCGTGGTACTCAATGCCCTGATGGGACTGCCGCCGGTGGTGGCGGGGCTCACGGTCTACCTGCTGCTCTCTCGCGCCGGCCCGCTGGGGCAGTTCGGCCTGCTCTTCACGCCCAGCGCCATGGTGGTCGCCCAGGTCCTGCTGATCCTGCCGATCATCGCCGCCCTGACCCGCCAGCAGGTGGAGGAGCTGCACGCCGAGTACCGCGAGCAGCTGCAGTCGCTCGGGCTGTCACGGCTGCGCCGGATCCCCACCCTGCTGTGGGATGCCCGCTTCGGCCTGATGACGGTGATACTGGCCGGCTTCGGTCGCGCCAGTGCCGAGGTGGGCGCGGTGATGATCGTGGGCGGCAACATCGACGGCGTCACCCGGGTAATGACCACGGCGATCGTGCTGGAAACCAGCAAGGGCAACCTGCCGCTGGCCCTGGGGCTCGGCCTGGTGCTGCTCGCTCTGGTCACCCTGATCAACGGCGCCGCCTATGTGGTGGGCGAGACGGCCAGGAGGCGACTGGGATGACCCACGTGGCCCACCAGTTGCCCGAGGTGGCGATTCCCGCCCTGCGCTTCGAGGGTGCGAGCATGGTCCACCGCGGCCAGACGCTGCTCCAGCCGCTGACCCTCACCCTCGACGGCTGCCGGCGCACCCTGGTGATGGGGCCCAACGGGGCCGGCAAGAGCCTGCTGATGCGCCTGGCCCACGGCCTGCTGCTCCCCAGCACCGGACGGGTGTACTGGGGGGGCAAGCCACCGCGCCAGGCGATGGTCTTCCAGCGCCCGGTGCTGCTCAAGCGTTCCGCCCTGGACAACCTCACCTACGCCCTGGCCGTCAGTGGCACACCTTGGCGGGCACGCAAGCCGCTGGCCCGCGAGGCACTGGTGCGTTTCGGCCTGGGGCTCCTGGAAAGACGCCCGGCGCGGGTCCTCTCCGGCGGCGAGCAGCAACGCCTGGCCCTGGCCCGCGCCTGGCTGCTCGCACCGGAGGTGCTGTTCCTCGACGAACCCACCGCCGCCCTGGACCCGGCCTCGATGCGCGCCGTGGAAGCGGCAGTCCTCGACTTCCATGCCCGGGGCACGCGCATCCTGATGACCACCCACGACCTGAACCAGGCGAAACGGCTGGCGGACGACGTCGTGCTGCTCCACGAGGGGCGCCTGATCGAACACAGCGACGCCGAGCGTTTCTTCACCACACCGGCCTCACCGACCACCCGCGCCTTCATCGACGGCGACCTGGTCTGGTAGCTCGGATGACAACCACAGAAGGAAGACAAGATGCCGAAAGCCGGACTCATCCTCGCCGCACTCGGCCTGATGGGGCTGTCGCTTAACGCCACCGCCCAGAGCGTCGGCCATATCACCCTGGCCTCCACCACCTCCACCGAGAACTCGGGGCTCTTCGATGCCATCATCCCTGCGTTCACCGAGGCCACCGGCATCGAGGTAAGGGTCGTGTCGGTCGGCACCGGCCAGGCCTTCGAGATCGCCCGCCGCGGCGACGCCGACGCCCTGCTGGTGCACGACACCCGGGGCGAGGAGCAATTCGTCGCCGACGGCTGGGCCAGCGAGCGCGCCGACGTGATGGTCAACGACTTCGTTGTCGTCGGCCCGGACGACGACCCGGCCGGCATCCGCGAAGCCGCCGATGTGACCGAAGCCTTCGCCCGTATCGCCGAGGCCCAGGCATCTTTCGCCTCGCGGGGTGACGACAGCGGTACCCACCGCGCCGAGTTGCGCCTCTGGGAGTCGGCCGGAGTCGAGCCCGATGGCGCCTGGTACCGCGAGCTGGGCAGCGGCATGGGCCCGACGCTGAACACCGCCGCCGCCATGGACGCCTACGTGATGGCCGACCGCGCCACCTGGGTCGCCTTCGACAATCGCCAGAACCTGGCGCTGCTGTTCGAGGGCGACGAGGCACTGTTCAACCAGTACGGCAGCCTGCTGCTCGACCCTGGGCGCCACCCGCACCTCAAGCACGACCTCGCCGAACGGTGGCACCGCTGGCTGCTCTCCGAGGAGGGCCAGCGGGCCATCGCCGGCTTCGAGGTGAAGGGTCAGCAGCTCTTCTTCCCCAACGCCTCGCGGTAATTCTGCTCACAAACTACGTATTTTTACCTTTTTTCCTTGTGACCCACATGGACGTGGGAAATGCGAAGGCCCGTAAGCAATGGGATGGAGTCCTCCCCACCCTACACCGGCGTCGTTGCGCCACACTGGTGGGTGAGTGCATCACTTACCAGCCTTAGGATGAGGAGAACTCCCCATGAACATTAGCCGGGTCGGCGTGG